>JAQBHL010000034.1:0-21736 GCA_032127745.1 Acidobacteriota bacterium
CATGGTGGTGAGGGGCGAGAGGATGAAGGAGAGGAACGGGAAGTAGGTGAGGGCCAGGGCCATGACCAGGCCGATGGCGGCCGCTTTCCAGCCCGGGTGGGTGATCCCGAGAGTCTGTTGGGGTGGCGGCGGATTCCGAAAGGCCGAGAGGGGCGGCGCGAAGGGGGTGGGTCGCGCCGATGCCCCGGTCGCCGCAGAGGGAGGCGCCACCGCGAAGGGCGCCCGCCACTTCGCGAAGATGATCCCGCAGGACGGGCAATCGAGGGCCGCGTCGTCGTTCGGGGCGGAGCAGCGGGGACAGGTCATGCTTGGGGCGAAGGGGCCGCTCAACCATAGTCTTTTTGGCCGGTG
This sequence comes from Acidobacteriota bacterium, assembly GCA_032127745.1. Classification (GTDB taxonomy): domain Bacteria; phylum Acidobacteriota; class Vicinamibacteria; order Fen-336; family JAGNNV01; genus JAGNNV01. The sequence goes on from JAQBHL010000034.1 coordinate 352, forward strand.
GTGTCGGACGCCTCTGGCCTCGCCGAAACGACTTCCGAATGGCCGGGACCGCGGTCGGGCCGGACCCCAGCGTGCGGCGCGACCGCAGGTGTGATATTCAGGAGCGCCATGACCACGACCAGAAGCGACTGCCTGGACTTCGACGCGAAGGACGGTCTGGCCTCGATGCGGGCGCACTTCAACATGGAGGACGCCGATGCCCGGAAGCTGATCTACCTTGACGGCAACTCGCTCGGAGTCCTGCCCCGCGCCACTTCAGCCAGGATTCAACAGGTGGTGGAGGCCGAGTGGGGCCGCGGCCTGATCCGTAGTTGGAATACCGCCGGCTGGATCAATCTCTCACACCGAGTGGGCGACAAGATCGCGCCGCTCGTGGGCGCCGGGCCCGGCGAGGTTATGGTCGCGGATTCGACCTCGGTCAATGTCCACAAGGTTCTGGGCGCCGCCATCACCCTGATGAAGGCCGACGCGCCGCACCGCCGCCTTGTCCTGGCCGATCGGACCGATTTCCCCACCGATCTCTACATCGCGGACACCCTGTGCCGGGAACGAGGCCTGAAACTCGCTCTCGTCGACTCCGACGAACTCCTGGCCCGACTCGACGACCGGGTGGCCGTGCTTCTTCTGACCCAGGTGAACTATCGGACCGGCCGCCGGCACCGCATGGATCAGGTGACCCGCGCCGCTCACGATGCGGGCGCCCTGATGGTCTGGGACCTGTCGCACTCGGTCGGCGCCTTCCCGGTGAATCTCAAGGGCGAGGGTGGGGCCGCCGCGGATTTCGCGGTGGGCTGCGGGTACAAGTATCTAAACGGCGGCCCCGGCGCGCCCGCGTTCGTCTGGGCCAACCCCGCTCACACCGAGCGGATGGACCGCGAACAGTTGCGCCAGCCGCTGTCGGGATGGCTGGGTCACGCCGCGCCCTTCGAGTTCAACTCCGACTATCGGCCCGCGCCCGGCGTGTCCCGATTCCTGTGCGGCTCGCCGCCAATTCTGTCGCTCACGGCTCTCGAGACCGGCGTCGATGTCTTTGAGGCCGCCGAGGCTTTGGGCGGGCTCGAGGCCCTTCGCGAGAAGTCGATCGTCCTCACCGGATTGTTCATCGACCTCGTTGAGTCGCGATGTCCAGGGTATGGTCTGACTCTGGTCACGCCGCGCGCCGCCTCGGAGCGGGGAAGCCAGGTCTGCTTCGCTCACCCAAGCGACGGTTTCGCGATCATGCAGGCCCTGATCGAGAGGGAGGTGATCGGCGACTTCCGGGCTCCGGATATCCTGCGCTTCGGCTTCGCGCCCCTCTACACCCGGTTCAGCGACGTGTGGGACGCGGTGGATCGCCTGGAAAGCGTCCTGCGCAGCGGCGCCTGGCGGGATCCGCGGTTCCAGGCCCAGGCGGCGGTGACTTAGAACTCGACGGCGCCGTGCTCGATGGTGTCGAAGACCGCGGGCAGGGAGATCTCGAGAAGCTGCAGGTCCGCGGAACAGTTGGTGAGCGCGGTCTTCATCCCGGGCGGAATCGCGAAGGAATCTCCGGAACGCAGAGCCTCGGCGCCCTGTCCTTCGGTGCGAATGGTCATGGCACCTGACCAGACGAAGCCGAGCAGGACATCGGCGGTGTGACTGGTCCACCTCTCTTGGTCGCCGCCGACCGCCCGCGCCACCCGCAAGGAGGCCGCACCCGCGGAGGCAGCGCCGACGCCGGTCTCCCGCGCTTTGAAACCGGGCCGCCGCCACTCCGACCAGACCGCCTTCTCCGCCTGGCTCCGGCAGAAGGTCTGTCCCCCGAACGTGCGCTCTGGTTTGAAGGACGCGGTCGGCAGTTCCATCGCGTGATCGATGGTGGTCAGGTGCTCGGCGGGTGCGCTCACCTCGATCACCTGTAGATTCTCCGACGCCTCCAGGACCCGGTGCCGGATTCGAGGCGGCTGGGTGACGCAGTCGCCCGCCTTCAGAACGAAGGGCGGCCCCTGATCCTCGTAGACTACCCGGACCCAGCCCCGGACGCAGAAGATCAGCTGGAACCCGACGTCGTGGAAGTGCACCAAGTCGTCGACCGGCCCCGCCGTGGGAATGCGAATGTGCGAAGCGATCACCACTCCGCCCAGTCGTCCGGGAAGCAGATCGCGGTAGAGCATCCCCGCGCGTCCGCTCACCCAGAGGTCGCCCTCGGTCAGCCGCCGAACCACAAAGGCATGCTGGGTGCGTGGCGTTTCCAGTGGTGATGCCGCGTCGACAATCTCGATGCGGACGCCATTCGGCGCCTGCAGCTCCCGTTCGCCCGCGGCCACACGGTCAGGGTCGAGGCAGGCGAGCCGCAAGACCGCCGGGGCCACGGGGCCGGCGCGGTCCAGTCTGAGACGAAGGCCATGCCCCGACAGCACCGCCATCCTTGGGTCGTCGGCCGGAAAGATGGTTTCCAGCAAGAACCCCAGCCGCTCCGTGAAGAAGGCCAGGTCGGCGGCCAGGTTCGAGGAAGGAAGCACAAGCTCCATCGTCTGCGCGTTGTCCAAACTTCTTGTCATGCCATCTCCTGAACCTGGACCATACTCGTCTGGGCGGAGATATTCTCAGGTCCCGCCCCGGCAAGAGAGAGGAACCCCAGCAATGCGCCGATCCCTCTTGACCTTCTCTCCGATCTCTCTCGCCACCTTGAGCCCGGCCGCCGAAAGCGTATCCGCTCGTCTGGTGCGCGAGGTGGGGGATGCCTACCTGCAGGTGCTCACCCGCGAGAGTCCCATGCGAAGACTCAAACCGGGTCTGCCCATCGAGAAGCTGCCTGAGGTCACCCTGGCCGGCGAAGAACGCGGAGCCCGGGAGGCGCGTGTGCTCCTGGCTCGCCTCGGTCCGGTGAAGCGGGCCGAGCTTTTTCATGAGGAAAGCCTCTTTCTCGATGTCCTCACCCGATGGGGGCCATGAAGATCCTGGAACTTCGAGAAAAGGCTCGTACCGCTCTCGGGCCCCGGTCCGACATCCGCCCTTTTCCACGACTGGATCCTGGGCAGCGGCTGTGTGCCCATGACCACCCTGGAGCGGCACGTCCAGGCCTTCATCGAGGCGTCGAACCCGTAGGCACGCCAAGGATCCTGGCCCGCGCAGAGCGGCGACGGTATCCTCGGATCATGCTCCACCTGAAAGGATCCGACATGTTTCGCCCCCTGGCCGTTCTTGCTCTCTCCGCTTTTGCCCTCTCCGCCTCCGCGGAGGATCTCACCATCACCTTCAAGTCTTCGGATGGCGCCATCACCACCCACTACTTCTCCAAAGATCAGATCCGCTTCAACCGCGGGCGCACCGACACCATCATGGAGTTCGCATCGGGAACGATCGTCAGCGTCGATCACGAGAAGAAGCAGTACTCGCAGATGACGCTGACCGAGATCGACGAGACCATGAAGGGCCTGGGCGCCCAGATGGAGCAGGCCATGGCCAATGTGCCCCCCCAGATGCGGGAGAAGATGTCGAAGATGATGGGCGGCACCACCGCCGACGCCACCGTGACCGAGGGAGAGATGCGCACCATCGCCGGGTATCCGTGCCAGATGTATACGGTCACCATGGGCGCCAATATGACCCAGGAGTCCTGCAACTCCACCGCCATCACGCCGCCCTTCGACCCCGCGAACTTCCAGAAGCTGGCGCGGGTCAGCATTCCGATGGTGCAGGGCATGGACAAGCTGATCGCGAAAATGTCGGAGGTCAAGGGCATTTCGCTCATGAACCACACCAGCATGAGCATGATGGGCCGGAAGGTCGACACCACGGTTGAGGCGACCGAAGTCAAGAAGGGCGCCCTCGGCCCCGACGTATTTGCTCTGCCCAAGGGCTACAAGATGGTGGACTCGCCGCTGAAGGCCATGGCGAAGGGTCGCCGCTGAACTGAATCGTCCCTTGAGTTCAGCGACGCCGGCCCGGCGCATGCCGGTGGCATTCGTCGGGCACGGCTCGCCGATGAACGCGATCGAGAACAATCAGTGGAGCCGTGGTTTTCGCGACCTGGGATCGCGTTGGCCGCGGCCGTCCGCCATCCTTGCCATTTCGGCTCACTGGTACATCCGGGGCACGGCGGTGACGGGAAACGACCAGCCCGAAACCCTCCACGATTTCGGGGGCTTTCCGCCCGCTTTGTATGAAGTGCAGTATCCGGCCAGGGGGAACCCGGCCCTGGCGGCCCGGGTCGCGAACCTGGTCGGACGTGAGAAGGCCTCTCTCAGCCTCGACTGGGGCCTGGATCACGGGACATGGTCGGTGCTCGCTCATCTGCGGCCGGCCGCCGATTGCCCGGTGGTTCAACTGAGCATCGACGCCTTCGCCAGCCCCTCGGGACATGTCGAGATTGGCCGGGCCCTGGCCCCGCTTCGGGAGGAAGGCGTCCTGATCCTGGGCAGCGGCAATATCGTCCACAACCTCGGCGATGCCTTGGGTCGTCTGCGCTCCGGCGAGCTCAACACCCCGTCTTGGGCCCGCGAATTCGATGAAGCGGTGGCGCGGGCGCTGGAGGCTCGCGATCTCGCCGAACTCGTCCGTCTGATCGAGACTCCGGAAGGCCGCAAGGCGCACCCCAGGCCGGACCACTATCTGCCTCTCCTCTACGCCGCCGCCGCCGCTTCCGAGGACCCGGTGAGTTTTCCAATCACCGGCTTCGATCTGGGCTCTCTATCCATGAGGTCGGTCGTCTTCGGCGCCTAGGCGATTCGCGGCGTCTCAGCCATCGGGCGCTGCAAACTCCTTTGAGAAGCCCGCTCCGGAAGGGCCGATCTCCTCCTGCTGAGGAACCCATGTGCGAAAGGCCCATTTTCGGGGCCCTTTGTGCCGTACGTGGACCCTGGCCTTCGCCGGGGTGACGGTTGGGGGGCTCGCAAATAGTCACGGACGTAGTCCGTCCACGGCTCGCGAGGGCGGTTTGGGTTTCGGCCCGACGTCACGGCCATGATCGACGGCGGGCGGGCGAGTCACCGGCCCCATCGCGAAGGAAGGTCCGCCCGGTTCGAGGGTAGGATGCCCCGATGGCTGAGCCCTCGCAACGCGATCTGATCCGGGGGCTCTCGTTCACCGATGCCACCCTCATCACCGTCGGCTCCGTGCTCGGCACGGGCGCCTTTCTCACCACCTCCGACGTGGCCCGTGCTCTGCCTCATGCCGGGCTGGTCCTGCTCGCCTGGCTCTGTGGTGGCGTGCTCACCATCGCGGGGGCGCTGACCTACGCGGAACTCGGGACGATGATGCCGCGGGCCGGAGGGCCGTACCACTTTCTCAAGGAGGCCTACGGGCCGCTCTTCGGTTTTCTCAAGGGCTGGGTCGACTTCCTCGTCATCATGTCCGGCGCCCTCGCCGCCATCGCGGTGGGGTTTGGCGAATACCTGGGCTCGTTCATCCCATTCTTCGCGACCCAGCACGTGCTCGCAAGCGCCGACATCTTCGGTTACTCATGGAAACTGACGGGAGGAGCGATCGCCGGCGTCCTCGCCATCGTCTTCTTCACGATCACGAGCATGGTGGGGCTGCGGGAAAGCGCACTGGTCCAGAACATCCTGACCATTCTAAAGATCGGGGCCATGCTTGCCTTGGCACTCCTGGGGCTGTTCGTTGCCCCCGTCACGTCGCCGGACTTCGTGGCCTCGGCCATGCCCCCCTCGCTCCTCTCCGCTTTCGGCGTGGCCATGATCGGGGTCTTGTGGACCTTCGACGGCTGGTACGGAATCACCTATCTAGGCGGTGAGATGAAGGACCCCTCGCGTAATCTGCCCCGGGCCATGTTCGCGGGCGTGGGCATCGTGACCGTCCTCTATGTCCTCTTGAACCTTGTCTATCTGCGCGCCATCCCGGTGAGCGAGATGCCGTCGAATCCGCGGATTGCGGAGGCCGCGGCGGTGGCCCTGTTCGGCGCCTTTGCCGGGAATCTGGTTTCCGCCGCGGTGATGGTGTCAGCCTTCGGCTGCATCGGCGCCACCGTCCTCTACTCGACTCGCACCTATCTGCCCATGGCCCGGGACGGCGTCTTCTTCAAGTCCCTCGCGGTGGTGCACCCCAAGTGGCGCACCCCCGTGGCCTGCATCCTGGCCCAGGGAGCCTGGACCATCCTTCTCACCCTCTCCGGCACCTACGAGGCGCTCTATACCTACACAACCGTGATCGTGTTTCTCTTCCACACCGCCATCGGAATCGCCGTCTTCGTTCTGCGCGCCAGGAAGCCTGACTGGCCACGGCCCTATCGGGTGTCCGGTTATCCGCTGGTGCCGGCGGTCTTCATTCTGACCTCGCTCGCTTTTGTCGTGAACTCCTTGATTGAGAGACCGATCGAATCGCTCTTCGGATTCATTATTTTGTTGCTCGGGATTCCCGCGTTCATCTATTGGAGACGCACCGCCGCCAAGCCTTCCTGACTTCTTCTGAAAGCTTGGGAACCTAACCCGATCTCAAGGCGTCTCACCTGGCAGACGCGCGGTTCCTGTGTCACCTGGAGTCGCCCCTTGACCGGAGCGAAGGCGATGTTCAATCTATTGATGATGACGGCGGCGGCACTGGCTTCCGGTTCAGATCAAACCAGCAGCGCCGCGGCGGTGGCGGAGGCGCTCGGCCAGGTCACCGCGGTGCGGGTGGAAGGGCCCATCGAAATCGACGGCAAGCTCGACGAGGGGGCGTGGCAGCAAGCCAGGCCTCACACCACCTTCACCCAGCGGGACCCTGACGAAGGCGAGAAGGCCACGGAAGAGACGGACGTTCGGGTCTTGTACGACGACGACTCCATCTATATCGGCGCCCGCCTTCACGACTCGCAACCCAGAGCGATCCAGGCTCTCCTGGGCCGGCGCGACTCCCAGCTCACCTCCGATTCCTTCACCGTCTATCTCGATCCCTACCACGACAAGCGCACCGGCTTCTACTTCGGCATCTCCGCGGGCGGGACGCTCTCCGACGGGACCCTCTTCAATGACGACTGGAATGACAACGCCTGGGACGGCATATGGGAGGGCCGGGCGACCAGCGACGACGGCGGGTGGTCGGTGGAGCTGCGCATCCCCCTGTCTCAACTGCGGTTCAAGCAGGAGGAGGAGGCGCGCTGGGGGGTCAATTTTCGCCGGCAGATCACCCGGACCAACGAACAGGCCTACGCCGCGCCGCGCCCGAAGAAGGAGAGCGGTTTCGTGTCGCGCTTCCTTCCCCTGGTGGGACTCTCCGGGATAGAGCCGAAGCGACGCTTCCTGGTGACTCCGTACACCACGGCCAGAACCCACACCTCGGCCGCGACCCCGGGCGACCCGTTCAACGACGGCCGCGAGAGCGACGCCACCTTCGGCGCCGATTTCAAGCTGGGCCTCGGCTCCAACCTCACTCTCGATGCCACCATCAATCCCGATTTCGGGCAGGTGGAGGTCGATCCGGCGGTGGTGAACCTTTCCGACGTCGAGTCCTACTTCGAAGAGAAGCGACCCTTCTTCATCGAGGGATCCGACACTTTCGGGTTCGGCTGGGGAGGGGCCTCGAACAACATGAGCTTCAACTTCTCGACCCCGAGCCTGTTCTATTCGAGGCGGATCGGACGCAACCCTCAAGGATCGGCGGGGGACGCGGATTTCACCCGGGTTCCGGGCGGGGTGAGGATCGACGCGGCCGCGAAGCTCACGGGCAAGGTCGCGGGAGCCTGGAACCTGGGAGTCCTGCACGCGCTCACCGGGAGGGCCGAGGCGGACCTCGCCATTGCGGGACGGTTTTCGACCGCGGTGGTGGAGCCGCGGGCCTCCTACAGCGTGGTGCGCGGCCAGCGCGACTTCAACGCCGGCCGTCAGGGACTGGGCTTCATCGGAACCCTGGTGAGCCGCGACCTCACCGGGACCGGGCTTCAGGATCAGCTCAACCGGCGAGCCGCCACCTTCGGGGTGGACGGATGGACGACCCTCGGGCGAAGCGAGAGCGGCGACCGTACCTGGGCGCTGACCGGCCGTTTCGCGGTGTCGAGCATCGAGGGCAGCGCGGCGCGCATCACCTCGGTGCAACGGGCCTCCCAGCACTACTTCCAGCGTCCGGATGCCGTTCATATGAGACTGGATCCGCAGGCCACGACGCTCTCCGGCTACAGTTTCCGAACTGCCCTCAATCGCGAGAAGGGCCCGGTCCTCTTCAATGCGGCTTTCGGAGCCACCTCGCCGGGATTCGACTCGAATGACGCCGGCATCACCTTCCGCACCGATCAGATCAACGGCCACGTGTCGGCCGGGTATCGCTGGACCGAGCCGGGCCGGATATTCCGCAACGGCGGAGTTCAAGGCGGAGTCTTTCGCACCAACGACTTCGACGGAAACATGACCTCGACGGGCCTGTTCACCTGGTACTGGGCCAGTTTCAAGAACTACTGGGGTTTCGAGGGCAGCGTGTTCGCGAGTCCGGAGAGCCTGTCCACCACCCAGACCCGCGGCGGGGTGGCCATGCTCCGGCCCGCCGGGTTGAGTTGGGACCTCAGCGTGAACTCGGACAATCGGAAGAAGGTGACCCTGAACGTCGGAGTTCGGGGCGGCCATGGGAAGCAGGACTCGACTCTCACCCGCGGAGGCTCGGTGTCGATCAACTGGAAGCCGGCGCCCAAGCTCTCGATCAGCTTGAGCCCCGACTACCTGTACCAGGAGAACGGGGCGCAGTTCGTGGCCAACCTGGAGGATCCGGCGGCGGGCGCGACCTTCGGGACGCGGCATGTGTTCGCCCGCCTGACCCAGGAGACGTTCTCCGCCGGAGTCAGGCTCAACTGGACCTTCAGCCCCGCGCTCAGCCTTCAGACCTACATTCAGCCGCTGATCTCGTCCGGCCAGTACGCGGACTTCGGCGACCTGGCTCGTCCGCGGTCGTACGAGTTCAACCGCTACGCGAGCGGAACCCTTCCTGAAGGAGTCGACAATCCTGACTTCACCTTCAAGTCGATCCGTGGCAACGCCGTGCTGCGCTGGGAGTTCCGGCCGGGCTCGGCCGCCTACTTCGTCTGGACTCAGAGCCGCGACGACTCCGATCCGAGCGGTGAATTCCGTCTGGGACGATCCTTCTCGACCCTCCTCGACGCCCGGGCCGACAACATCTTCCTCGTGAAGTTCGCCTTCGGCTGGAGCAGCTGAGGCGGAGGGGCGGCCGCCCGCGTCCCGGCCCGCCCCGCCGTCGGTTCGGCGCCGCGAACGATCGGATACACTCGGGCCGCGGTCTGCGGGCCTTTACCCGCGCCGGTTGAGGAGGCAAAGGTGACGCTCGAGTTCAGACTCAACGGCCAGCCAGTCACGGTCGACCCGCGGAAAGACGAGTCGCTGCTCGAGACGCTGCGGGAGCGTTGCGGCGTGCGCTCGACCAAGGACGGCTGCTCGCCCCAGGGCCAGTGTGGCTGTTGCCTCGCCATCGTGGGCGGTCGGGCCGTGGTGACCTGCGCCATGCCGGCGGTAAACGCCGCGGGCCAGGACATTCTGACCCTCGAAGGGGTGAGCGAGGATGAGCGCGTTCAGATGACCGACGCGTTCGTGGCCGCCGCCGGCCTCCAGTGCGGCTTCTGCATCCCCGGCATCATGGTGAGGACCAAGCACCTTCTGGACAAGACGCCCGATCCGACGCGCGACCAGATCGCCAATGCGATCGACGTCCACCTGTGCCGATGCACCGGCTACGTCAAGATCATCGATGCGGTCGAGCTTCTGGCCCGGGCCCGGCGTGGTGAGCCGGTGAGCAAGCCGCAATACGAAGGCGGCGTCGGGGAACGGGTCGCGCGATACCAGGGCGCCAACCTCGCCCTTGGCGCCCGTCCCTATGTCGCCGACCTTCGTCGGGAGGGGATGCTGTTCGGCGCGCTCACCCTGTCGGCTCACCCGCGCGCCCGGGTGGTGCGCATTGACACCTCGCGGGCCGCCGCTCACCCGGGCGTGGTCGCGGTGGCCACGTTCCGTGACGTCCCCGGCGATCGCTGGTACGGCCTGATCAAGAAGGACTGGCCGGGCTTCGTGGCCGAGGGCGAGGAGGTCCGTTACGTGGGCGATGTGATCGCGGCCGTCGCTGCGGTCGACCAGCACACCGCGACCCTGGCCGCGGACCTCGTGGACGTGGAGTACGAAGTGCTGAAGGCGGTGACCTCGCCCGCCGCGGCACTCGCCCCCGGAGCGCCCCAGGTCAATCCGGCCTACGAGAACGTCCTCTCGCACACGATGATCCGCCGCGGTGACGTCGATGCCGCGCTCAAGGCCAGCGCCCATGTGGTCACGGGCACCTGGAGCACCCAGCGCATCGAACATCTCTTCCTCGAGCCCGAGAGCGCCCTGGTCGAGCCCGGCGAGAGCCCGGGCACGTTCAAGCTCTACAGCCAGGGCCAGGGGGTATTCGACGACCGCCGGCAGTGCGCGTCGTTCCTCGGTATCGATGAAGAAGACCTTGCGGTGGAACTGGTTCCGAACGGAGGCGCTTTCGGGGGCAAGGAGGACATGTCGGTCCAGGCCCAGACGACCCTGCTCGCGAAGATGACCGGCCGCCCGGTTCTGGTGACCCTGACCCGGGAGCAGTCGATCCGACTTCACCCCAAGCGTCATCCCATCACCATGACCTACACCGTCGGTTGCGATGCCGACGGCCACCTCACCGCGGTGAAGGCGGACATGGTGGGTGACACCGGTGCTTACGCCTCGGTCGGGGCCAAGGTGCTCGAGCGCGCGGCCGGGCATGCCTGCGGTCCTTACCGCGTCCTGAACGTCCACGTGGACGCGGTCGCCGCGGTGACCAACAATCCGCCCTGTGGAGCCATGCGGGGCTTCGGAGCCAACCAGGCCCACTTCGCCATGGAAGGATGCATGGATCTCCTCGCCGAGAAGTTGGGCGTCGACGGCTGGGAGATGCGCTGGCGCAACGCCGTCGATATCGGCGACACCTTCGCCTCGGGCCAGGTGTTCGAGAAATCGGTGGGGATCAAGAAGACCCTGGTGGCGGTGAAGGACGCGTACTACGCGGCCCGGGCCGAAGGCCGCGCCGTCGGCATCGCCTGCGGCCTCAAGAACAGTGGCATCGGCAACGGTGCGGTCGAATGGGGCAAGGCGCGGCTGGTGGTCGAGGCGGACGGCACGATCTCGCTCTACAACGGCTACACCGAGATGGGTCAGGGTCTTCTCACCGTGCTCACGCAGTTCGCGGCCGAGGTCACCGGTTTGTCGCCTTCCCTCTTCCGTCCCAAGGTCGACTCGACCTTCGCGCTTGGCTGTGGCCAGACCACCGGATCGCGCGCGACCCTGTTCGGCGGGAACGCGGTCAAGAGTGCGGCGGAGCATCTCAAGAAGGCGCTCGATTCCGGACGCACGCTGGCCCAGATGGTGGGCGAGGTCTTCGCGGCCGACGTGATGGTCGATGACACCACCGCGCCCGGGGCCAAGGTCGACAAAGTGAAGACCCACACCTCGTTCGGCTTCGCCACCCAGGTGTGCATTCTCGACCCCGAAGGTCGGGTCGATCGTTTCATCGCCGCGCACGATGTCGGCCGCGCGGTCAATCCGGCGTTGTGCGAGGGACAGATCGAAGGCTCCATCCACATGGGTCTCGGCTACGCGCTCACCGAGGATCTGCCCTGCGAAGACGGCTGGCCGGTGACCTACAAGCTCCGGCAACTCGGCGTCCTGCGCGCGCGCGACATGCCGAAGGTCGAGGTGGTCCTGGTTGAAGATCCGGAACCCGAGGGTCCGTTCGGGGCCAAGGGCGTGGGCGAGATTGGCCTGGTGCCCACCGCGGGTGCGGTGGCCGGAGCGCTTGCCGCCTTCGACGGCGTGCGCCGCTACCACCTGCCCATGAAGGATTCGCCGGCGGCCCGGGCCATGAGCGTGGGCCGGATCAAGGCGAGCCCGCGCTGAGATCCCCGTTGAGCCCACAGCCAAACGACGAACGCCTGGTCAACGCCCACACGCATATCTACAGCGGCCTGGCCCCGCTGGGCATGCCGATGCCGGTCCCGGCGCCCGCGAACTTCGTTTCGATTCTCGATCAGATCTGGTGGAGGCTCGATCGCGCTCTCGACCCCGCGTCCCTGGCCGCGAGCGCGGAGCTGTACGTCGCCGAATCGGTGGCCCTGGGCGCGGCGGGGCTGATCGATCATCACGAGTCGCCGAACTTCATCGAGGGCTCGCTCGATATCCTGGCCGACGCCTGCGCGCGCTTCGAGATGCCCGCGGTGCTCTGCTACGGAGCGACCGAGCGCAACCGGGGGCGGGATGAAGCCCACCGGGGCCTCGTCGAGTGCGCGCGCTTCTTTCGGGACAACCGCCGTCCGGGTGTCCGCGGCGCGGTCGGACTGCATGCGTCGTTCACGGTCTCGGACGACACCATCCGAGAGGCCGCGGCCCTGGCCCGGGATCTCGGCACCGTGCTCCACGTCCACGTGGCCGAGGACAGGGCCGACGTGGATGACGCTCGCTCCCGCGGCTACGCCGGCGTCATCGATCGCCTGTCCAGGCTCGACGCCATGGTGCCGGGCTCGATCTTCGCCCACGGTGTCCACCTGACCCGGGACGAGGTTCGGGCCTGCGACGAGGCCTCGATCTGGCTGGTCCAGAACCCACGTTCGAATCGGGGCAACCGCGTGGGATATCCGATGTCGCTGATTGCATCGACGAGAGTAGCCATGGGCACGGACGGCTATCCCGCGTCGATGGCCGACGAGCGGAGCGCTCTGCTCGAGGAGTCAACCGCGCACGGTGACGATCCGAACCGGGTCGCGGCGCGGCCATTGGCGGGATCGAGGCTTCTGGTCGAGCGATTCGGCGGCCCGGTGGCGCCGCCCAGCGATGCTGCGCGCGCTCGCGCGGGCGCCGCCCTGGGCGATATCCGTGCTCGCGCCCAACCAGTGGCCGATGTCCTGTGGGATCGCATGAGCCGCCTTTAGATTCGAATCAACCTGCGCCCTCCTGCATCCGAGTAAGGGACGGGACCTTGCTTTTCGGGCGTCGCGCGACCGGGGCGCGCTGCCATCCGGCGCATGAGCCAAATGATCCATGGCGCAACCCGCGCCCGTGCACGATAGTGGCCTGTGGCGCCAAGGGCGGATGCTGCCCGTATCGGCCGTTAACCCTACCCCGACCTTCGTCAGGAGGCTCAATTTGAAACGTGCGCTCGTCGTGTCTGTGGTCGCTTTGGGAGGTCTCGGTATCGGCCTCCAATTCTCCAGTGCAGTCGAGGGACAGGGACCGCCCCCCGACTCACCAGCCAGGGTCGCAATGCAGGCCGCGATGGCCAAACAGCTGGAACTCGAAAAGAACACGCCGCAGCTCCAGGTCACCGAAGAGGTGCTCAAGCTGGTCGTGCCCGGGCACACCATCGGCGAGACCGTCGGGGTGGCGAAGGATTCCAAGGGTCGTTTCTTCGTGTTCTCCCGCAGCGGCACCCAGGGCATCGCGAGAGGCGGCACCGCCGCGGAACTGTTTGAATTCGATCAGGACCTGAAGTTCGTCAAGCAGTGGGGCCCGGGGAACTACGCGGCGTCCTATGCGCACGCGGTCCGAGTGGACAAATACGACAACGTCTGGGCGGTGGACGAAGGCGCGAACATGATCCTCAAGTTCAGCCCGGACGCTCAGGTGGCAATGGTGCTCGGCCGGAAGCCGGAATCCATCGACTATCTGGAAGTCCACCTCGAATTCGGCGAGAAGATCGAGAACCAGCATCCCGACGGCCGCGGAAACTCCTTTGGCCGGCCCACCGACGTGGCCTGGGACAGCAAGGACAACATCTTTGTGTCGGATGGCTACTTCAACTCGCGGGTCGTGAAGATCGCGAAAGACGGCACCTTCGTGAAGGCGGTCGGCAGCTACGGTTCCGGTCCGAACCAGTTCAACCTCCATCACACCATCGCGGTGGACAACAAGGATCTGGTCTACGTGGGGGATCGAGGCAACCGTCGCATCCAGGTGTTCGACAACGACCTGAACCCGGTCAAGATCATCTCGACGGTGGGCGCGCCCTGGGGTTTCTGCACCACCAAGCCCGCACCGGGCGAGAAGCAGTATCTGTTCAGCGGCGACTCCGGCGGCAAGCTCTACAAGATTGACGTGGCCACGGGCGAGATGGTCGGTTGGGCCCAGACCTCTCAGGGCCTCGGGCAGGCCGGCTGTCTGGTCCATCAGCTCGTCTGCGACTCCGAGAAGGTGCTTTACAAGGGCGACTGCTCGACCTGGAAGGTCGAGAAGATCACCTTCAAGTAGAACGAAAAAAGGATACGCGTCCGGCTGGACGTCTTGGAGTCAGGGCCCCGGCCGGACGAGACACCTGATCGGAGAGGACGGACTTCCTGCCGCAGCGGCAGACGGGGGTCGCCTAGTTCTTCGTCCCGCTCCGGCGCCAGGCCAGGAACGCCACCACGATCGCGATCCCGGTCAGCAACTGCCGCTCCGTCGCTGGATTGAAGGGATCGCTTGCGACCTTGAGTTCGAGGCGCTTCCTCGTCCATCCGCCTTTGGCGTAGAGGGAGTCGTAATCCCACAACTGCACGGCGTGCTCGGTAATAAGGTCAGGGTCGTCGCTGAACTCAATGGCCAGAGGCCTTGGTCGTATGGGTAACTCACCTCTCGGGTCCACCGCCCAGTTCACCGCCTTGCTGGCGAGACTCCGGTCGCCGCTCGGAGGCCACACGAACACGATCAGCAGCGCGAGTGTGATCAGAAACCACCGTTGAGTGTTGCCGAACTCAGCCGCGGCGCGGCGGCTCCCTTCGCGCGACGTCTGGGGCATCACACTCCTCCTGGTCCTACCGCACCCTCCCGCGACCACGGGCGGAGATTATGACACCCGAAGAAACCACCTCACCGGGCCGCAGACGTCCGAGCCCGCGCGGGCGGGTGTTCGCTATTCCATCTGCCGCGCGAGGTAGTTCTCTACGCCGATCTCCTTGATCATGCCGAGCTGCGCCTCGAGCCAGTCGACGTGCCCTTCCTCGTCCTTGAGGATCGTCTCGAGCAGTGCGCGGGTCCCATTGTCACCCAGCGCGCGCGCGACCTCGATCCCCTTGTTGAGCCGCGGGACCGCCTGGTACTCGACCTCGAGGTCGTTCTGGAACTGCTCGGGCACGCTCTTGCCCACGTTGATCTTCAGGTACTTGTGCATGTTGGGCGCGCCGTCGAAGTAGAGAATGCGGTCGATGATGGCCTGCGCGTGTTGCATCTCCTCGATCGACTCCTTGCGGATGTAGGTGGCGAGCTTCTTGTAGCCCCAGTTCTCGTTCATGCGCGCGTGGATGAAGTACTGGTTGACCGCGGTGAGCTCGGCGCTGAGCACGTCCTGCAGCACGTGGATGATCTCGTCGTTGCCCTTCATCGTGACTCCCCCTGGCGATCCGCCGGAAAGCTCGATGTTACTCCGGCAGCGCCGACCGGCGAGGTGCCCGTGCAGATCGGGGAGGCGCTCAACCCGTGGCCGAACGCAGCGGGATGGAATGCGCCGCCTGTAGACTCGACTCGCCCCATGAGCCGACCTGCACTCGAGACCGTGATTGTCGACCGCGCGGTTCACGAACGGACCGTGGCCCTGTTCCGCGAGCGCCGCATCGTGCTGCCGACGCTGACCCAGCTGGCTCAGCCGGACACGATCCCCGCCACGGTGATCGGGGCCCTGGCTGCGGTCGATCCGGATGCGCCGGCGCCTCTCAATCTGTTCCGGGTTCACTGGCACAACGGCTCCGATCGCCGGTATCGAGTGGGCGTACCCGATCACGTGGTCCTGCCCGAAGCCCTCACCGGCATCGCCTCTCCGATCATCGTCGCCTTCGGCAACCGGTTTCCGATGATTCGCGCCCACAAGGTCCTGGCCGCCTACGGATGCCTGGTCCCGCGTCTCATGACCGGGCAGTTCGATCCGACTCGACATCGCGCGGTGTGGCCGTCGACCGGCAACTACTGCCGGGGAGGAGTCGCGATCTCGCGGATTCTCGGCTGTCGCGGGGTCGCGGTGCTGCCCGAGGGCATGAGCGAAGAGCGGTTCCGCTGGCTCGAGCAGTGGGTGAGCGACCCCGGGGACATCATCCGCACCGTGGGCACCGAGAGCAACGTGAAGGAGATCTACGACAAGTGCGCGGAGCTCGACGCCGATCCCGAAAACGTCATCTTCAACCAGTTCTCCGAATTCGCGAATCACCTGATCCACCTTCACGTGACCGGCCCGGCCCTGGCGCGGGTGTTCACTGCGGTGCAAGCCGCGAGTCCGAGCCTCCGCCTGGCCGCCTTCGTGTCCGCGACTGGCTCAGCCGGCACCATCGGCGCGGGTGACTACCTCAAGGACCAGCACGACGCCCGCATCGTGGCCGCCGAGGCCCTCGAGTGTCCCACCATGCTCTACAACGGCTTCGGCGAGCACAATATCCAGGGCATCGGCGACAAGCACATCCCCTTCATCCATAACGTCACCAACACCGACGTCGCGGTGGCGGTCTCGGACCGGGCCACCGACGAGCTGAACGTGGTGTTCAACACCGCGGCCGGCCGCTCCGCGCTCGCCGCCCGCGGTGTCTCCGAGGAGGTGATCGCGGCCCTTCCGCATTTCGGCTTCTCGAGCATCTGCAACGTGATCGCCGCGATCAAGACCAGCAAGCGCCTGGGCCTCGGGAAGGATGACGCCATCGTCACGGTGGCCACCGACGGCGCCGAGCTCTACGCGACCGAGGTGGACAAGGCGGTGGAGAAGAGGTTCGATGGAGTGTTCGACCGCGATGTCGCCGAGCGCTCCCTCGACCAGCATCTCCTGGGCGCCGGGATCGAGCATGCCCTCCACCTGGGTCCGCTGGAACGCGATCGGATCTTCAATCTTGGCTATTTCACCTGGGTCGAGCAGCAGGGAGTGTCGCTCTCCGAGTTCGAGCGCCGCCGGAGCCAGTCCTTCTGGCGCGATCTGCGCCCGGCCATCCCGATCTGGGACGATCTGATCCGCGCGTTCAACGCAGAGACGGGCGCGACGCCTTCCTCGTGACCGCATCGCCGTCCATGGTCTGCACCGGGTGCGGTGCGGTGGTCGGGGGGCCGATGCCGTTTCGGTGTCCCTCGGCGGACGGCGACGGCGTCGATCATGTGCTGGCCCGGGCGGCACCGCCGAGAGACGCCGCGGAGGCGGTCGAGGGCGACCCCCACCCCTTCATCCTCTATCGCTCTCTCTCCTATTCGTGGCAGGTGGCCCGGGCGCGCGGCATGGCGGACTTCGACTATGTCGCCCTGGTGCGCGATCTGGATCGCGCGGTCGCCGCGGTCGATGGTCATGGCTTTGCCGTCACTCCGTACCTCGCGGCCCCCAAGGTGGCCAGGATTCTCGGCCTGGGAGACGACGGTCTGTGGATCAAGGACGAGACCGGCAACGTGGCCGGCTCGCACAAGGCCAGGCACCTGTTCGGGCTCGCCATCTATCTCGCGGTCGCCGAACGCACCGGGCTGATCGGCGCTTCCGAAGCAGCGCGTACCCTGGCCATCGCCAGTTGCGGCAACGCGGCTCTGGCCGCCGCCGTGGTGGCTCGCGCGGCCCGGCGTCAGCTGCGGGTTTTCGTGCCGACCTGGGCCGACGCCTCGGTGGTGGCGCGCCTGAGTGCGCTCGGCGCCTCCATCGAGACCTGCCTGCGCGGCGAGGATGATCCTCCCGGCGATCCGTGCCATCACCGATTTCGCGAGGCGGTTCGTGCCGGCGCCCTGCCGTTCTCCGGCCAGGGCAGCGACAACGGACTGACCATCGATGGAGGCATGACCCTGGGGTTCGAGCTGGCCGCGCAGAGCGCCACGGCCCCGATCGATCGTCTCATCATCCAGGTTGGTGGCGGCGCCCTGGCGAGCTCAGTCATTCAGGCCCTCACCTGGGCCCGCGATCTCCGCACCCTCCCACGCCTGCCGGTGATTCACGCGGTGCAGACCGCGAGCGGGTTTCCCTTGATCCGGGCCTGGCGTCGGGTCGCGCGCGCACTCGTGAGAGAACTCGGTGCGGCGGTCGCTCCCGGCGCCGACCTCGCCACCGGTATCGATGCCGGGCGCGCGGATGCAGTGGTGGCGCGCTGGTTGAAAGCGCACGCCGACGCCGCGGTTATCGATTGCGCGATCCACGCCGCCGCTCAGGATCGTGCCCGCTTCATGTGGCCATGGGAAACCGAGCCGAAGAGCATCGCCTCGGGGATCCTCGATGACGAGACCTACGACTGGCTGGCCATCGTGCGCGGGATGTTGAAGACCGGCGGCTGGCCGGTGGTGGCCGCAGAGGGCGACGTTCTGGAGGCTTACTGCGATGGCCGCGGCGCCTTGATCACCGCGAGCGCCACCGGCACCGCCGGCCTGGCTGGAGCCATGGCCCTGGTTCAGGCCGGTCTGCTCGACCGCAATGATCGCGTCGCGGTTCTTTTCACCGGAGTCGATCGATGACCCGCAATATCCGCGTGGCCATGAGCGAGACCTGCAACGCCTACCCCGACATGCCGGCCACGATCGGCGAACTGCCGATTCTGGCCGATCGCCTGGAGGCGATCCGGGCTGCCAACGTGGGCCATCACGTGGACCTGGCCCGTGCCGCGGCCAACCAGGGCGCTCAGATTCTCGGGATGGGCGAGCTGTTCACCGGGCCGTACTTCGCTCTCGGTCGCGACCCGATGTGGCTGGGCCTGGCCGAGGACGCGGTCAACGGTCCCACCGTTTCGACTCTGCAAAGGGCCGCCCGGGATACCGGCCTCATCCTCGTGGCTCCGATCTTCGAGCGCGACGCCCGCTCCGACCGGCGCTTCAACACCGCGGTCGTCATCGACGAGTCCGGGGAGGTTCTGGGCCGGTACCGCAAGACCCACATCCCGGTGGGAGCGAACGAGCAGGCTGCGTTCTGCGAGACCTATTACTACGACCCAAGCGACGGCGACCTCGGAGCCTGGCCGCGCAACATCTCCCGCAACCGCTTCTTCCCGGTGTTCGAGACGCGCCTGGTGCGCCTGGGCGTGGCCATCTGCTACGACCGGCACTTCGAGGGCGTGATGAGCGCCCTGGCCGAAAACGGCGCCGAACTGGTGCTCTCGCCCGCGGTCACGTTCGGCGAGAAGTCTCGGCGCATGTGGGGCCTCGAGTTCCCCGTCGACGCCGCTCGACACAATCTCTACATTGGCGGATCCAACCGGCGGGGGGTCGAGCCCCCATGGACGCAGGAATATTTCGGGGCGAGCTACTTCGCGGGTCCCTCCGGTGTCGTACCGAGCATCGCCTCGCCGACTCCCAACCTCGTCATGGCCGACCTCGATCTCGACCTCCTTAGCGGAGCCGATCCGTCGGGCTGGAACCTGCCGCGCGATCAGCGGCCAACGATCTACCGCGGGACCGGCGAGTAGCTCAGTCGACCCGGGCGGCCTGCGGGACCACTTCGAGCAAGACGTTGGCCCTCGCCATGATGGTCCGATCCTGCTCGCCTTATGCCAAGGACTGCTAGCCCGAGTTCCGCAGTTGACGAGAGAAAGCAGCTATTTTGAGGGGTGATTGGTTTCTAAGTCGTTGAATCGTTTAGAAGAGGTCTTGGAAAAGGGCATGTAGTGCCAACCTCCAGCCTTGCTCTCCGGTCGCGATACGTGCGATTTTGTTCATGGCAATCGCATGTATTTGAGACATTCGACGATTCGCAAGGATGGCAAAGCGCACACGTACTGGCGCCTGGTCCGTTCCGTTCGTCGCAACGGAAAAGTGACTCAGGAGACGGTGGCGCAACTGGGCGAACTCGATGCCGATGGCCGTTTGCGAGCGCGGGCGTTGGCGCGAAAGATCACGGGCCGGCCGGATCAATACGAACTCTTCGAGGCGAGCCGTGGTCCTGAGCAAACGGTAGCGGTCCGACTGGACCAGATCAGGCTGGAACGCACACGACGATTTGGCGACTGCTGGCTGGCCTGGACGTTGTGGCGCGCTCTGGGTCTGGACCGGGTGTGCGCGGAACTGATGCCGGAAGGACGAGAAGAAGTTTCCTGGTCCACGATGGCCGCGGTACTGGTGACGTCACGATTGTGCGAGCCATCAAGCGAGCTGCACATCGCCGAGGATTTCTACCGTTCAACGGCGCTGGAGGACATCCTGGGTCTCCCCTGCGAGCAAGTGAACGATGACCGGCTCTATCGCGCACTGGATCGATTGCTGCCGCACAAGAGGGTGATCGAAGAGCGTTTGCAGAAGCGCCTGGGCGAACTGTTCGATCTCGACTACGACCTTCTTCTCTACGACGTGACGAGTACGTTTTTCGAGGGACTCGCCGAGGGGAATCCTCAAGCCATGCGCGGCCACAGTCGCGACCATCGACCGGACTGCAAGCAAGTGTGCATCGCGATGGTGGTGACTCGGGAGGGCGTGCCGCTCTCTTACGAGGTCTTTGACGGCAATCGCGTGGACGTCACCACGGTCGAGGAGATCGTGGGCGTGATGGAGAAGCGGTTTGGCCTCGCCGATCGGATCTGGGTGATGGATCGGGGAATGATGAGCCGGAAGAACATCGCCTGGCTACAAGAGACGGGTCGGCGATACGTCATCGGCGCTTCCCGGCAGGAAGTGAAGCGGTGGCAGGCGCAGATCGTCGAAGAGAGCGGATGGATGATGGTGCGTGAAGGCGTCGAGGCGAAACTCGCCAAGGAAGGCACCGAGACTTTCGTGTTGTGCCGCTCGGCGGAGCGACAGAAGAAGGAGAAGGCGATGCACGAGCGCTTCTCTCTTCGTATCGAGGAGGGGCTGACCCAACTCGCTCGACGCATTCACAAAGCCAAGCGACGACTGGACCGTAGCCCCATCGAGCGACAGATCGGTCGTCTATGGGAGCGCAACTCCCGCGCCGCCGCGCGATTTCTCGCCACCGTCGTTGACGATCCTGTTTCTCCGGCCGGGCTCAGACTTGATTGGTCGATTCGTCCGGCGTGGGACGATCTGTCCCGTCTCACCGAAGGCTGCTACGTCCTCCGCACGAATGTGAATGACTGGACCGCCGAGGCGCTTTGGCAGACCTACATCCAACTGACGCAAGCCGAGTCCGCTTTTCGAATCCACAAGAGCGAGCTCTCGATCCGGCCGGTCTGGCATCAGAAGAAGGAACGCGTCCAGGCTCACATCTTCGTTTGCTTTCTGGCTTACGTCCTGTGGAAGACGCTTGAGCAATGGCAGCAGCGCGCCGGGCTCGGCAACTCTCCGCGCACCATCCTCGACGAATTCGCTCGACTCCAAAGTGCCGACATCGTCATTCCACTCGCCGAGGATCCGCGTCGAGAGATCCGCCTCCGATGCGTCGTCCGCCCGGACAAAAGCCAAGGCGAACTCCTCGCACGCCTTGGTCTACGGCTCCCAGAAAGGCTCCGCCTGCCCGCTACCTCACGTCAAATGTAGTGCCAACCGACAGGCATAAGTGCTTTAGAAGCAACACTCGTACCCCCTTAACTGCGGAACTCGGGCTA
>JAQBHL010000035.1:0-4839 GCA_032127745.1 Acidobacteriota bacterium
GGGGCTTGGGAGCGTCACCTGCGCAATCGGCACATCCGGCGAGTCTGATTCGACCAGATTGAGATACACGGGTGGCGTTTCATCCGAGATCTGGAATGCGCGATAGGTAACTTCCATGGGCTCCAGCGTGAGCCCCGCCTCGTCTACGGCAACAGCGGCAGGAGCGACTCCTTCGATCACGACGAAGGACCCCAGCGCAGCCGTCCGCACTCCTCCGAAACCATCAATCGGCGCTCCGAAGGTGCTGGTGGTCGCTCCATAGAGCAGCTTCCCGGCGAGGGCCAGACGGCCACCTACCCCATCAACCCGGCCCAGGTGCGTGATCTTGCTCGGATCTGAGATGTCGAACACCTCCACGCCGGCGGAGGGCGGCGACAGCCGTTGCGTTGAGACGTAGACGATGGATCCATTCACCAGCACGTCGACGATCCCGAGGCTGTCGGTCACTACCTCGCGCACCCCGAGGACCACCGGCAGCCTTGGATTGGTCACGTCGACCGTCATCAAGATCTGCTTTTCGCCCGACACTCCGGCCACCACCGCGATGTCGTAGCCGCCGACGCTGGCAACGTCCACCGCCAGGCCATACTGGAGCGTCTTGCCGTCCTTTGTGGGCATGCCACGGTAGAGCGTCGCGCCCGGAGATGTCTCCTTGGCCAGGGCCAGACCGAAGTTGCCGGTGGCGACGATGAGATCCTCGCCGCCCTGGGGAATGGACTTGATCCCGGTGAAGAACGAGG
The DNA here is from genome assembly GCA_032127745.1 of Acidobacteriota bacterium. Taxonomy (GTDB): domain Bacteria; phylum Acidobacteriota; class Vicinamibacteria; order Fen-336; family JAGNNV01; genus JAGNNV01. The sequence goes on from JAQBHL010000035.1 coordinate 741, forward strand.
GCTGGCCGCTTGGGCCGGGGACGGGGATGGTGGCGATGATGGCGGACTGGTTGAATCCCTGGCCGTCGAGGTTGAGGTCGCTCACCGCCTTGAAGTACTCCGTGCTGCAGCAGGCGGGCAGGCCCGACCTCATCGCTTCGACTTCGAGGATCTGGATCCCCTTCTTGAAGCTTCCCGCATAGATTCGATTTCCGCGCATGGTGATGCGGTTCACGGAGCCTTCGCCTACCGAGCTGGTGAGGCTGGCGGCGCCGATCCACGCGGGGGCTGCGGGGTTGCTCACGTCATAGAGACGCACATTCGATGGGATCGACCGTGCTCCGGGGGCGGTGGCCACGGCGATGACCGTGCTCTCGCCCGTCAGGTCCATGGGCCTCCCAAAGATGGAGGTCGTCGTGGTCTCGACCACGTTGATGGGGTCGGAGATGTCATACCCCGTCAACAGCGTGAACCAACTGGCCCCGCCAAACTGGTGCTTGAGCGACCACATCGAGACCGGTTCACCCTCTTCGTTCTTCGCCACGTAGAAGCCGGTGGTGGTGTAGGAAGACGGCTCGCCATCAGGCGGGATCGACTCCGGGCCGAACGTGTCGAACGTGGTGCGGTAGGGCACAAGGGCCTTCGGGGCAGGAGATCCGTTCTCGGTGTCGAGGTCGGTGATGCCTTCCGTGAGGCTCAGTGCGTAGCGGTGCTTGTACTTCAAGCCGAAGAGGGGCTGGATGGTGATAGCTGTGACCGGCAGAGTGGGAGCAAGGGTGATGTCGTCAATCACCTGGCCTGCGGCCGTGATGCCGGTGATCTTGACCGCCTCGTCTTCCGTGGGCGCGGGAGTGGGGCCGGGGGCGCTCAGGTCGGTGCGGGTAAGGCGAACCGTCTGGTGCGTGATGCCAACCACGGGTTCGGAGAACGCGATGGTCGGGAAGATACCGGTCTGGACGTTCTTCGCATTCGGCTTCGGATAGGTTCTTTGCTCGAGGACGCGCGGGGCCTGGGTGTTGTCGGTGTCGATGCCTCCGCCTGCGGCCACAATGCGCACCGTAGCTGAGACGGGAACCGAGCCGCCGATGGGGGCGATCGCTGTGGTTCTCAGGAGGTAGGTGCCAGGCTGGGTTGGGGTCCAGGCGTCTTGAGTGATTCCCGCGAACCTTCCGCTGGGGTCGAGGACCACCACGTAGTTGGTCCCGTTGATGTCGAGGCTGTTGATCGTGACGATCTCGCCCTTCCGGTTGTTCTTGAAGCCAATGCGGAGGGGCGTACCGACCGTTGAGATTCCCGTGGTGTCGGTTCGGTCATAGTCCCTCATGATGACGGGCACGACATCCGGGGCGGGGGGCGGGGGTTGTTGGGCTTCGAAGAGGATGTCGACTTGGGCTTTGTTCGCGTAGAACTTCAGGGCCGGGAATGGGCCCCAGCTTGCCGAGACATCTTGCGGGTTGCCTTCGAAGCCGAGGCCACTCCTGGTTTCGGTTCCATCATCGGCAAAGACCTGGACCGTTCCTCCGGTGTAGGCCGAGTCCCACAGCGTGTAGGTGCCGTCTGCCTGGCTTGTGGTGAAGATGGCGTTGGCGGATTGGAGGGCGTTTCCGGAGGAGTCCGACCCGAATACCTTGGCCCCCTTCACTGCTTCGTACGTGACCTGACCCGCCTGAGCGTCGGTTCCCCAGGCCTGGCGGCGGACTCGGCCCACGACGATGCCGGCGAGCGCGGATCGGGCCCGCTCGGCCGCGCCGGCCCAGTCGTAGGTGAGGATGATGTAGGTATCGGCGAGCGTTCCGCCGGTGAACTCCGGGAAGGGTGGCGAGGCTGTCTTCACCTTCAGTTCGGAAGCGTCGCAGGTGGTCGCGGGCGTCGATTCGACTCCGGGCGTATCGCCTGGGCAGACCGCGAAGGCGTGGTCCAGGACTTCGAACGCCACCGCTCCATTCGGGAGGATGGACCGCTTCAGAGTGTAGAACACCGCGTCCTTTGGATCTGCGCCCGGATAGTTCGTGGCGAAGTTCGCGGGGACGTTGAAGGTCAGCTTCGCCGGCCTCGTGAACGTCGTTGGTTCGGCGGCGGAGATCTTCAGGACCGTTCCGATGGGCCGGGTACCAAAGGCCGGATGCTGGTCCGGGAACTGGACGTCGTATTGCTCTGGGGTCAGGACATCGAGCTTCAGCGCGAGGCCCTTCGTGAGGGCGCCCTCGGGGATATCGAGCACTGTGCCGTCTGGGCCCTCCACTGCGCCACCACCGGAGCCGACCGCGGTTTCGCCGGTCGCCTCGTTCTTGAACGTGCTGCTCTCGAAACTGGTGGTGTTTCCAAAGGGATCAGTGACCGTGATGTAGAGACGATCGCTGGTGCTGGCCGGGAAGGTGCCGTTCACTTCCCCGTTGTTGCCTGCGGTGAGGCCGAGGACGACGCCGTTGCCGGAGTTGATGATCAGGATTTCCGTGCCCGGCGGGAAGGTGTCGTTCGGGGCGCTGACCGTGACCAGGCCGTCCGCGTCCGGGAAGGAGAACGTGAGGGCCTTCAGGTTGTAGACCGGCTTGATGTCATCCCCGAGGGGGCGGATGACTGAACGAGCCGAAGGCGAGGAAGGCATTCGCACCACCTCGGCCGTGAGACGGGCGTTGGGTCGAGGGACGAAGGACCAAGGCCCTCCTCCCACGTGACACGATCCCCTCCCCATCTGTCCGTCGGCGAGGTGGGAGGGGTTTGGGGTGGGGACTTCAACAAGGATCACAGCGACGAGACGAGCCCTCCTTCGAGCAGCTACTGAAGTAGTAGTATCAAGGGGAACAGGAAGCCCATCTATGGACACACACCACATCCCAGCACACATTGAAGATGGAGCGATCCATCTAGACGCGCCCCTGCCGCCGCTCGCGGAAAGGGTCGAGGTCGTCGTGTACACGCCCCCGACCCGACCCAAGCGATCGCTGGCCGCGTACGTTCGATCCTTGCCGCCCGGCGACAAAACGGGCGACGAGATTGAGGCCGAGATGCGCGAGCTTCGCGACTGGGGGCGGTGAGGCTTTATCTTGATACCAGCGTTCTCAGGCTCTGCGTCGAGGGCGATGCCAGCGAACGGGCCACGGCTCTCGGCTGGATCGAGCTCGCGGAACTTGCGCCCGGTGGCACGCTTCTCACATCCCGCTTGGCGCGAGCCGAGTGTCTGATCAAGCCTGTCCGCTTCCGAAACGTCGCCAGAATCCAACAGTTCGAGGACCTCTTTCGAAACAACGGCGTAGTCCTCGTTGGGGTGTCCGACGAAATCGTTGAACTCGCTACGCAGATCGCCGCTGATCACCAGATCAAGCTCGCCGATGCGATTCACACCGCCACGGCAATCAACGGGCAATGCGATGCGCTCGTCGCCAGAGATCGACCGTGGGTGAAGAACGGACCCGTCATGGGCCTTCCCTTGCTGCACTTCTCGGACAAGCCGAAGGACTCCTTCACGTAATCCGTCGTTTCGCCATCCTTTCGAAAGGAAGTGGGAGGAGTCTGGCTGCGGAATCTTGAGAAGAAACCTGATGATTCGCCTGGAGCGCTCACGACCCTGAAGGGCTTCTCGCCACTCGTCAATCGGAATACGCGTCTTCCCCGTGGCATGAGCCGGAGACAGATGTCCTTCCGAGATGTCCGAGTGTTCGATGCGCTGCGAGGCCGCATCCCCCGAGATGGGCCAGGGCGTCGGGGCCGGGGCGTCTCCATCCCAGCCCACCTTTCTGAAGCGCCGCTGATCCTCGACGCAGTGATACAGGCCGTCCGGCGTCCGTCTTGTGAATGGCGCCACCCGAGTGGACACGCTCAACTGTCGCGGCGCTCCCGGCGCCACCCTCCTGGGCCGTTGCCTGGGTGCTTGGTCGAGCGGATCGGGGATCAGCACACAGACGAGCTCAATCCTCATCTCCTTCCTCATCGCGGCCCGCCACTCCGCCATGGGGATCCGGGCCTGCACTGACAGATCCGTGAAAGCAGTCGCGGGCAACACGTCGAAGACGAAGGCCCACAACAGCACGCTTGCGATGATCCGAAAGGCAGTTCCTCGACGCCGCTTGAACAGAGAAACGGGCTTCCGTCGAGCCCGGGCGAGCCCGACGGAAACTGAGAG
>JAQBHL010000036.1:0-10308 GCA_032127745.1 Acidobacteriota bacterium
CGGCCACCGTCATGGTCAGGACCTTGGGCGCACCCTTGCTATCGGACAGCGTCACATCGATGCGGACGTTGATCATCTGGCCCGGGGGACGGGGTGCGCGAGGGGCGGGAGCAGCGGGCGGGGCGGGAGCAGCGGCTGGAACCGGGGGAGCGGCAGGAGTCGCGAGCGTTGGAGGCTTGGGAGGGATCTGGGACACCTCCCAAGGAGCGGGCGGGGCGGGTGGCAGAGGGGGCGCCTCGGGCGCGGCGGCGATCACCGCGTCGGGCGGTGAGGGCGGGCGGGGCGCGGTGGGCGCCATCGGAGCGGCCGGGGGCGCCGGGATGAGGGCGTCAAGCGGTACGGTAGTGGACTGGGCGAGCAGGGCCTTGGGCGCAAGGCTCAAGAGCCCGAGGATCAGAAGCATTCTCAGTTTCATGGGGGTTCCTTCAGTGATTTTGTTCTGTAAAGAGGTCGGAAGACGTCAGGGGACTGATTTCGATGCCTTCGATGTCCAGGGGATGGGAATCGAGTTCTGCCGGGGTGAGAGATTCGGGAGGGTCGAGGCGGGCGATGGCGAGCCGAGGCAGCCCTTCGAAGAGCGGTTCGGAAGCGGCGACGGCGGTCTGAGCCGCCTGTTCCTTGACCTGCGGAGCGAACGGACGCGCGACCCTGGCGGCGGGAGCCGCCGCTACCTCGCCGTCAGGAGTCGGGGATGGAATGGACGGGCCGGGAGCGGAGGAAATCGGGGCTCCTTCCGGCCGGCCCGCCACCGAGAGCCCTGAGCGCTGGGGCCAGGACTCGCGGAGGGTCACCGCGAAGGCGACCAGAAGCACCGCGGCCACGGCCAGCCAGAGGGGCAAGGCCGGGCGGGAGGATTCGGCCAGAGCCTGGCGGACCGATGCGGCGCCGACCCGACGGGGCTCACCCGTCACCGCGCCCGTGAGGGCCTGGCCGATGACGCGGTCGAGGTCGTCCCGGTCCAGGGTCATCGCGCCGCGTCCTTCAAGGCAGACCGAAGCAGGGCACGCGCTTCAAAGACACGGCTCTTGATCGTGCCTTCGCGCACGCCCAGCGTCCTGGCGATGGAGGCGTAGTCCATATCGCCGGTGCTGGCGAGCAGGATGGTGTCCCGCAGATTCAAGGGCAGCCGCTCGATCTCGCGGCGCACGCGGTCGTGCACCGATCCGGCCAGAGTGATCCGTTCCGGATCCGCCTGGGCGGTGGCGATCTCCGGGGCATCCGGTGCATCGAGACGGAGGAACCGGCGCAACCGACCGCGCCGGCGGTGATCCATCGATCGATTCCACGCGATTCGCGATAACCAGGTCCGCACCTGGGACTCACCCCTGAAGGTATGGAGCTTGCGGAAGGCGGTGATGAAAGTTTCCTGGGTCACGTCCTCGGCGTCCTCGCGGTTGCGGAGCGCGGCCAGCGCCGCCCTGAATACGGCGCCCTTGTGGCGTTCGACGATCTCGTCGAAGGCCGCAGGGTCGCCATTCTGAGCACGATGGACAAGCTCCTCATCGGTCACACATTCCATAGACGGGTTCCGCGGGGTCGAGGTTGGCACATTTTCGGCGGTGCCACCGGCCGTTACGGGCGCCTCGCAAGATCCGCCCGAGGGAAGGGGCGGGGTCAGTGGATCATTTCACGGGCAGCATCATCATCAACCGCGGCAGCCTTGCGGGTTGTTCACAGCTTGGAACCATCCACGGCACGACATACACCGGGAGCATCGCGTATCATCCGCCCCCTGTCATCGCCGAGGAGACGGACCGACCGCTTCGAAGATCAGGCGGTGTGGTGGCGTCTCGGCGTTGGTCAAGGCGGGATTCGAGACCCAGGCCAAAGCGGGCTATCAACCGGAGATCGCCTGCCTCGAATGCATGCAAGAGTTGAGGATGCGCCGCACCCCGGAGAGACGCCCATGACCACCAGACGCCGCAGCCTTGCTATCACCGGGGGGGACGAACGCGCCCCCAACCGCTCGATGCTTCGAGCCGTGGGCTTCGGCGACGCCGACTTCGCCAAGCCGATCGTGGGAGTGGCGAGCGCCCACAGCAACCTCACCCCCTGCAACGTGGGGATCGGTCCCCTGGCGGACCGCGCGATGGGCGCCCTGCGTGATTCGGGGACGATGCCTCAGATCTTCGGCACCATCACGGTGTCCGACGGGATCTCCATGGGGACCGAGGGGATGAAGTACTCCCTGGTCTCCCGCGAGGTGATCGCGGACTCGATCGAGACGGTATGCAATGCGCAGGCGATGGACGGTGTTCTCGCCATCGGGGGCTGTGACAAAAACATGCCCGGCGCCATGATCGCCTTCGCCCGACTCGACATCCCTGCCATCTTCGTTTACGGCGGCACGATCAAGCCCGGGTGCCACGCGGGCCGCGACCTCAACATCGTGAGCGTCTTCGAGGCCCTCGGCCAGTTTGCGGCGGGGAAACTACCCCATGAAGAGCTCGACGCGATCGAGCGAAAGGCCATTCCGGGTGCCGGGGCCTGCGGTGGGATGTACACCGCCAACACCATGTCCTCGGCCATTGAGGCTCTCGGGATGAGTCTGCGGGGCTCCTCCACGATGGCCGCCGAGGATTCGGAGAAAGCGGAGAGCGCCGCCGAGTCGGCGCGGGTGCTGGCCGAGGCGATTCGGCTGGGTCTTACACCCCGCCTGATCCTCACCCGTCAGGCGTTCGAGAACGCCATCTCAGTGGTAATGGCGGTCGGCGGCTCCACCAACGCCGTGCTTCACCTTCTGGCTATCGCGCACGCAGCGCAGGTCCCCCTCGCCCTGGACGACTTCGAGGCCATACGGGCGCGAGTGCCGGTTCTGTGCGATCTGAAGCCCTCCGGCCGCTACGTGACCACGGAGTTTCATCGCGCCGGTGGCGTGCCCCAGGTCATGCGGATGCTGCTCGACCACGGGCGGCTCCACGGGGACGCGATCACGATTACCGGAAAAACTGTCGCGGAGACCCTGGCCGACGTGCCTCCGGACCCGCCCGCCGGCCAGGAGGTGATCCGGGCCTGGTCGAACCCTCTTTACGCACAAGGACACCTCGCCATTCTGCGCGGTAACCTCGCCACCGAGGGCGCGGTCGCAAAGATCACCGGGGTGAAGCGCCCCGTGATGACCGGTCCGGCTCGGGTCTTCGACTCCGAGGAGGAGTGCATCCAGGCCATCTTCGCGGGCCGGATCCGCCCGGGAGACGTGGTCATCATCCGTTACGAAGGGCCGAAGGGCGGGCCGGGGATGCGCGAGATGCTCTCACCCACCTCGGCAATCATCGGTGCCGGCCTGGGCGACTCGGTCGGCCTGATCACCGACGGCCGCTTCTCGGGCGGAACGCACGGGCTCGTGGTCGGCCATGTGGCTCCCGAGGCAGCGGTGGGAGGCACGATCGCGTTGGTGCGGGAGGGCGACCCAGTCACCATTGACGCGTCGCGGCGACTGCTCCACCTGGAGGTGGCCGAGGCTGAGATCGCGGTCCGCCGGGCCGCGTGGACGCCGCCCGCTCCGAGATACACGCGTGGCGTGCTGGCCAAGTACGCGCGGTCCGTGGGGAGTGCGGCGCGAGGTGCGGTCACCGACCTGGCACCGGAGCAGAGCGAGTAAGTTCCGTTACATCAGCAGCCGGGAACCCTCAACACGTTCACTGGGGGTAAGCCCTGGCGAAGGGGGCGTATTCCCCCAGGCCCGGAGACGCCGCCTGGCTGCCATGGCGCCGGATGGGGCCTGGGCAGGGTGCGACTCGTTCGGGTCTACATCTCTGTAAGGGCGACGAGCGGATTCACCCGGCTGGCCCGATGGGCGGGAATGAAGCTCGCTACGAGGGCCACGCCGCACAGGAGTAGACCACGGCGTCCGTGAACACCTCGTTGTGATCCCGGACGTCCCTGAAGTTCGGGGACGACACCGGACTCATGTTCGTGAACTGGCCTTTGTTGTTCTCGTCCACGGTGAACACCGCCACCCGCTCCTGGGGCCGCTCAGCCTGCGGCGGGTTAAGGAAGACGGCGTTGATCAAGGTGAAGATCGCCGGGTTGGCGCCGATGCCGAGGGCCAGGGACAAAACCCCGACGCTCGCAAACCCAGGATTCGGCCTCCTGGCTCGGAACCTGTCTCGAAGATCCCGCCCCAGACTTTCCATGCTCGGCTTCGTCTCAGTTCACCGGACCCGAGGCCAGGGACACGCTGGTGCCGTCGGCCGATTCTATGGTCAGGGTCAGGCCCTTCCCCGATTCGGTGAAGCGCAGGCGCTGCGCGCCCAGGCCGTACACACCCTCCCCGAGAAAGGCGAGCGGCTCGGCGAGTCCGCCCGTTCTCCGCGCGTACCACAGACCTCCATCACGCACCGAGACCACCCGGCCTTCGTAGGATCCGGCGAGTCGAGCCAGTCGTCCCGGTTCTTCAGCGGCGGGGCGGCCGCTGGCTTCCACCGTCTCGAGCAGCCGGCGCCACATGCGGGCGCGGGGGAGGTCCGACGTGGCCGCGACCAGGAGTTTGAGCGCGGCGGCATGGGCCGCGCTCAAAGCCTCTTCGGGGGCAACCACGATATCCGGCTGAACTCCCACCCCCTCCCACTCACGCCCGGTCTCCGGATCAGAGACCCGCGTGACCGAGAGCGAGACCGTGAATCCATTCCCCAGCGGCACCGGCGCCACCATGTGGCCGGCGCCGGCGGTGCGCCGACCCACGATCGTGGCCCGATGGAGGTTCTGGAGCACGAAGCTGAACTCTTCGGCCGCGGACCCCGTCGCCTGGCTGGTCAGCAAGAACAGGGGGACGTCGGGACGGCGAGGACCCGGGACATCAGCCAGACTGAACCGGTGCTGCGGCTCGGACGATCGACGCGAGCGCACATTGATGGTGGGGACGGGCTTTTCCCCGAGGAAGTGACTGAAGATGAAATGGCTCATATCGGACGCGCCGCCGCCGTTCCGGCGAACGTCGATGATCACGGCGTCCGTCCTGGAAAGAAACCGCAACGCGTCCACCACCGCCTCCTCATAATCGCCGCCGGTGAAACCGGTGATCTCGAGGTAGCCCACGTTCCCATCGAGTATTTCGGCGCGGCCCATGCCGAAGTTCAGGTCGCGCGGATCGCCGAAGGGGCTGGCCGGTCGAGCCTGGGCGGGGCCCGGCGAATAGCGCAGGCCCAGATGGAGGTCGCCGTTCACGGAGCGGAGATCCTGGGTCACCGCCTCGGCGAACTGCGCGGGGTTCGTGATCGCGTCGTACGCGTGGCCGTCCTGGCGCGCGCGCAGGGCCTTCGCGATGAGCGGCGCGGCCTCAATGTCCACGTACGTCGAGTTCAGACGCGTGACCACGCCATCGAGCACTTCCGAACGGATGGCCGGAGTGAGGGTCTCGGCGGTCGCCGACACGGCGCCCGACGGCTGGGCCAGAAGCCCGGCACCCACAAAGATCGCATCGCCAAGTCGCATCTGAGTCTCCTTCGATTGCCGCGGTCAATAAACCTATCAGCGCTTCACCGAAAGCCATCCGAGATGGCCGGCCCGACCTTCCAGTGGAGTGGCCCTTTCCGGTTCGGAAATGCAATCGCTTGAATTTCGGCACTGGGGCCGACACGCCCGGCCAGACCCAACGCGAGGGTGGCGAGCCATAATCTTGAACGGCTCGGCCGGATCGGTTTTTTAGGAATTTTTTGGGAACGGGGGGCAGCAGCGCGGAGGGGTGCCGATCACCGACGCGAAAGAACCCGGGCGATTCGTTCGACTCCGGTGGCGCCGGTCTCCTTCGCCACCGCGGCAAAGCAGAGTCGCATGAAGCCCGGCTCCACGATGCGGCAGGCGGAGCCCGGGGTGAGGTTCACATTCGTCTGGTCGAGGATCCTTCTCCAGAGCGTGTCCTCTGCTTCCCAGGTCGGGGCGCTGAGGTACCGGCGCAGATCGACGATGAGGAAGAAGCCCGACTCCGACGCGAGATAGGGAATGCCGGCATGGTCCAGACGCGAGGTGATGGCGCGATAGGCGTCGCGGAGGCGCGACGGCATGGCGGCGGCGTAGGCGTCCACCCAGGCGTCATCCGAAATCATCTCTCCCAGCATGAACTGGGTGTCGCCGGAGACGCAGGCCCAATAGGCCAGAGCCTCGACCGCCGACATCACATCGCGGTTCTCGCTGATCAGGGTCCCGCAGCGAAGCCCGCTCGCTCCAAAGTCCTTGCTGAAAGCCCAGACGATGTGGATGCGTTCGCCGAGCGACGGCCGCAGCGCGGCCACGCTGGTGAAGGGAGTGGGGCCGAACACGGACAGAGCGTAGATCTCGTCAAAGACCACATGGATGCCCGCGTGTTCCGCGAAGCGCAGGATCTCCTCGAGTTCGCCTGGCCGATAGACGGTGCCGAGCGGATTGTTCGGGGTGGTGAAAAGCAACGCGCGGACGGGGCGAGTCGACTCGGCCATGGCCCGCTCGAGTTTCTCGGGGGTGAGCCTGAAGCCCTCGTCCGGCGTGGTGTGAACGGGGATGATGGAGATCTCGTCCCGGGTCTCGAGGTCGAGCCAGAAGCCCGCGTAGGAGGGAGTGGGAACGAGCACCGCGTCGCCCGGATCGGCCAGGGCGTGGAAAAGAATCTCCAGCACGGAGCCGGCCCCCGCGAGGGCGGCCACCTGCTCGGGCTGAATCTCGCGACCGAGGACCTTGCGGCTCATGAACCGTGCGAGTTTTCGCTTGAACTCGGCCGCGCCCGTCATCGACTGATAGCCAAGCCAGGGGGCGGTGACGTCACGGCTCTCGTCCATTTTCGCCCGCAGGAGATCGAACACCAGAGCGTTCTCCGCCACGCAGAAGGGGATGTAGCCGTCCGGACGGGCGGTGGCGTGATACGGCTGGGCCGAGCGGTCGCCGTGAACCCGGAAGTACTCGGGAGTGGGTGAGGCATCCACCAGACGACGACCTCTACGGGAAAGACCGGCGGCAGGCGACGCATTCGGGGCGAACATCCCACGATCTTAGGCGAGCCGGTCTCATGCGGAGTCTTGGCGAGGACCAGCACCCCTTCGCCCGCGGCGTAACATCGGGGTCGAGACCCCATGGCTGAACTTCGCCCCTACCCGTTCGCGGCCCTGGTCCGACGCGCGCTGCGCGAACTCGATGAGCGGAACTCGATCTTCGACCTGCCCGTCGACAAGGGCTTTTTCGGCAGCGCGGATCGCGATCTCTCGATCCGTTTCCACGGCCACACCCCGTCATCCCCCCTCGGCCCGGCCGCGGGCCCGCAAACCCAGATGGCCCAGAACCTGGTGCTGTCCTGGCTCGTGGGCGGCCGGGTCATGGAACTGAAGACGGTGCAGATTCGCGACGACCTCGCCATCCCGAGGCCATGCATCGACATGCAGACCGTGGGCTACAACGTGGAATGGAGTCAGGAACTGCGGCTCGATCAGAGCCTCGACGAATACGTCAAGGGCGCCATGCTGATCGAGATCCTGCGGGCGAGCGGAAGGCTCAAGATGGCCCTCGGATTCGACCGCGTGATCTACGACCTGAGCGTCGGCTACGACCTCGCCGGAATCCAGAGCGAAAAGATTCAGCGCTTCATCGGCGGCCTCCAGGATGCGACCGCCATCGTGGATCGCCTGCGCGCCGAGATCCCCGCCGAGTACGGTCGATATCGCGACCTCGATTTCCAGACCAGGCTTTCCGACACCCTCACTCTGTCGACCTTCCACGGATGTCCGCCCGACGAGATCGAGAAGATCCTCGCCTTCCTGCTCGAGCACAATCATCTGCACTGCAACGTCAAGCTGAATCCGATGCTGCTCGGTCCGGACCGGGTGCGGGACCTGTTGCACGACCTGATGGGCTATCGCGACATTCACGTTCCCGACACCGCGTTCGAGCGCGACGCGCGCTGGTCCCAGATGGAGCGATTCGTGGGACGGCTGGGCGAAAAAGCGAAAGGGCTCGGGCTCTCGTTCGGGGTGAAGTTCACCAACACCCTGATCGTGGAGAACCGCCGCGACTTCTTCCCGGAGAGCGAAAAGGAGATGTACCTGTCGGGACCGCCGCTTCATGTCCTGGCCATGAATCTGGTGCAGGCGTTCCGCAAGGTGTTCGGGGCGCGGTTCCCCATTTCCTTCTCGGCCGGAATCGACCGCGGCAACTTCGCCGATTCGGTGGCCCTTGGGCTGACCCCGGTAACGGTGTGCAGCGATCTTCTGCAGCCGGGTGGCTACGCCCGCGCCGGACGGTACTTCGAGCCGCTGCTCGCGCGCATGCAGGATCTCGGCGCCCGAACCATTCCTGAGTACGTGATCCGTGCCTTCGGCCTCGGCGCCGACGGTCTCGCGGATCTCGTCGGCCTCGACCATGACGCCCGAGTCCGGTGCGCGGCGGCGCTCATGAGCGGGGGAGACCTCACCGGCGCGGCCGGGGTCGAACGGGTCGAGCAGTGGGCGGCCGCCACCGCCCTTCACAACACCGAACATCACGTGCCCCGCGCCACCCTGGACCCCCGCTACGCCCAGCAAAGTAACAGGAAGGTCCCGCGCAAACTCGGCAGCCACCTGACTCTGTTCGACTGCGTCACCTGCTCGAAGTGCGTGCCGGTGTGCCCCAACGACGCTAACTTCACCTTCGTCCTCCCCGCCATCGAGCAGCCCATCACCAAGGTCTGGCGCGACGGCGATGCCTGGGCGTCCCGCACCGACGGCACCCTCACCATCGTAAAGAAACTCCAGTACGCGAACTTCGCGGACTTCTGCAACGAGTGCGGCAACTGCGACGTGTTCTGCCCCGAAGATGGCGGCCCCTACGTGATCAAGCCGCGCTTTTTCGGCGCCGCCGCCGACTGGCGCCATTTCGCGAAACAGGACGGCTTCGCCATGGAGCTTCTGGACCACGGCCACCGCCGGCTCCTGGGTCGCATGAACGGCCTCGATCTCAGCGTCGAGCCCGCCGGAGATCTGGTTCGATTTCGAGGTCCCGGGTTCGACGTGACTCTCGCCCCCGACGATCCGGTTTCCACCCTGGCGGGCGAGGCCGAGGGCGAGATCGACCTCACCCACCTGCGCATCCTTCTGTGGGTGCAAGCCGCGGTGTTCGACAGCGACTCGGTCAACTGCCTGAATGCCCTGAACCCCAAGGAGGTGTCCGCATGACCACTAAGCACCTGCGGATCGATGGCGATCGCCTGCTGCTTCGTCTGATGAAGCTCGCCGAGGTCGGCGCCATCGACGGGGGCGGGGTGTGCCGGCTGGCTCTGACCGACGAGGATCGCGCCGGCCGCGATCTGGTGGTTGGCTGGATGCGCGAACTCGGGCTTTCCGTCACCGTGGACGCCATCGGCAACGTGGTCGGGACTCGGGCCGGCGCCGCGGAGGCGAAGCCGGTGATCATCGGTTCGCACATCGACACCGTGCGCACCGGCGGCCGTTACGACGGCAACCTCGGCGTGCTGGCCGGTCTCGAGGTGATCCAGACCCTCAACGATGCCGGGGTGGTCACCGGACACCCGATCGCGGTCGCGTTCTTCACCAACGAGGAGGGCTCACGCTTCGCTCCGGACATGATGGGCAGCGCGGTCCATCAAGGCGCCCTGCCGCTCGCCACCGCCCTGGCCACGAAGGGCATCGACGGGGCTTCAGTGGGCGACGAGTTGAACCGGATCGGCTACGCCGGAGACGCGCCGGTGGGCACGCTGCGCGCCGCCGCGTATCTCGAACTGCACATCGAGCAGGGACCGGTGCTGGAACGCGAGGGCCTCGAGATCGGGGCGGTGACCGGCGTCCAGGGTATCTCCTGGACGGAGCTGACCCTGCACGGAGTGTCGAACCACGCCGGCACCACCCCCATGTCGATGCGGAACGACGCGGGCTATGTCGCCGCGGAGATCGCCTGCTTCGTGCGGCGTCTGGCTCGCGAGTACGGCGGCTCGCAGGTCGCGACCATCGGCCATGTGAGCTTCGCTCCCAACCTGGTCAACGTCATCCCCAACCAGGTGGTCATGACCGTCGACCTCCGCAACACCGACGAGGCCACGCTGCGGAAGGCGGAGAAGGCGACCGCCGATTTCATCGAGGAAACCGCGAAGGCCGAAGGCGTTCAGATGACGCGCCGGACCCTCGCGCGTTTCGAACCGGTGGACTTCGCTCCCGAGATGATCGATCGGGTCGAGCGCACCGCGCGGACTCAGGGTCTGAGCGTGCGGCGCATCCCATCCGGCGCCGGCCATGATGCCCAGATGTTCGCGCCCCACTGCCCGACCGGAATGATCTTCGTGCCCAGCAAAGGCGGGATCAGCCACAACGTCCGCGAGTTCACCGAACCCGAACAGATGGTCGCGGGCGCGAACGTCCT
>JAQBHL010000037.1:0-2554 GCA_032127745.1 Acidobacteriota bacterium
CAACTACCGCTTCACCAGCGAACTCGCCCCCAGCCACAACCGCTTCGGCTTCACCGGCCACTACTGGGACAAGGAGGCAAGCCTCTACTACGCCAAGGCGCGCTACTACGACCCGTTCACGGCCAGATTCACGCAGGCCGATTCCTTCCTCGGCAACATCGACGACCCGCCGAGCCTGCACCGGTACCAATACGCCAACGCAAATCCGACGATGTTTGTAGATCCGACTGGGCACGCCGCAGACCAGGTTGGCTACGTCTATGTGCTCCGTGGTCAGGATCCGGTCACGGGTGAGAACATTTCGTACACCGGTTCAACCACGCAAGAACTCAAGAAGCGATTCGGTTCTCACAAGTACCGCCAGTTGATAAATGCGCCTGGGACCAGGATCGACATCGAGAAAGTGAATGCTGATGTCGATGTGAACGCGTCCGGACGAGGCACAATGCGGAGTGCAAAGATCGAAGCCGTTCGATCAATCGAGGAAGTGACGCGCCAGCGCGTGGCTGGCGAGCCCGCGCGTCCCCTAAATGCAGTAAAGGCGGCCACTTCGGAGAACGTAGCGCGTTGGGCCGAAATCCACAAGGCGGAGGTCGGAGAGACTTTCGTTCTGAAACGTGGTGAGGCGGCCCTATCGCCAACAAAGGCGGCCACGACGATCGAGGAGGCCACCACACTGACAGCCCGGACGCGATCCGTCGGCCAGGGGGGCACATCTGTTGGCGTGTTTACGGGATTCGCCATCTATGACGCGCTAAGGATGGCGAGAGAACAGGCCATGTCCCAATATGCGTTCGCCCCATACGTTCTCGATGACGACGGAGGACCTTTCACGCTTCAAGCAACACGCGGGTTCTTTTCAAGCAAGTATGAGAAGCAGTATCTCGAGGGTGGCCGCGTTGTTCCAATCGAGAAGCACGAGTACCTCGACCTGCAAGGAGAGGCCGAGGCGCTTTGGGGATACGTCGACTGGAAGGGCACTTGGGTACCCGGCAAGCTGAGGAAAGAACTTCCAGTGATCAAGCCAAAGGATGGAGCGTAGCTCTTGTCGGTGCCGGCACAACCCCGATCTCCGCTCGTCGGATATTTCTTCTCAATTGCGAACACTGGTGCCGGTATCCGACTATCGGGATCACCTAGTGAGATCGTGAGTGATGCTCTCGCTGGGAGGATAGATCTAGTGCGCATCCTAGCCAATGGCGAGACCCAGGTTGATGTAACCGAGATTCGGAAGGCAGCGCCGAGTATCGGTCTGTCAGGCGGACCATACGCGGAATCAGCGCTTCTGTTGTTTGACGCGATCCAGTTTGACAAACCGGAGATGGCGCGGTCGATTATTGAAAGGGATCCCAAGATCGTACGGCATGTGGGTGAGCTGCTGCTTGGAGCCGTTTCACACCGGTCGAGGCAGATTACTGAGCTTGTCTTGCGCGCAGGTGCCGAGGTAGGCACGAAAGACGATCTCGGCATGACCGCCCTGCATTGGGCGGCGGCGTATGGATCGGCTGAGATCGCAGCGTCATTGTTGGCGTTCGGCGCGGATGGAAGTGTCCTGTCGTCCTTCCTCGTGACTGCACCGGAGTTGGCGGCTATCAACGGACATGATCCGGGTAGTTACACCCTTGCTGGCGGGAACGGCCGGACGGCGATCTCGCCGGCCGCAATCTTGGAGCGCATTGGCGAGGCCGTCGCTGAATCTGAGCAGAGACACTGACCCCGTTTGTTGTCTGACGGCTGTCGATTCGGACTTGAACCGGTCGGCTCACCACGCTGAGAGAGGAGCGGCCCATTCTCTTCGCTGAGGGCCGGTTGTCGTTGAGGCCACGGCGGCGGCCGACGTTGTGCTGTCGCGGCTGCGTGGTCCGTTTGCTGAGGTCGAGTCCTACGTGTCCGAGAACACGCACTTATGCAAAGGCGGCTCTGATCGGTCACGGGCCTTGCAGATCTCGGAGGTGTGAGTTTTCCCGCGCCGCCCCAGGCGTCGCGCGAAACCCCGCGTGTTGGAGGCAAGGCCCGCGCCCGGAGCCGCCTTCAAGGTCGTCGCGCTAAGGATGGCCCGCTTTCGCGGGCCGTTGTCTATTAAGGCTCCTCCTACATAAGTCACGTTCTCGGACACGCACGCCTCGACACGCGTTGACGGCTGTTTCTCGCGGTCGGTCGCCGGAGGCCGCCGCCGTGGCACGCAAGCGCCGCGCGGTCGGAAGGACGCCGTCATGAAGCGCGCAGGTCGCGTTCGTTCTCAGCGGCCTCGGGGCGCTGTGCGCCCGAGCCCTTGTCGCGTTTCGTCTGCGGTCCGCTTCGCGGTCCTTGCCGTCGTGGTCGGCCTTGCGACTTCGGGCCGCAAGGCCTCGTCTGTGGTTGTGCACGCTTCACGCCGGCGCCCCACGATTCGCGCGCCCGCGTTTCAATAAGGGGGCCGAGGCCTCGCGTGGTCGTTGTCCACGGTCTCGTCGTCGCGCCCGAGCTGTGGGCTCCGGTACCCCGGAAATGGGAGTGTGAGCGCCGTCGGCGCGGCTCTGCCTGGTCGTTCTCGCACTCGGCCACGGGCAGAATC
>JAQBHL010000038.1:0-8648 GCA_032127745.1 Acidobacteriota bacterium
GAAGGAATATCGGGAATATTTCAAGGTTCAGCAACGCAGAGATGGCGGAAAGGATCCGCTTCCGGCGCGGCCCGACTTTTACCACGGGCTGCTAGGCCCGGGCCGGCGTGGCCGCGGCCGTGCGTTCGCGCCACTTCCAGATTCGATATGCGAAGAGCACCGCGAAGAACGTCGCGAACATGAGCGGACGCCCGATATCCGCCTTCACCGCCATCCAGAAATGGATGATGCCGAGGACGCAGGCGGCGTAAACCAGTTTGTGGAGCCGATTCCAGCGCTTCCCCCCGAGCCTCGCGATCATCCTCTTCGTGGACGTGAGCGCCAGGGGCAGCAACAGAAGCAAGGCCAGCGACCCGATAAGAATGTAGGGGCGCTTGGTCACGTCGGTCACCATCTCCTGAAAGTCGAGTTGTATGTCGAGCAGGATGTATACGAGCCAGTGCATCAGGCCATAGGCAAAGGCGAACAGGCCCATGGTGCGGCGATGTTTCGCCAGCCAGTTCCACTTCAGCAGTTGACGGAGGGGAGTGACGGAGAGGGTGAAGATCAGAAAGCGCAGGGTCCACTCGCCCAGGAAATGTTCGCCCTCCTTGACCGGATTGGAGCCGAAGATCCGCGTCCCCCGCAGGATGTCCGAGGCAAGTCCGAAGACCGCGTAGACGGCGGGAACGAGCGACGCGATGACCAGCGCGACGCCAAAGCGGCGCGGTTCCGGCCAGGCGCGAAACCGCGCTAGAGCCTCAGTCGTTCCCAAGTTTCCCGAGGTTCCGCGCTCAGTAGTTCTGGCGAAGGTCCATGCCCGCATAGAGCGAGGCGACCTGGTCCGCATAGCCGTTGAAAGGCAGAGTGGGCCGGCGAAGGAACTCGCCGATGCGCCGCTCCTTGGCCTGACTCCACCGGGGGTGATCCACGGCCGGATTCACGTTCGAGTAGAAGCCGTATTCCTGGGGGGCCGAGATGTTCCAGGCCGTCTTCGGCTGCTTGTCGGTGAAGGTCATCTTCACGATCGACTTGATGCCCTTGAACCCGTACTTCCAGGGCACCACCAGCCGGATGGGCGCCCCGTTCTGGTTAGGGAGGGTCCGGCCATAGACGCCGACGGCGAGGAGGGCGAGGGGATGCCGGGCCTCATCGAGTCTCAGCCCTTCGGTGTAGGGCCAATCGAGCACGCCGATCTGCTGGCCGGGCATCTGCTTGCGGTCCAGCAAAGTCGTAAAGGCGACATACTTCGCGTTCGCCAGGGGCTCGGCGCGCTGGATCACATCCGCAAGAGGAATGCCGCGCCAGGGGACCACCATCGACCAGGCCTCCACGCAGCGGTGCCGATAGATGCGATCCTCGACCGTTGATGGCTTGATGAAGTCCTCGAGCTGGTAGGCGCCCGGTTTTCCGGCCAGGCCGTCCACGGTGATGGTCCAGGGGCTGGGCTTGAAGTCCTTGGCGTTGCGCGCCGGGTCCGACTTGTCGGTGCCAAACTCGTAGAAATTGTTGTAGGTGGTGACGTCGGTCCACGGAGTGGGCTGGTCGTTGGGCTGCAGGCCGTAGGGCTTGCCCACCGGCTGCGGGTCCTGCGCGGAGGATCTATGGGCGAAAGCGCCCACGGCGATGGCGCCGGCGGCCGCCAGCCAGGCGCGCCGATCGAGATAGAGAGACTCCGGTGTGATCTCGGAGGATTTCAGGGCGGGCGGGCGACGAATAGGCATTATGGCTCCTTGGATGCCGGCGAGTCAGTATACGTAACGCTTCCCGGGCCGCTTCAACCACGGACCGCGCCCGAACCGCACGGCGGAGTAGGCAAGGTCATCGCGAGGGACCCAAAGTTCTCGCCGTGGACGGAAGCGACTTGCTTTCGCCTATGCGGATTTTGTCTTCTGCCGCCACTTTGCGCGGGTGTACGCGATCTGGAAGCCCTGGCGCTCGGCGTTTCGCTGCGAAGCGCTCCCGGGCAGGGCGCACATCATCGCCACGTCGCACCCCTTCCCGACCGCGAAGCTCAAACGAGAGTGAAGAAGTGCTTTCTGGGCGCCCAGGCGCCTGCCTTCCGGCACGGTGCTGGCCCCGGCCAGAAGCGCCACGCCTTCATGGATGGTCAGACCGCCGGCGGCGATGGCCTTCCCATCGTGCTCGGCCAGGAACGCGAAGCCCGAGGCCCTGCGCGCGCTCACCCGGGAAAAGTCCAGCATGAAGTCACCCAGTCCGGGGGTATCCCTCCATCCATCCGACATGGTCTGGGCCCACCGCTCGATCTCGTCGTCCTCCACCCTGCGCGCGCGCACTGCCCCGGGCCGCGAGTCGGCAATGGAGCCACTCCCGCCCAAAGCCTGGAACATCACGCTGGTGAACTCGAAGGGCTCGTACTGCCGCTCATTGAGGAGCGGGAGCACGGAAGCATCGGCCAGCGGACTCACCTCATGGAAGACGGGGGCGCCGAGGCGGGTGAAGAACGTCTCGATGCGCTCCAGGTCCGTGGCCGTCGCGGACCGGGTCATGCCGAGGCCGAAGGTCTGGGTGAGAGGAGAGTCCACTCCGTCGAACATCGCGTAGGCGCCCCCCACATCGAGCCATTGAGCATGGCTCTCGGGAAGGGCCTGGCCTCGCGCCTCGACAAACTCGATGTTGCTCTGAGCCTCGGTGCGTTCCAGCCTTCGCGACAGGGAGAGATCGGAAAAGAGGTGCGGTGCGGTCTCGGGCATCCGGCCAATCTACCGGAAGCCCGCGGCCCCGATGGTTCTCGAAGCCGAACGATGCGGATCCGAAAGGGCGCCCATCGAGGAGGGCCGGGCAGCTTTCAGGGACTCCCTGGGCAGCCCGCGAAGCCCTCAGGGTCGTGTTTCGCCCCCCGTACCTCCTTGATTTTGGCCTCGGTTGTAAACTCCCTCTCCGGCGGAGCAACGAAGGGAACCCAAATGTCAACGGCAATAGATCCTCTCCTGGCCCCCAGCGGGGCCAAGCGCGAGAAGCTTGGAAACGCGGTGATCCGCTTCTGCGGGGACTCGGGCGATGGAATGCAGGTCACGGGCGGCCAGTTCACGAACACCGCGGCCCTCTTCGGCAACGATCTGGCCACCTTCCCCGACTTCCCGGCCGAGATTCGCGCGCCCCAGGGCACCCTGCCCGGGGTTTCCGGTTTCCAGGTGAACTTTTCGTCCCAGCAGGTTTTCACCCCCGGCGACACCGTGGACGTCCTCATCGCGATGAACCCCGCGGCGCTCAAGACCAACATCGCCGACCTCAAGACCGGCGGCATCCTCATCGTCAACGCCGACAGCTTCGGCGAAGTCGACCTCAAAAAGGCCAAGCTCAAGACGAACCCGCTCGAGGACGGGTCCCTTTCCGGCTATCGCGTCTTCCCCGTCGACCTGCTCAGGCTCACCAAGGCCGCGGTCAAGGACGTGGGTCTGGACGCCAAGTCCGTCGGTCGCTCGAAAAACCTCTTCTCCTTGGGCATGTGCTACTGGCTCTTCGATCGATCGCTCGATGGCACCTTGCGCTGGATCGACGAAAAGTTCAAGGGCAAGGTCGCCGAAGCCAACAAACTGACGCTCAAGGCGGGCTACGCGTATTGCGACGCCACCGAGGCTTATCAGACCGCGGCTTATGAAGTGTCGCCAGCCGAGCTCGTTCCCGGCACGTATCGGAATCTTTCCGGCAACAACGCCCTCGCCATGGGCCTGGTCGCCGCCTCCGAGCGCAGCGGCCTGCCCCTGTTCCTCGGGTCCTATCCCATCACCCCGGCCTCCGACATCCTGCACGAACTCGCGATGTACAAGAACTTCGGGGTGGTGACCTTCCAGGCCGAGGACGAAATCGCCGCCGTCGCTTCCGCAATCGGCGCATCCTACGGCGGCTTCCTTGCCACCACCACCACCTCGGGGCCGGGCATGGCCCTCAAGATGGAGGCCATCGGCCTCGCCGTCTCGGTCGAACTGCCGCTGGTGATCTGCAATATCCAGCGCGGCGGGCCGTCCACCGGCCTCCCCACCAAGACCGAGCAGGCCGACCTGTTTCAGGCCCTGTTCGGCCGGAACTCGGAGGCGCCTCTTCCGGTGATCGCTCCGGCCACTCCGGGTGATTGCTTCTGGGTGGCGCTCGAGGCCTGCCGTATCGCCCTGAAATACATGACGCCGGTGATCATCCTGTCGGACGGCTATCTCGCCAACGGCGCCGAACCGTGGCGTGTCCCCGGCCTCGACGAACTGCCCGACTTCCCCACCAGGTTCCGCACCGACCCCGAGGGCTTCCAGCCCTTCATGCGAGACCCCGAGACCCTGGCCCGGCCGTGGGCGGTGCCCGGCACCCCGGGCCTCGAGCACCGCATCGGCGGAATCGAGAAGCAGGACGTGACCGGCAACATCAACTACGAGCCGGAGAATCACGACAAGATGGTGCGCCTGCGGGAGGCCAAGGTGGCGGGCGTGGTGCGGGAGGTCCCCGATGTGGTTCCCGCCGGCGACTCCGAGGGCGACCTCGTCATCGTCGGCTGGGGCTCCACCCACGGATCGATCACCGCCGCGCTCCATTCGCTGCGGGCCAAGGGGCACAAGATCGGCCACATCCACATCCGCCATCTGAACCCCCTGCCGAAGAACCTCGGAGAGGCGCTCAGACGCTACAAGAAGGTCCTGGTACCTGAGATGAACCTGGGCCAGCTCTGCTTCCTTCTGCGCGGCCGCTACGTGGTCGATGCCATTTCGTACTCGAAGGTCGAGGGCAAGCCGTTCAAGCAGTCGGAGATCGAAAACAAGGTTCTGGAGGTGCTCAAGTGACCGCTGCCGTCCCCCTGACACGCAAAGACTTTCAGACCGACCAGGAGGTCCGCTGGTGCCCGGGCTGCGGCGACTACGCCATCCTCGCCGCCGTCCAGTCGGTGTTCCCCGACCTCGGCGTGCCCCGCGAGAAGTTCGCCATGGTTTCGGGCATCGGCTGCTCCAGCCGCTTCCCGTATTACATGAACACCTTCGGGTTTCACACCATCCACGGCCGCGCACCCGCCATCGCCACCGGACTGAAGATCGCCCGGCCGGATCTGGAGGTCTGGGTGGCCACCGGCGACGGCGACTCGCTGTCGATCGGCGGCAATCACACCATCCACATGCTGCGGCGCAACGTGGGCCTCAAGGTTCTGATGTTCAACAATCGGATCTACGGCCTCACCAAGGGGCAATACTCTCCCACCTCCGAGGTCGGCAAGAAGGCGAAGTCGACGCCCTTCGGATCGGTGGACCGGCCCTTCGCTCCGCTCGCCCTCGCCCTGGGCGCGGGCGCCACCTTCATTGCCCGCTCGGTGGACGTGATTCAGCCGCATATGAAGACGATCCTGAAGCGGGTGGCCTCTCACAAAGGCACGGCCTACACCGAGATCCTTCAGAACTGCAACATCTTCAACGATGGCGCCTGGAACCGGATCGCCGAAAAGGACGTCCGCGAGGACAACATCCTGTACCTCGAACACGGCAAGCCTCTGGTCTTCGGAAAAGAGAAGGACAAGGGCATCCGCCAGGTCGGCTTCGACATCGAGGTGGTGACCCTGGGCGAGGGTGCGTCGGAGGCGGATCTGCTCGTGCACGACGAGGCTCATCCGTCCATCGCCTACGCGTTCATGCTCGCGACCATGGATGCCCGCCTGGGCTTCCCGACTCCGGTGGGGGTCCTTCGCGCCATCCACGCCCCGGCCTATGAAGACCTGGTGAACGGGCAGGTCCAACAGGTCATTGCCCAGAAGGGCAAGGGCGACCTCGGGAAACTGCTGCACGGCCCCGAGACCTGGGAAGTTCGCTAGCGTCCTGCCTGTTGACAAACCCATACGAGAACGCCCCATTTCAGGCCGCTTCCGTCATTGCGAACGACCCATCGTATCTTCGGGGAGTGAAGCAATCTCGCGGGCCTCGGCGAGATCGCTTCAGGCCATCACAGAACGACGGGCCTTCGCGATGACGTTGCAGCGCCCTATGCGGGCTTCCCGAGCACCCAGGTGGTCATGCAGCGCTTGTCCTGGACGACCGTGGTCTTGATAGGATCCAGCAGTTTGCCGCCGAGCTTCCGCGTCCGCTCGAGAAGGATCGCTTCGTCGACAAGGTAGCGCTCGGTGCCGTCAGGAAGCGCGAAACGGCGTCCTCGACGATGAACCATCCTGGATTCCATGCCGATATTCGAGGCCAGGCGGCAGAAGAGCAGGCCCCCGGGCCTGAGCACGCGCCACATCCCCTCGATCATGCCTTCGAACTGTTCGTCCGACATGGCGAAGTGCAGCACCGCACTGCTGAGCACGACATCCATCGAGGCATCGTCGAACGACATCGCCTCCAGCGGCTCGCGGCGGAAGTTCGAGGGCGGCAGGCCCGGGTTGAGTTCGCCCGCCATGCGCAACACCTCGCCGATCGCGTCGGGGTCCGAATCGGCCGCGAAGACTTCATATCCCGCGTCCAGAAGATACCGAAGGTTGCGCCCGCTACCGCATCCAGCGTCCAGTATCCGGCTACCCGGCGGAATGCGCCCGCGCAGAAGCTGGTCGAAAAGATAGATGTCGATCTGGCCGAACATCTCATTGAGGTTTGTGGGCGCAATCACTCCGTTCTCCTTTGCCGGGAACACGCTCCCCCGCCGCCGCTCACTCCCACCGAAAAACCCTCGAGGAGAGCGCGGTGCACACCGCGAAGACCACGGCCAGGCCGAAGAGATCGCCCAGGTGAGCCGACCAGGCCTCGCCCTGCCAGATCCCCCGAAGCAGGGACACCGCGGGGGTCAGGGGCAGGGCGCGGGCCACCATCTGCATGGGTGAAGAAAGCGCTTCGATGGGAAAGAACAATCCCGACAGTCCCAGCATCGGATAGAGGACGACCGCGCCCACCGGCTGAGCAAAGCGGGCGGTGGGCACCAGGCTCGCGATGAGGAAACCGATGGAGAGAATACTCGCCGTGCTCAGGCCGAGGGCCAGCGCGAAGCTGAGCATGGGCACGTCTTCGGGCATGGTGACGAAACGCTTCCCGGCCACGAGGAGAAGGGCCAGAGTGATGGCGCTGAGCAGGAGCTTCACCAGAACGTGAGCGGTCAGAATGGTGTGCGGTCGAAGCGGGGTCGCGCGCAGCCGCTTGAGAATACCGTCGTCGCGGTAGATGGAGATGATCGTGACCAGGGACAGCACCGCGCTGATCGCGATCATGATCGAGGCCAGCACGGGAAGGCCCACGTTCAGGAATCCGCTGGCCGACACCGATGGCCTCGGAGCGCGTCCGAGCGCTCGACCCAGGATCAGGAAGGCGAGCACGGGAAAGGCGACCGTGCCTATGGCGCCGAGAGGCTCGCGCAGGAAGATCTTCAGCTCCAGCCAGGTCAGTTGAATCAGGCCCCGAAACATTCCCCGGAAGCCTAATCGCGAATCGAGTGGCCGGTGAGTTTGATGAAAACGTCTTCGAGATTCGGGAGCACGGTCCGGAAATCGCTGACCCGGATCTGGTGCTCGGACAGGCCGTGGATGACCGCGGTGACGAAGTCCTCCCCCTCTCCGGTGAGCGTGAACAGCGTGTCCTGAGCAGCCACGCCGACCACACCCGCCAGGCCGCGGAAACGTGCTTCGGCGCCCGGATCCGCGGTCCTGAGAATGACCGTGCGCTCGGGGCAGTGTCGCGCCACCAGCCGCTGCGGAGTGTCGATATCGATGATCCGTCCATGCTCGATGATGGCCACACGATCGCACAAACGCTCGGCCTCTTCCATGAGATGGGTGGTGAGGAACACGGTCTTGCCGCGATCGCGAATGCCGCGGACCAGGTCCCAGATGGTTCGACGCGACTGGGGGTCGAGGCCGGTGGTCAGTTCGTCGAGAAAGACGACGTCGGGATCGTTGATCAGGGCCAGGGCGATGAAGAGTCGCTGCTTCTGGCCACCCGAGAGGGTCATGAAGCGGGCCTCGCGCTTCTCGCCCAGACTTAGGGTCTCCAGCAGTTGTTCCCCATCCGCGACCCTGCGTCCATACAACGAGGCCCACAGATGCACCGCCTCCCAGACCTTGATGCGCTTCTGAAGCTGCGCCTGCTGAAGTTGAACCCCGATCCTCTCCTGCAGGCGATAAATGTCGCGCCTCGGGTCGAGGCCGAGAACCGAGATGACACCCCGGTCCGGGGCGCGCAGTCCTTCCACACACTCCATGGTCGTGGTTTTGCCCGCGCCATTGGGACCAATCAGCCCGAAGATCTCGCCATCGTGGACCTCGAAAGAGATGTCGTCCACGGCCACGGTCGCCCCGTAGGTCTTGCGGATACCCGAGACCCGAATGACCGGAGACGCACCGGGTGATGACCTCACCAGATCCCGGCTCATCCGGGGGCGCCACCGCGGACAGGCCGCCTCCCCGCGGGCGAGGAGAGCCCCGAGGGCGGCCGTTCCTCGTTCCTCCGCGTTACCTGACCGGGGGGAATCACGCCTGAAAGAACTCTCTGCACACTCATCTCCTGGAAATCGACCGAGTTTAGCCATGCCCGCGTCCATGGGGTGAGCCGTGGACGGCTTCACAGCCGTGGAGTGTTTGGAAGAAACCCGCCACCGTGGAGTGTTTGAAAGAAACCACCACCGTCATCGCGAAGGCCCCGTCGTTCTGCGTGGCCTGAAGCGATCTCCGCGAGGCTGCGAGATTGCTTCACTCCCTGAAGATA
>JAQBHL010000039.1:0-8533 GCA_032127745.1 Acidobacteriota bacterium
CGCCGACCAGAAGTCCCGACGCTCCCACGTAATCGACCCTGCCGGTCAGGGCAAGATCCTCGGCGACGCTCTTCGAGCCCTGCTGCCGCCCGTCCCTGATCCCCCTGCTCGTGAACCCTGCGGAGTTCAGGCCGGCCACGATGTAGGCGCGCCATTGCAGCGGTCCGGCCTCGCCGAATACGCCAGCGCCGACCTCGCGCCATGTCGCGGGAATGATGGCCTGCTCGACCTCAGGCCGACGCGCGCCGAGAAAGATCGGCGGCTCATGCAATTCATTGACGAAACCCACCGGAAGCAAGACCATGCCCGCACGGATGCCAACGTTTTTCCACGGCTTGAAGTCGAGGTATCCAAACTCAACGGAGACCTCTCCGCGCTCCTCGGCGCCCTCGCCGGTGGTGCCGTGCTCGAACTCGATCTCGGAGTTGAACAGGATCCGGTCGCTGAACTTGTAGCCGGTGTAGAGGACGATTCGCACCAGATCGAGCTGGTTTGGTTTCGCCGAGGCTTTGCCGTTTTCGGCCTGCGTCGCGAAGTTCTGGTAGAGCGCCTCGCCATACCCACCGAGCGAGACGCCACTCGCCTTGCGGTAGATCTTGGAAGCCGCGGGTGCGAAACCGTGCTCTCCCTTTGCCGGCGCCTCGGTCTCGGGCACACCGCCAGTGCGCGCCTTCTCGAGTTCGGCGGCGAGCAGGTCGATGCGCCGCTCGATCTCGGTCATCCGGTCGGCCTCGGCGCCTTTGGCCCTGAGTTGCGCCACTTCGGTCTGAAGCGCGCTCACCGCCTTCTGGAGATCCTCAACCGACCCCTGAGCCTGCGCCGGGGCCGCGGGCAACCCTAGGATAAGCGAGAGGGAGGCTGCCAATATGAAAGTGGATTTCATATTCATAATACTACTCGGGGCTCGGGGAGGATGTCAAGGGGCGACACCCCGCGGGCCCGCTACAATCGATACGATGAAAGCGCTCGTCGCCGCGTTGCTCCTGGGGATGACGATCGCTTCACCGGGATGTACTGACCCGAAGCACGTCGCACGCGAGGCGCGCCTTGTGATGGGGACGACGGCCAAGGTCGAGGTCCAGGGTGTGTCCGAGCCCGGCTCTGCGCTCGCCGCAGCGTTCGCGGCAATCGACCGCGTCGACGACACCATGTCGCTCTGGAAGCCGAGCGAGTTACAGCGACTGAACGACGCGGGTGAGGGAGCGCCGAGCCCTGATCTCCGCGCGGTACTCGACAAAGCCCTTGAAATCGCCGCCGCTTCGGGCGGCAGTTTCGATCCCACGGTGGAACCCCTGGTGCGCGCACTGGGCGGATTCGGCGCCCCGTCACTTAGCCTCTCGGTTCCCGAACGCACCGCACTCCTGGCCCGCATTGGATACCGAAGGGTTCATGTGGATCCAGCCTCGGGGAATGCGCGCCTCGAACCCGGGACGCGTCTCGATTTCGGCGGTGTGGCCAAGGGCTATGCGGTGGATCAGGCTCTGGCCGCCCTGCGCTCGGCCGGCGCGAAGGCAGGGGTTGTGTCGCTGGGCGAGAGCAGTGTGGGGCTCTTCGGTACAAGTCTCGATCTTGAAGTGCGCGATCCGGAGCTTGTGCCCGATGAGCCCGGCAAACCCTGGGCCGTCTTTCGCGTGCGGAGCGGGGGTGTTTCGACTTCAGGCTCCGACCAGAGAGGCCTGCACATCCTCGATCCGAGAAGCGGCGAGTACGCGGGCGGCGTGCTGTCGGTGACGGTAGTTGCCGGCACCGGAGTCGAGGCAGACGCGCTCTCGACCGCGGCCTTCGTGCTCGGTGCCGGACCCGGACTGCGGCTGATCGAGCAACGCGGCGCGGCGGGTTTCGTCCTCCTGCGCGAATCCGGCGCCTCGGTCCTGCGAGCCACCCGCGGCTTTGCCGATGAGTACGCCCTGAAGCTCGCCAAGGGAGTTAGTCTTCGGGATTAGGGCCGACCGAACGTCTCCGGCAAGTTGTCACGTTTCTCGATCAGTTGGACTCACGGGAAGGGCGCACCCTCCTCCATTGCGCGCCGAGATGACACGCTCGGGGCCTGGGGCCGGTCCCGCAGGCCTGCTTCAGCTGCCGGGCCGGGACTTTAGCGGGGGAGCGCGGCCAACACTCCCTTCTCGCGCTTCGGCTTGAGCCCGGCCTTGAGGGTGGCCTGCCGCTCCGCCGGCAGCGTCTTGAACCAGGCCTCCGACCATGGCGAGGCTCGCGGCCTTGATCACATCTGTTCCGGCTGACATGCGGGCAGATGGCGCAGGCCGCCGCATCGCATCGCGGTCACCACGTAGCGCTCGGGGCCGCCCGGTCTGACCGCGTCGAAGGGAAAGCAGGTGATCAGAGTCAGGCGATCGTCGCCGAAGTCGCGCTGCACGTCGCTGCGTTCGCGATCCACCACCTCCGCCGAGGTCATGACGTAGCCGATCCGGTCGCCACTCGGGTCTTGAAGGAGCACGAGATCGCCCGGCCTCAGATCCTTGAGGAATCGGAAGTGGGTATCGCGATGACCACCGATGACGACGTTGCCGTGGCCGCCCGGCCGCGCCGTCCCGGTCACGTGACCGGGCCCGAAGGCCAGCGTCCGTCCGCTTCCGCCTTCCAGGACCATCAGGTCAACCCGATGCGCGGGGACGCCCAGGCGGGCCACCGGGGTGGTGTCCGCCCACGGCCACGGCCGGGGCGAACCCCCGCTCCTCCCCGCCTCGGCCCAGGCCCGCTGGATCAGCACCTGAGCCAGAACCGCCTTGGCGTGAATGTAGCCGGCCTGCGCCGCCTGCCCCAGGCCCACCAGGGCGAGGAGCAGGGCGGACACGCGCAGAGCGCGCTTCTTCATCACCGGCGGGCCAGAAGCAGGACGGTCCCCGCACCAAACCAGGCGAGCAGAGCCTGCAGCATCAGCAGGGTGGCCGGGGTGGCCGAGCGTGGCAAGCTGCCGAAGGCCGAGCCGTTGGGCGCGTTCACCGGAACCATCACGCTCTCGAGTCCTTCCTCGAGTGGACGCACCGGGGTCAGGTCCACGGCGACGAGGCTGGTGTGACGGGTGACCAGGTGATGGGTCAGTCCGAGCGAAACCACCTGGGCCCGGACCGCATCGGGATCGTTGCCGTCCTGGAGGCCGTCGAGCAGCGACTGGATCTTGCGACGCGCCCAGAGCACGTTGAGGCCGCGGCCGGTTTCAGCCCCGGTCAGGGGGACCACGGTCTCAAAGGACTCTCCGTCGCGCCGGCCGGTGACGCGGATCGCGGTCGGGACGCGGTCGAAGCGGACGCCGACCACCACCGGCTCGCCCAGGTACAGGTCCGGAACGCGAACGGGCCAGACCTCGGCGCTTTCTTCCGACAAGCCATCGAACGAGACCTGAATGTCGGAGAGAACCGGGCTCTCGACCTTCGCGTACAACTCCGACATCTGCTTTTCGACCTCGGACACATCGGAGATGAAGGTGAACGTGCCCCGACCGAACTCGGCCGCTCTGGTCATGAAATGAGAGTTGGGGGCGGAGCCGATGCCCACGGTGAAAAGACGAGCCCGTCCCAGCTTCGCTTTGATGACCGAGAAGAGTTGATCCTCGTTCGATACCGCGCCGTCGGTCAGAAAGATCACCTGACGAAGGGCGGTCTCCTCCCCGGCCTCCGGTCTGGAGACGAGGGCGGCGAGAAGAGCGGGCAACATCTCCGTGCCCCCTTGGGCGCGGAGCGAGGCCGCGTACGAAAAGGCCCGCTGCCGATTCTCGAGCGAGGCCGCGACCGGCCGCGGGAACAGAACCGAAGTGACGGAGTTGAACTGGATCAGGTTGAACGAGTCGGCCGGGTCGAGCCGATCGATCGCAAGCTGCAGGGCCTTCTTCGCCTGCTGCATCGAGACGCCCTCCATCGAACCCGAGGTGTCGATCACGAATGTCACTTCTCGCGGGATCCGCGCCGTCCGCGCCTCGCCGCCTTCGGGCGGAAACAGCGTCACCAGGGCATAGGTCCCATCCGGCCCCGCCTCGGTGCTGATACTGGTCTGAGGCATCACGCCCGGCGTGGGCCACCACGAGATCTCGAAGTCACGGTCGGTGGGAACCAGTTCATCAAGGAGGCGCGCGTGGAACGTGTGATCCGAGAGGGACTCGACCACGACCTCGTGGGTCCGGCTCGCGACCTCCGCGACCTCGAAACCGGCGTTGAGATTCAGTTCGATCGAGACCGGATTGCCTTTCACCGACGGAGGCAACAACGGCGGCTGAAGGAACGAGACGTCATCCCTTTCGAAGAGATCTTCGTAGCCGGCTTCGCGGTCATCGGGGTCGAAGGCCACGGGGAAGATCGCCCTGCCGCTCGTGAGCCTGGCCAGCGAGGAGTCGATGGCTGGTTCGTACCGGGGGGTCAGGGCGAGGGGGAAGCGCAGCGAGACGCGACCCTCATCGAGATCGAGGGTCTGCTGGTACTCGATCTCGACCTCCAGTTCCTCGAGCGGCCCGAGGTTGGCGACCCGGCTGGTGAAGAGGTTGGGACGTTGCTGCTCGACCAGGGTCGCGCGCTTGCCTTCCGCGGCCGCCTGCTGGAACTCCTGGCGCGCCTGCTCCTTTTGCCGGATCTGCCCTTCGATCACCCTCTCTCCCGCGCGCATCCGCATGTGATCCACCGCCGAGGACTCGGGAAGAGGGAAGACGTACACCCCTTCGATCCACTCGTTCAGGGGATTTCGGAACCGCTGGATCACGGTGGCCCGGGCGATCACGCCGGTGACGTCGAAACGCACGCGGGTAAGGACGGCGGGGGCGAGGGCAAAGGACGACTCCGGCCCCGAACGGTACAGAAATTCACCAGACGTGGCGGCATTCGGCGACACGTTCATGGTTTGACCATCGGGCCGCGGTTGAAGCTCCTGGCCGTTCGCGATGGCGACCAGACCGAAAAAGATCAGGGTCATACTGAGAAGGAGGCGCGCCGAGGCCTTGAGAAACTCGCGCGTTTCGCTGCCGGTGGGACCCGCATAGGCCAGTCGAACCAGAATCAGTTGAGTAAGGTAGTGCCGTCGTCCGTATGTCATCGCCGTCTCTCCCCGGGCCGCGTGGGCATCGGCGTGATTGCCTCTAGCCCCGCGGCCCTTCGAGAACGGATTTGAATCAACCAATCGGGCGCGGTTCGGCCGGCTTGATGGCCGGGTTATGGAACATGGTGGCCAAAAGATGGCAAAGAGGCTCTTCGCAGGGAGCCGCCCGTATAGTCCTCGGAGCATGCCCCGCAGAATCGCCATCGTCGAGGACGACCCCGCCATCCGTCAGAACTACCGGGACGCCCTCGCCTCGCAGGGCTACGAGGTCACGGTGTTCGAAGACCGCAAGCGCGCGCTCGAGTCTTTTCGTTCGAGGCTGCCCGACCTCGCCCTGCTCGACATCGGTTTGGGCGCGGATGTCGACGGGGGGTTCGCGCTGTGTCGCGAACTGCGGGCGCTCTCTCCCACCCTCCCCATCATTTTCCTCACCGCCCGCGACTCCGATTTCGACGTGGTCTCGGGCCTGCGCATGGGTGCGGACGACTACGTGACCAAGGACGTGAGCCTCCCTCATCTGTTCGCGCGGATCGGCGCGCTGTTCCGGCGAATCGAAGCGGCGGGCGAAGCGCACAACCTCGAGGAGATCCTGGAGAGGGGTGCTTTGACCCTGGACGTGGCCCGGGTGGTCGCCACCTGGAAGGGACAGCGCGCCGATCTGACTCTGACCGAGTTCTGGCTCGTGCATGCCATGGCCAGGCATCCGGGCCACGTGAAGGACCGCGAGTCCTTGATGAATGCCGCGAAGATGCTGGTCGACGACAGCACGATCACGTCCCACATCAAGCGGGTGCGCCGGAAGTTCGAGGCCATGGACCCAGGCTTCGATCGGATCGAGACGGTCTACGGCATGGGGTATCGCTGGAATCCCGAGGGGTCCTAGCGAATGCGTCTCGGGCTTCGCGCGCAACTCCTGATCGTTTCGAGCCTGCTCCTCGCCCTGCCGGTTCTGGGCCTGCGCTCCGCCCGGGAGATCGAGGCCTTCCTGGTGGAGACCCAGGAACAAGGCCTGACCTCGACCGCGAGGGCGGTGGCCACGGCGCTGAACGAACGGCCCGGGGTCTTTCTCGCGGACAGAATCGAACCCGCGAACGATCCTGAGTCGGGACGACCGGGAGAGGTCCTTCGCATCGAAACCCTGTCCCTGCCCATTGTGGTGGACGGGTTCGGCGACGACTGGACGAATCAACGCGGAGAAGCACGAGTCCTGGATCCGGCCCCCGCCTCCCCATCGCCACACCCGAGCCCCGCGCCCGCTGCGGTGATTGAGGCGCCGTCCGGGGCGCCCACCTCCCCTCCCGCCCCCTTCAAGGTGCGGTATCGCCTCGGCCGCTTCGAGCGCAGCGTGTATGCCCTCTTCGAGGTGACCGACGATGTCGTGGTGCGTCACGGCTCGGATCTGGCGAAGGTCGGCGCCAGCGATCACATCGAACTGGCCATGGTCACGGTGGACAATGAGTTCCTTCGTTTCGTGATGGACGAAGCGGGCGACGGCTCGCCTCGGGTCTGGCTCATCGGCGCGGATGGAGCCGCGGTTCGCGACTCCCGCATCGAGGCCGCCTTCACCGAAACGGACGACGGGTACCGGGTGGAGGCCCGCATCCCGCGCGCCCTGATCGGGTCGCGATTGGCCCTGGCCGCGAGCGACGTGGATGATCGCGAGTCCGCGGACCCCAAGGCGCGGCTCGCCACCAGCGGGACCTCGCGCCGCGAGGCCCTGGGCCGCGTCTTCGTGCCTTCCCCCGAACTGGCAGCCCTCGCCCAGGGCCTGGGTCGGGCCCGATCACGGCTGTGGGTGCTCGACCGAGGCGGTCGCGTCCTGGCCCAGGCTGGAACTCTCCAGGCCGGTCGCACCCCGCAACCGCCTCCGACCTGGCGACAGAGCCTGGTCATGACCCTGCGTCCGATCTACGGCTCCATCCTGACCCAGCCCACCGAAGACTTCACCGATCAGGGGCCGGAGGCCAGGGAGCTCCGGGGCTCCGAGATCACGGAGGCGCTGCAAGGGACGGGCGCCCAGTGGAGACGGCGCACCACCGACGGACGGGCCGTGGTTCTCTCGGCCGCGGAGCCGGTCTGGAGCGAGGGGCAGGTGGTGGGCGTGATTCTGGCCGAGGAGACCACCAACGAAACTCTGGCCGCCCGCAATCGGGCGTTCGAGCGTTTGTTCTTCTCCATCGCTTTTGTGGTGCTCTTCGGCGCTCTCATTCTGCTCGCTTTCGCGACGCGGCTCTCGTTCCGGATTCGCGGCCTGCGGAACGCGGTGGAGCGCGCGATTGACCGCCAGGGCCGGGTGCGGGGAGCGATCCCGCCGTCTTTGGCGCGCGACGAGGTGGGCGATCTGTCGCGCAGCTTCGGGACCATGCTGGAGCGTCAGCAGCAATACACCGCCTATCTCGAGGGCCTGCGCAGCCGGCTCTCCCACGAGATCCGGACCCCGGTGGCGGTGGTGCGCTCCTCCCTCGACAATCTGCGCCTTCATCAGGTGCCGGAACCGGCGGCGGTGTACCTCGATCGCGCCGATGAAGGCCTGTCCCGGCTGGTCACCATCGTTCAACGCATGACCGAGGCCTCGCGCCTCGAACAAACCCTCGCCACCAGCGAGCCCGAAGCCTTCGACCTCGCTCAGGTGGTGGCCGGATGCGTGGAGGGCTATCGTCTCGCCCATCCCCGGCGGCCGATCGATCTGAACATCGAGACCGCGGGCCGGTCCCTGATCGTCGAGGGCGCTCCCGACCTGGTGGCCCAGCTCCTCGACAAGCTGGTCGAGAACGCTCTCGACTTCGCGCGCGAGGGCACGCCGGTCGACATCCGGCTGACCCGGGGTCTGGGGATAGGATTTCTGGCCGTCGGCAACGAAGGCTTGGGGCTGTCCGATGAAGTCGCCGACCGGCTCTTCGAGTCCATGGTGTCCTCCCGGCCGCGCAATGGTTCCGGGAAGGTTCATCTCGGCCTGGGTCTCACCATCGTGAAGTCCATCGCCGACTTCCATCGGGCGACGGTCAGCGCCGCGAACCGCCGGGACGGATCCGGTGTCACCTTCACCGTCGCCTTCCCCCTGCAAGGCAGAGGCTCTCGTTGAGATGAGCAAGGAGCGCGCGGCCGGGACCCGATTTTCAGGGTGTGTTCGAAGCATGGCGGAAGGCCGCCGGTCGGTCCAACCCCGGGGTCGAGCGGAGAGGGGCCCCGGGCCGCAGCCCGGCAGCCCGTGGTGAAAGTCCGGTCGCGTCCTTAGCGAGAGATTTTTCGTCAGATCAATGCGCCGGACCGAAGGAATATCGGGAATACTTCGAGGTTCAGCAACGCAGAGCTCGGCGGAAAGGATCCGCTAAGGGCGGGGCCCGACTTTCACCACGGGCTGCTGGCTAGTGTCCTGTAACAGAAGTACGTTGCATAAGTCGGCGCCGAGGCGCCCGGAGCGCAAGGCGCCGAGGAGGCCGCATATCCAGCATATGCAACGAGCGCGAAGCCTGCCCTCGGGGCGCGAGCAACGCAG
>JAQBHL010000040.1:0-8811 GCA_032127745.1 Acidobacteriota bacterium
CCTGCCCGACCTTCTGGCGGTCGATGCCGGTCACCACCAGATGAGTCTGTTTGTCCACGGTGACGGTGACGCCCTCCTGGATCAGGTACTCAACCGGGTGAGAGTAGCCAAGCGAGAACACGATCTTGCTCTTTCCCTCGCTCTGGGCACGGTAACCGACGCCCACGATGTCCATCTCTTTGGTGAACCCTGCGGTTACTCCCTTGATGGCGTTGCTGCCGAGGGCGCGAGCCAGACCGTGGAAGGCGCGCTGCTGGCGATTGTCGTCCTTGCGGGCGTACAGGAGCTCCGTCCCCTTCACCTCGGCGGAAATGCCGGGAGGAAGCGGAGCGACGAGCGACCCTTTGGGCCCCTTGACGGTGAGGGAACCCTCGGTGACGTTGATGGTGACGCCCTGGGGAAGGGGAATGGGTTTACGGCCTATGCGGGACATTTGGATGGTTACCAGACGTTGCAGAGAATCTCGCCGCCCACCCCCGCCTGAGTGGCGGCGCGGCCGGTCATGAGACCCTTCGGGGTCGAGAGGATATTGATGCCAAGACCGCCGTAGACGCGCGGAATTCCGTCCTTCCGGCAGTAGATCCGGCAGCCAGGACGGGACACCCTCTGGAGGTCGGTGATGACCTTTTCGAGGTTGGGCCCGTACCGGAGATAGATCCGGATCACCGGCGGCTTGGCGGCGGCGGGTTTGGGGTCGCTGGGTTTGAAGTTGGCGATGTAGCCTTCGTCCCTGAGGATCTTGGCGATCTCGGTCTTCAGACGAGACGCGGGCACATCAACCTTGGGCGCGCGCGCCCGCACACCGTTGCGGATGCGTGTCAGCATGTCCCCGATGGGATCGGTCATATTCATGAGCTTTGCTTACCTTAAGAGGCCTTTGTCGTTTCCAAGGAGGTCAACAGACGTCCTACCAGCTTGCCTTGACCACGCCGGGAATTTCCCCGGCGAGGGCGAGCTGACGGAAGCAGATCCGGCACATTTCAAACTTCCTGAGATACCCACGCGGACGGCCGCAACGGCGGCAACGCGTGTAGCCCTGAACCGCGAAACGCGGTTTCTTGAGCGCCTTTGCTATGAGCGAGGTCTTGGCCACTTCTGTTCTCCTAAGGTCCTAGTTGCGGAAGGGCATGCCGAGGGCCTTGAGCAGCGCTCGGCCCTCGCCGTCGGTGTTCGCCGTGGTGACGAAGGTGACGTTCATGCCCCGGAGCTTCTCGACCTTTGAGTAGTCGATCTCCGGAAAGATGATCTGGTCCTTGAGACCGAGGGTGTAGTTCCCGCGCCCGTCGAAGGCGTTGTTGGAGACGCCCCGGAAGTCGCGAACCCGGGGGAGGGCGATGTTGAACAGGCGATCCACGAACTCGTACATCCGGTCGCCCCGCAGGGTAACGGTGGCGGCGATGGGCATGCCCTCTCGAAGCTTGAAGGCGGCGACCGCTTTCTTGGCCCGGCGGATCGCCGGCTTCTGCCCGACGATGCGTCCGAGTTCCTCGGAGGCGGCATCGAGGATCTTGATGTTCTGGGTGGCTTCGCCCACCCCCATGTTCAGGACCACGCTCCTGAGCCGGGGCACCGCCATCACGTTGGTGTAGCCGCCCTCCTTCATCAGGTGGGGAACCAGAGTCTTGGTGAACGCTTCCTTCAGTCTGGCCGTCATTTGTCCAGCACCTCTCCGGTCTTGATGGCCACCCGGACCCGCTGCCCGTCCACGACCCGGGAGCCGATGCGGGAGCGCTTGTTGTTCTCGGAGGCAACCACCATCACGTTCGACGCGTGCAGGGAGCCCTCGCGCTCGGCGATGCCGCCCTTGATATTGCGCTGCGGATTGGGCCGGGTGTGGCGCTTGATCATCTGGACGCCCTGGACGATGACCCGTCCGGTGACGCGATTGACTTCGAGAATCTTGCCGCGCTTCCTCCGGTCTTTGCCGGTGAGCACTTCGACAAGGTCACCCTTGTGAAGGCGGATCCTCTCGACCTTTTGGGGGCCGTTCTTGCGGGAAAACCTGAATGCCATAGTGTTTTTGCTTGAGCCTGGAGCTTTGATCAGGCCTAGAGAACCTCGGGGGCGAGAGAGACGATCTTCATGAACTTGCGGTCGCGGAGTTCGCGCGCCACCGGCCCGAAGACGCGCGTTCCCACCGGTTCGTTGTCTTCCTTGATCAGAACCGCGGCGTTGCGGTCGAACCGGATGTAGGAGCCGTCCTTGCGACGCTGTTCCTTGCGCACCCGGACGATCACGGCCTTGACGACCTTGCCCTTCCGGACGTTCTCGGGGGCTTCGGGGGTGGACTCCTTGACGTTCGCGGTGATGATGTCGCCGAGACCCGCGTAGCGTCCGGTGGCGTTGCCCAAGGGGAGGATGCACGAAATTTTCCGCGCCCCCGAGTTGTCGGCGACGTCCAGAACGGTTCGCATTTGAATCATGGTTGGTTTCTCTCTTCAGTCTTCGCTTGAGTCTTAATCTTCGGTCTTCGGTTCAAACGTTTCCTTGGGCCTAGTCCTTGGCCTTGCCTTTGCCGATGACTTCGATCAGACGCCACCGCTTCAGCTTCGAGAGCGGGCGGGTCTCCACGATCTTGACCGTGTCGCCTTCACGCGAGACGTTCTTCTCATCGTGGACATGGAACTTGGAGGTGCGGCGGATGATCTTCTTGTAGAAGGGGTGGCGAACGGAGCGCTGGACCGCGACCGTGCGGGTCTTCTCCATCTTGTCGGAGGTGACCACGCCCACCTTGATGTTCTGGCGGCGAGTCTTCTCGGCCGGGGCCGTCTGGTCAAGTGTGGCTGTCATATCCTTGGAATATCCTTGATTGGGGCTCGGCGCCTTCAGGCTTTGCCGCCGCGCCGGTTCTCGGAGGCCACGGTGAGGGTCCGCGCGAGATCGCGCTTGGCCGCCTTCGAACTCGCCGGGGAGTCCAGCTGCCCCATGGAATGCTGGAAGCGCAGTTTGAAAATCTTCTCGCGCTGTTCGCGCTCGAGGGCGACCAGGGCCTCCGGGCCCATTTCTCTCAGTTGTTCGAGTTTCACTCTGCTTACCTCACCACTTCCATCTCGAAGCGGCGGACGAACTTCGTCTTCACCGGCAGCTTGTGGGCGGCCAGCCGGAACGCCTCCTTGGCCATCGCTTCAGAAACGCCTTCCATCTCGTAGAGCACGCGTCCGGGCTTGACCACCGCGACCCACTGGTCCGGAGCGCCCTTGCCCTTGCCCATTCGAGTCTCCTGGGGCTTCTTGGTGATGGGTTTGTCCGGGAAGATGCGAATCCACATGCGGCCCTCACGCTTCACATGACGCGAGATTGCGATGCGGGCCGACTCGATCTGGCGATCCGTGACCCAGGCGACTTCGGTGGCCTTGAGGCCGTAGTCGCCGAAGCAGACGGAACTTCCCGACCAGGCTTTGCCCGCCCGCTTTCCGCGCTGCTGCTTGCGGTACTTGACCTTCTTGGGCATCAACATGGACTTACGCTCCTGCTCCGAGAGTCGAACCCGCCTGGGCCAGGTTGCGGCTGCGCGCGGAAACCGGCTCGGTCTCGCCGTTGTAGATCCAGCACTTCACACCGATTCGGCCGTAGGTCGTCTTGGCTTCAGAGAAACCGTAGTCGATGTCGGCCCGCAGAGTGTGGAGCGGGAGTTGTCCATGGAGATACCACTCGGACCGCGCGATTTCCGCGCCGTTCAACCGCCCCGAAACCCGGATCTTGATGCCCTTGGCCCCGAAACGAAGCGCGGATTCGACCGCCTTGCGCATGGCCCGGCGGAAGGCGATGCGCTTTTCGAGCTGCCCGCCCACCGACTCGGAGACGAGCTGCGCATCGAGCTCCGGCTTCAGGATCTCCTGGATGTTGATGAAGACCTCCTTGCCCGTGCTCTTCTGCAGCTCCTGCTTGAGCTTCTCGACCTCCTGGCCCTTCTTGCCGATGATGATCCCGGGGCGCGAGGTGAAAATGCCGACCTTCAGCTTGTTGGTCGCGCGCTCGACCTCGATCTTGGCAACCCCGGCATGCTGGAAGCGCGCCTTGAGATCCTTCTTGAGCTTCAGGTCTTCGTGAAGCAGCTTGGCGTAGTCGGCCGCCGCGTACCAGCGGCTGCGCCAGGGCTTGTTGTAGCCAAGCCGGAAGCCGACAGGGTGAACTTTTTGACCCATGGTGAGCGTTATTCCTTTTCCGCCAGATGAACCACGATGTGGGTGGTTCGCTTGATCGTTTGGTAGGCCCGGCCCATCGGCGCCGGACGCACCCGCTTGAACGAAGGGCCCTGGTTCGCATAGGCCTGCGAGACCACCAAGTCCTCTTCGTCGAGACGGCGCTGCTGAACCCGCTCGGCCTCCTGGGTTGCGTTCGCGATCGCGGACCGGAGCACCTTCTCGACGCTCTTCGCCACTTTCTTCTCGGAGAACTGCAGGGTCGCGATGGCGTCGCTCACCGACTTCCCGCGGATAGTGGCGAGCACCAGGCCCGTCTTCTGGGCCGAGGTGCGGATGTATTTGGCTTCCGCCTTGACTTCGAGCATGGGTTAAACCTTCACCGCCGGGGCGGCCGCGGCGGCGGTCTTCGCCACCTTCTCGACCTTGGAGGAATGGCTCTTGAAGGTCCGGGTGGGCGAGAACTCGCCCAGCTTGTGCCCGACCATGTTCTCGGACACGTACACCGGGACGAACTTCTTCCCGTTGTAGACCGCGATGGTGTTGCCCACCATCTCGGGGAAGATGGTCGAACGTCGCGACCAGGTCTTGATGACCTTCTTGTCGAGCGTCTTGTTCTGCTCTTCGATCTTCTTGAGCAGATGGCCGTCGATGAACGGACCCTTGGAGGTTGATCTTGCCATTGGAGTTCTACTTCCGTCTCTTCACAATCATGGATTGCGTGCGCTTGTTGCGGCGCGTCTTGTAACCCTTGGTGGGCTTGCCCCACGGAGTCACGGGGTGACGACCACCGGAGGTTCGACCCTCGCCTCCACCGTGGGGGTGGTCGACCGGATTCATGGACACGCCACGATTGTGGGGCTTCTTGCCCAGCCAGCGCTTGCGGCCAGCCTTGCCGTGCTTCACGTTCTTGTGCTCGGCGTTGCCGACCTGGCCGATGGTGGCCTTGCACAGAACGTGGACCTTGCGGATTTCGCCCGAGGGCAGCTTGATCTGCGAGTAGTCGCCTTCCTTGGCCACCAGCTGGGCGCCGACCCCGGCGCTCCGCACCATCTGCGCGCCCTTACCCGGGCGGAGCTCGATGTTGTGGATGATGGTGCCCGAGGGGATCCGCTGGATGGGCATCGAGTTGCCGGGGAGAATGTCGGCACCCTCGCCGGAGATCACGGTCTTGCCGACCACGAGACCGTCGGGGCAAAGAATGTAACGCTTCTCGCCGTCGGTGTAGTGCAGAAGGGCCAAGCGAGCCGAGCGGTTCGGATCGTACTCGATCGCGGCAACCTTGGCGGTGATGCCGTCCTTGTTGCGCTTGAAGTCGATCACCCGGTAGCGCCGCTTGTGGCCGCCGCCTCTGAACCGGATGGTGAGGCGGCCACGCGAGTCGCGACCACCCGACTTCTTCAGGGGCTCGGTGAGCGCCTTCTCGGGACGGGTCTTGGTGATCTCGTCGAACGAGGGAGTCGCCATGGTCCGGCGGCCGGGGGTGGTGGGAGCGTAGGTCTTGAGAGCCATGGGATTTCTTCTAGAGGGCCTCGTGGAACTCGATCATCTTCTCGCCCTCTTTGAGGAGGACGTAGGCCTTCTTCCAATCGGGGCGATGGCCCGAATAGCGGCCCTGGCGGCGAAGCTTGCCGGGCATGTTCGCAACGCGAATCTGCTCGACTTTCACACTGAACAGCTTCTCGACCGCCTTCTTGATCTCGGATTTGGTGGCATCGCGATGGACTTCGAAGACGAGAGTGCGGATCGTCTCCTTCTGGATGGTGGTCTTCTCCGTCACAAGCGGACGACGGATGACTTCGAAAAGGGTGTTCATCGGGAGAGTCTCTCTTCGAGACGCGAGAGCGCTCCGGTCGAAACCGCGAGCGTCTTGCAGTTGAGGATGTCGTAAACGGTCAGGTGGGAGGCCTCGATCACTCGGAAGCCCGGGATGTTCCGGCTGGAGAGGAGGAGGGCGTCGGAGGGCTCACTCTCGACGTAGATCGTCTTCCCGTCGAAGTTCATGGCGTCGATCGCGGCCTTCAAGGCCTTGGTCTTCGGTACGTCGGCGGTGATCGACTCGACGATCCGGAGCGATCCGGTGCGGTTCTTGGTGGACAGGGCCTGGCGAAGTGCCGCCACCAGGGCCTTCTTCGGCATGGAGTAGGAGTAATCGCGGGGGGTGGGTCCGAAGACCGTGCCACCGTGGCGCCACAGGGGCGTCCGCTTCTCGCCGACCCGCGCCTGACCCGTGCCCTTCTGCTTCCAAGGCTTCTTGCCGGAACCGGAAACGTCGCCACGGTTCTTGGTCTTGTGGGTGCCGGCGCGGCCTCCCGCGCGGTAGAGCTTGACCGCCTCGTAGAGGAGGTGATCGTTCGGGCGCAGCTCGAAAACCGAGGGCGCGAGCTTCACCTCGCCGGTGGCCCTGCCGTCTGAGCCGGTTACCACGAGAGCGCCGTCTGCCGTCTTCACGGGCGCCGGCGCGGCCTTTGGCTCCGCCTTGGCCTTGACCGGCTTCGCGACCTTCGCTCGCTTTTCGGCCGCGGGCTTTTCGGCCTTGACCGGCTTCGCGGCCCGGGCGGGCTTTGAAGCCGCCGCGGCCTTGGGAACCCGGGCCACCTTGGCCGGCTTGCCGGCTTTCGGCTTGGGCGAAGTTTTCATCGTCTTGGTCTTGCTCTTGGGGGTTTCAGCCATGGAACCCTCTTACTTTCCGGTCCGGCGGGAGCCGGCCTTGTTGACGATGACGTAAGAGGAAATGGCGCCGGGGACGGCGCCTTTCACCACGAGAAGGTTGTTCTCCTCGTCGATCTCCACCACCTGCATGTTCTTGGTGGTCACCGTATCTGTGCCCATATGCCCGGCGCCGCGCAGTCCCTTGATGACGCGCGAGGGATAGGCCGAGGCGCCGATGCCGCCCGGAGCCCGGTGGTGCATGGAACCGTGGGTGCCGTCGCCGCCCCGGAAGTGGTGACGCTTGACCACGCCGGCAAACCCCTTGCCCTTACTGGTTCCGGTGACGCTCACCTTGTCGCCCGCTCCGAAAAGCGACACATTGACTTTGTCGCCCGGATTGATGGCATCGGCTTCTTGAACCCGGAACTCCCTGGTCAAGCGGGTCGGCGGAATGCCGGCCTTCTTGAAGTGTCCCTGCATGGGCTTGGTGGTGTGCTTCACTCGCTTGTCTTCGACAAAGCCGACCTGGACAGCCGAGTAGCCGTGTTTCGCGGTGGTTTTCCGCTCGACAACGACGCAGGGACCCGCGGTGAGGACGGTGACAGGGATAGCCCTGCCGTCCTTTCCGTAGACCTGGGTCATGCCGACCTTTTTTGCGATGATTCCCTGAACTGGCATCGTGGTTGTTCGCCGGTGGTTCCGGGCTCTCCGCGGCTTTCGCCCGGGCTCCCGTAGGCCACTGTCGAATCTCTCCTCTACGTTCTAGCGTGCTCCTTGCCGAAAGCCTTGATCTCGACGTCAACGCCCGCCGGAAGATCGAGCTTCATCAACGCGTCCACCGTCTGAGGGGTGGGCTCGCAGATGTCGATGATTCGCTTGTGGGTGCGAATCTCAAACTGTTCGCGGCTCTTCTTATCGACGTGAGGCGAGCGCAGAACGGTCCAGCGATTCTTGATGGTCGGCAGCGGTATGGGGCCGGCCACCCGGGCGCCGGTCCGTCTCGCGGTGTCGACGATCTCGGACGTGGACTGATCCAGAACGCGGTAATCGAACGCGCGCAACCGGATTCGGATCTTTTCGTTGAGCATCATGACTTTTATTGACTCGCTTCTCTATCGACCATTGGAGTAGTGACAACTACTCACTATTCAATGATGTCCGAAACCGTGCCGGACCCCACGGTGCGGCCGCCCTCGCGGATGGCGAACCGAAGGCCCTTTTCCATGGCGATCGGGTTGTTGAGGGTCACTTCCACCTGGGTGTTGTCCCCCGGCATGACCATCTCAACGCCGGTGGGCAGGGTGGCGACGCCGGTGACGTCCGTGGTGCGGAAGTAGAACTGCGGGCGATAACCGGTGAAGAAGGGGGTGTGACGGCCGCCCTCTTCCTTGGTGAGAATGTAGACCTCGCCCTTGAACTTGATGAAGGGCTTGATGCTGCCGGGCTTGGCCAGAACCATGCCGCGCTCGATGTCCTTGCGCTCAGTGCCGCGGAGCAGGACGCCGACGTTGTCGCCGGCGGTGCCTTCGTCAAGCAGCTTCTTGAACATCTCGATGCCGGTGACAACCTTCTTCTCGGTCGGACGGAGGCCGACGAGGTCGACTTCCTCACCCACCTTGACCTTGCCGCGCTCCACCCGGCCGGTGGCGACGGTGCCTCGGCCGGAGATGGTGAAGATGTCTTCGATGGGCATCAGGAACGGCTTGTCGATCTCACGGGTGGGAAGCGGAATGTAGCGATCCGCCTCCTCCATGAGCTTGAGGATGGGCGCAGCGCCCGCGTCCTTGCCGTCGCCGTCCAGGGCCTTGACCGCGGAGCCGCGGATCACCGGGATGTCGTCGCCGGGGAAGCCATAGTGCTTCAACAGCTCGCGAACCTCGAGTTCGACCAGATCGAGGAGCTCGGCATCGTCGACCAGGTCGCACTTGTTGAGGAAGACCACGACGGAGGGCACGCCCACCTGACGCGCGAGCAGGATGTGCTCCTTCGTCTGGTGTTGCGGGCCCTGGCTACCATC
>JAQBHL010000041.1:0-92500 GCA_032127745.1 Acidobacteriota bacterium
GGCACATGCGAGTGTCGAGGCGCCCGGAGCGCAAG
Organism: Acidobacteriota bacterium; assembly: GCA_032127745.1. Classification (GTDB taxonomy): domain Bacteria; phylum Acidobacteriota; class Vicinamibacteria; order Fen-336; family JAGNNV01; genus JAGNNV01. The sequence goes on from JAQBHL010000041.1 coordinate 36, forward strand.
GCGCCGAGGAGGCCGCATATCCAGCATATGCAACGACGAGCAACGCGGCGATCCGGGATGCATCGGCGCTCCCATGTGACGCGTACTTGTGAGGCAGGACACTAGAGTCCGCGGATCGCGCGCGCGATCTCGCCCGCCCGGGTCTTCTGGATGACGTGACCGCCGGTTTCGAAACGAAGCGTCTTCGACCCGGGAATCGCGGCCGCGAGCTCGATCGGAATCTGTGGCTCCACCAGATGATCATCGGCGGCGAAGGCGACCAGCGTCTTCGCGGGCAGGGGCTTGGCGGCCGCGCGTTTCAAGAGAGGGTAATCGGCGGCGGTGAGGGCCTCGAACTGAATCGCGTAGTCGTGCGCCGTCATTTCCTCGGCTCGGGGGAAGCGGTTCTTCTTGTAGTGGCTCCTCACCTGTCTCAGCAGGAGATGGCGCAAACCCGGCACGCGGAGCATCAGAGCCAGACGCCCGAAAGACGCCGCGGACCGGGAAAGGCCACGGTGCGGCCGGAGCCCCATGGGCGCGATCAGCACCAGATGAGAAACGCGATCCGGGGCCATGGCGGCGGTGAGCAGAGCGGTGCCGGAGCCCATCGAATGTCCAATCACGCCGAAACCCCGAATCCCCAGGTGGTCGGCGAGGCGAAGGACGGTCTCGGCCCGCGCTTCGAGACTCCTCAGGGCATCGCGGCGCGGCGCAGACCCTCCGGACCCGGGCAGGTCCACCCGGACGAGACGGGCGAAATCGGTCAGGGGCGGAGCGAGATAGCGGAAGTCCCGCGAGGATCCGGGCACTCCATGAACAGCGAGGAGAACCATTGGCTTTCCTGAGCCTTCATCGGTGAAGGTCAGGCGCTCGCCGGAGACCTCGGTCGCCTGAAGCGGCGGATCGCTCTTGGGAAGGAGGGCCGGAGTCTTGGTCAAGGGATTTCGCGGGCTCTCGCGGGCTCTCAGTTGCGGGAGGCTCGTTCGCGGAAGACCCGGCGATTCTAGAAGGAACGGATCGAGGAGGGCCGTCATTTCGTGACCGGGCGCGATCTGAGGCAAGATGGCGGGATGAGCGCTTCCCTGGACACCTCCTTCTTCGGCCATCCGCGCGGCCTTTCCACGCTCTTCTTCACCGAGATGTGGGAGCGGTTCTCCTACTACGGAATGCGGGCCATCCTGCTCCTCTACATGACCGCGGCCGTGACCGCCGGAGGCATGGGACTCTCCGCCGCGGACGGCGCCGCGATCTACGGAGCGTATACCGCCGCGGTGTACATGGCGGCCATCCCCGGGGGCTACGTCGCGGATCGTCTGCTCGGGCTGAGACGGTCGGTCTTCGTGGGCGGGGTTCTGATCGCCATCGGACACTTCTGCCTGGCCTTTGGCGTGTCTTCCCTCTTCTTCCTCGGACTGGTCCTCATCGTGGCCGGAACCGGGCTTTTGAAGCCGAACGTCAGCGCCATTGTAGGCACGCTCTACGAGGCCCAGGACCAGCGGCGGGATGCCGGCTTCTCTTTGTTCTACATGGGTATCAATCTGGGCGCTTTCCTCTCGCCTCTAGTGTGCGGCTGGCTGGCGCAAAGCGAGACCTTCAAGGGCGTTCTGAGTTCGATGGGCATGAGACCGGAGGACTCGTGGCATTGGGGTTTTGGGGCGGCCGGGGTGGGCATGACTCTGGGCCTGGTCCAGTACACGATGGGCGGGCGGCGGTTGGCCGAAACGCCGGTGGTCAACCGGGCACCCAATCCGGCCCTTCTGTGGGCGCAAATCGCCGGCGCCTGCGCGATCGTCGCCGGCCTCTTCTACGGCTTGTGGGACTATCGCAACTGGCTGTTCGTGGTCGGGACCGCCGCCTTTTTCGTGTGGTTCGTATCTCAAACCGACCCTGGCGTCGAGAGGAAGCGCGCCTACGCCGTCCTCATCCTTTTCGTCTTCGCCGCCCTCTTCTGGGCGGGCTTCGAGCAGGCCGGTTCCAGCCTCAATCTTTTCGGCGACCGGTTCACCCGGAATGAGATCCTCGGCATGTCGTTCCCTTCGAGCTTCCACCAGTCCACGAATTCCGTGTTTCTGATCATCTTCGCGCCCATCTTCGCCTGGCTGTGGATTCGCATGGGCCGGGCCGGGGTTGAGCCTTCGTCACCGGTGAAGTTCTCCCTCGGTCTGTTGTTCGTGGGAGCCGGCTTCGGGGTGATCGCGATCGCGGCGCGCATCTCTGCGGCCAATGGAGACGCGGCGGTCGGGCCCATGTGGCTGACCTCGGTGTATCTGCTCCACACCATCGGGGAACTTTGTCTGTCTCCGGTCGGCCTTTCGACCATGACCAAGCTGGCCCCGGCCCGACTCGCCGGATCGATCATGGGCGTCTGGTTCATGGCCACGTCCATCGGGAATTTCGTGGGCGGCGAGGTCGCAGGCCAGTTCGAAAAATTCCCTCTGCCTTCGCTGTTCGGAGCGGTGTGTCTGACCACGGCCGCGGCGGGCCTCGTCTGCCTGGCCCTCAGTCCCACCATCAAGAGACTCATGGGCGGGGTGAACTAGGACCGCCTTTTCAGCGCGGCGCGGGCTGGCTCGCCGCACTCGCGCGATAGGCCACCTTCCCATTCACGAGGGTGTACAGAACCTCGGTGTTGAGAATTTCGGCATCGGGAACGCTCAGGATGTCCTTCGAGAGGACGGTCAGGTCCGCCCACTTGCCCGGTTCGATGGTGCCGCCGTTCTTCTCCGCGAAAGATGCCCAGTACGCGTCCTTCGTGTACGAGCGGAGGGCCTCGAGACGGGTGAGCCGCTGATCCGGCTGGAAACCGCCCGGAGGAACACCGGCTTCGCTCTGACGCGTGACCGAGGCGTAGAAGGACTTGATCGGATCGACATCCTCGACCGGAGCGTCGGTTCCGTTGATGAGCACGGCCCCGGATTTCCTGAGTTTCTGCCAGACGTAGGCACCCTCGAGAACTCTGGCCTCTCCCAGCCGTTCGGAAGCCCAGGGGAGATCGGAGGTTGCATGGATCCCCTGAATCGAAGCGATGACCCCGAGCTTCCCAAATCTGGGGATGTCACGTTCATCGAGGATCTGGGAGTGCTCGTCGCGGAAGCGCACGTCCTTCTTCTCCGGATGCGCCTTCATGGCCGCCTCGAAGGCGTCCAGGACCTCTCGATTCCCGGCATCGCCGATCGCGTGCACGTTGACCTGGAATCCGTGCTCGATTCCATAGAGCGCGGCTTCGCGGACCGCCGCCGGATCGGTGACCCACAACCCGGTGTGGCCGGGATCATCCAGGTAGGGTTCCAGCAGTTTGGCGCCTCGAGAACCCAGGGCGCCATCGATCGAAAGCTTGAGCGAGCGGATGCTCAGGAACGAGTCGGCTCCTCCCGGTTGGGGCGCACCGAATCGCTTGAGATTGTCGAGGCCGCGGATCATGGCGTACAGACGCACTCCCAGCTGGTTTCTGGCCGCGAGATCCTGGTACAGAGCAATGGTCTGAAGATCCGCGCCCGCGTCGTCGAAGAAGGTGATGCCCTTCCTCAGGCACTCTTCGGTGGCCAGGCGAATGGCCTCGCGAATGTCGTTCTCCGTGGGATCGGGCGGGCGGATCAGTGCCTGGGCCCGGTCGATGAAGACGCCGGTGGCTTCTCCGTTCTCATCCCGGATGATTTCGCCGCCCGCCGGCGGCCTGGTCTCTTTCGTGATTCCCATCAGAGCCATAGCGCGAGCATTGGCGAATCCGGCGTGACCGTCGGCCCGGCCCAGGTACACCGGGTGGTCAGGAGAGACGGCGGTGAGCTCGTCGTTTCGGGGGAAGCCCCGCACCTGATGCTTTGGCCTCGTCTCCCACTTCTCTTCGTGCCAGCCTCGACCCACGATCCAGGCCCCCTTGGGACGGTTCTTGACCGCGGCCGCGACGCGGGCCACCACTTCCTCCCAGCTCTTCGTGCCCACGAGGTTCAGCGTCATCTGGGCCTGACCGACGCCCACGAAGTGGCCGTGACTCTCCTTGATTCCGGGGATCACGGTGGCGCCCTCGAGATCGATGACTTCCGTTTGGGGACCTTGGGCGGCCAGCAGCTCCGCGGTCGACCCCACCGCGGAGATTCGCCCCGCGGTCATGGCCACGGCCTCGGCCCGAGGATGGGCGTCGTCCATCGTATGCACCACCCCGTTCACCAGGATCCGGTCCGGCGCCTGGAGAGCAAGGAGCAGCACGAGAGCGTTCGGGGTCACAAACATGGCGATGTCCTTCGATGGTGGGGGTGGTTTTCCCGGGGAAAACTGCTTGTCGGGTGGCATGCCTACTCTAGCCCTCCCGTACCCATTGTGTTTGCGCGTCCGTGTCCTCCCCGGCCTGCCTCGTCCAGCCTGCGCCTCTCGCGGCGGGTTCCCCACTCAAGCTCTTCTGCGAAGATCTCCGGCCGCCAGAGTGGGATACGCTAATCCCCGGAGCCGACCCCTGCCAGCCACAGATAACGCATTCAACGAAGAACGCTTTGACGTCGTCCCCGGACTGCGGCGGGAATGGATGATCGTCGTCCGGCGGCGGCGTCTGATCGCTCTCGCGCTCGCGTCTGCCCTGGCCGCGGCCACGATCTACAACTACACCCTCCGCCCGGTCTATGAGGGCTATTCCGTGGTCGCCATTTCCGAGGCCATGTCCGCCAATCCGCTCGCCCGGATGTCCACGGAACAGACACGCCTGGGCGCGATTCTCGAGCGACAAAGGTCGGCGATCGGCAGCCCGGAGTTCGGGGTGCGCATGGTGGCCAACCTGGACCCGGCGGCGCGCAGAGAGCTGGCGTTGGGGCCGATCGGAAGCTGGCCGGAGCGGATGCGGTCCGAATGGGGGAGACTCATGGGCAACGATGAGTCCACCTCGCCCACCGATACCGTCACGGCGTTCCGGTCCCGGCTCAGGGTTGGTGGCGAAGCCAGATCGACCTGGATCGACATCCGCTTCTCCGCCTACGATCCGAAGATCGCGGCCGACGTGGCCAACGCGATCGTGGATCAGTACCTGCGTGAAACCAGCGACGCGAACGACCGCGCGGTGGAAACCGCGCGGCGGGCTCTGGGCTCGCAGGTCGAGGAGAAGGAACAGCGGCTGACCGAACAGATGAGCGGCCTGCGGGAGATGGGCGGCCAGTCGGGCCTGGGCGATCTCGAGATTCGGAAGGCCATGCTGGAGAGAGAGTTCCGGGCGTTTCAGGAGACGTTGATCAACGCTCAGACTGCCCGCGTGGGTCGGGAGGCCCGACGGCGGGAGGCGATCCAGCTCAACGGCGGGGCGGCGGCGGTTCGTTCCGATCCGCTGATCCGCGCCGCCTCGGTCCGAGTCGCCGATCTTGAAGATCGCGAAGCCGCCCTGCTCTCCACTCTCGGACCCAGGCACCCCGACGTTCTGGCCGTGCAGCAGCAGCTGGAAGCGGCCAGGCAGCGCCTGGCCCAGGAGTTCGGCTCCCTCGGAGAAGGTGCGGACTCCGAGTACCAGCTGGCGGTCAACGAGGAGGCTCGTCTGCGGGCCAACATGGCGCGGATTCAGAAAGAACTGGCGGACCTGGAGAAGGAGTCCCTTGGCTACTCTCTCGAGCGCAAGAAGTTCGAGGCCAGCCGAAGCTCCATCGAGACTCTCTTCCAGCGTCAGGCCAATGCCTCGCCCATCATCATCGACGCCGAGATCATTCAAAGCGCCCGGCCCTCCGATGTTCCGATCTCCCCGCAGCGGCAGCGCAATTTCCTTTTCTCGGTGATTGGCGGTTTGCTGGGCGGCCTGCTTCTCGCCTGGATGTCCGAGCGATTCGACGATTCGGTGCAATCGCCCGAAGATGTGAAGGAAGGCCTTGGGCTCCCCTTTCTGGGCATCGTCCCCTTGATTCGCAAGCTGCCCCAGGGTTCGATCGCTCCCGCGATCGCCGACGCCCGGACTGGCCTCGCAGATTCACTTCGGGTGGTGAGAACCAACCTGATCTACGGATCGGCTTCGTCCCGTCCGAAGGTTCTGGCCTTCACCAGCGCATCCCCGGGAGAGGGTAAATCCACGGTGGCGGCTGGCCTCGCCATCCTCTTCGCCCAGAACAAGGCGCGCGTTCTTCTCATCGACGCCGACCTGAGACGACCCTCTGTCCACCAGCTCCTGAACGTTCCCCAGAGCCCCGGTCTCTCCGGAGCCCTGGCGAGCGACGGACCGGTCAACCTTGTGGCCCGGAGCGGACCGGTTCGAGGTCTCGAGGTGCTGCCCGCCGGGTCTCCGCAGAACCTTTCCGCCGAGCGCCTGGGTTCGGATGCGATGAAGACTCTGATCGAGCAGGCGCGGAACCGCTATGACTGGGTGATCATCGACTCCCCCCCGGCCCTCGGGCTTTCCGACGCCTCGGTCATCGCGACCATGGCAGACGGCATCGTGGTGGTGTGCTCGGGTGACAAGACACCGCGACAGGCGGTTCGCCATGTCGCCGATCAGTTGCGGGCGGTGCGCGCCATTGTGCTGGGGGTGGTGCTCAACCGTGTGGATCTGCATCGGCACTCCTACTACTACGGCCGGTACTACTCCGCTTACTACGGGGCCGAAAGCGCGCCCGGGAAGAAGGCGCAACCCGAGGTCCGGGAGAGTCCGGCCCCTTAGGAGCCGGATAGCACTTTCACCGTCGCCTCGAAGACCCTCTCCGGGCTGATGGCGAGAAGACAATCGGGCGCGGACGCGGAATCGCATTCTTCGGGCGGGCGCCGGATGAGATTGCACGGGGAGCACCACAGACTCGGAGACAGGGCGATGTGGGTTCCGGAGCCAAACCCAAGGTCGCCGCCGGAGAAATACCGCCCCGGATCGGAGGGGCCGAAGATCGCCACCGACGGGAGGCCCAGAGCGCAGGCGAAATGCATGGCCGAAGTGTCCCCCGAGACGAAGGCGTCGCAGGCGCTCATGGTCTCGGCCAAAGCGCCCAGGTTGAGCTGTCCGGAAAGATCGAGCACGCGGGACGGGAGCGCGGCCCGGATGACCGCCGCCCGGGAGCGCTCGCTCGCCGATCCGGTGAGCACCAGGGTGGCGTCTTTGCCCTTGATGAGTCGCCGGCCCAGTTCCACGAAACGGTCGAGAGGCCATTCCTTGATGCGACGCCCGGCCCCCGGGTGCAGGCCGATGACCGGACCCTGGCTTCGAAGTCCGGCCGCTTCGAGGGAAGTGGTCAGAAACTCACGCCCCGTGGATCGACGTTTCTGGTCAAGCCACCGAAAGGGCTTCCGGGGCAGCTCCCGGCCCAGCGCGGTCTCCATCGCACGGTAGTTCTGTTCGACGAAGCTGACATTCTCATCGAGCTCAACCACGGCCGAAAGCAGCGAAGCACTCCCGGTGTTCGCATAGCCGACCCGGGCCCGGGCTCCGGTCGCGGTCATCAGCCAGATCGCTCGCAAATCGCCCTGAAGGTCAATGGCTAGGTCGGGTCTTCGGGAGAGACGCGAACGTGCCGTCCTGAACAGGCCGGTCAGGGACGACGCGCCTTCGTCGAATCGGCCCACCCAGGGTGTGCTCCAGACCAGGACCTCATCCACCGGCGCGTCCTCGGCAATCTCGCGCGACCATTCCCCCACCGCGAGCCGGATCCTCGCCTCGGGCAGCGCCTCGCGAAGGGCGACCAGGGCGGGAAAACTCATGAGCACATCGCCAATTCGATCCAGTCGCAGGACGAGGATCTCCTGCGGCTGGTCCCTCCCGGGGCGGACCAGAAAGGGGGTCATCAGGCGAGCGGCGGCGCTCGCCACGGAGACCAGGAGCCGCTCCTTCGGGGACGAGACGCGGCTCTTTACGCCTCTAATGTTTTGCCAGCGCTTGCGCCTGGACATAGCAGTCCTCGATGGTGGCGGCGACCCGTTCCCAGGTCAGATCGCGATTAGCCTTGTTCGACGCGGCGTTTCCCAGTTCGACGCAGCGCTGCGGGTCCCCGGCGAGGCGAAGCAGCGCCTCCTTGAGCCGCCGCGCGTCCTTCGGAGGCACGAGCACGCCCTCGACGCCGTCCCTCACCACGTCCGGAATTCCCGCGACCCGGCTGGCCACGATCGCTTTCCCGGCCGCCATGGCTTCGAGCAAGGCGTTGGGCAGGCCATCCACATTCCCCATCGTGTCCACCACGGAGGGAACGGCGGCGAGATCCGCGCATTCGAGCGCTTCTTTGATCTCGGCGCGGGAAAAACGGCCCGCGAGAGTGACGGAGGATCGGGAGGCAAGGGCGCGGGCGCGAAGGTTTTCGTGCAGATCGCCGTCCCCCACGATCGCGAGATGGAGTTGCGGGGTGTCGGAAAGCGCCTCCACAAGATGAGCAAAACCCTTCTTCTCGACCAGTCGGCCTATCGCGACCACCAGGGTCTGTTCCGGCGAAGCGCCCAGACGAAGACGCATCGCCGTCCTGTGCTCGGTGGACAAAGGGGGCTCGGCCCGAAAGAATCGCGCATCCACTCCGTAGGGGACGGTGCGCGTTCTCTCCGCCCGCGCGCCGAGCCGGAGGGCCCTTTCGCGGAGATCGGAGCTGCACGCGGTGACCGCTCCGGCCGCGGCGAGCGCTCGTCGCGCTTGAAACCCGACCACTGCGCTCCGCTCGGCCGCGAAGACATCGCTGCCGTGCAGACTGATCACGAAGGGCCTCGACGCCGCGAGTACGGGTCCGCGGGCCAGGACGCCGCCCGGAACCACCCAATGAGCGTGAACCACATCGTAGGTCGAGGCCTCGAGTCGCCCCCGTACCGCTCGCGCGGTGGCGCGAGCGGCGAACGGCGCGACCAGGAGCGTCTTCCATTTGAAGCCCCGATCCGCATTCATGCTCTGAGCGTAGCCCCACACCCTGAGGGCCGGAAGCGGCGCATAGGCGAAGGGGTAGAAGCGCAACCCCGGCTCCCCACCCCGAGCCAGTCTTGGATGCGCAGGCAGCACGAGATCGACCTCGTGGCCGCGGCCGGCGACGCTCCGCGCGATCTCCTCGATGAAGGGGGCGGTGCCGTCGCCCTCGAACAGCGGATAGGACGAGGTCACCATCAGAATTCTCATGACTTCGGCCCGGACGGCAAGACCTCGATGCTGTCCACCATGATTCCGAGGTCTCGGGTGTCTTTGGCCAGAGGATCCGTGTTCGACGGCCGCCATGCCGGCGCGTCCAGGCGAAGAATCTTCGATCCGACCGGAAGCGGAATGGGAAGGGTGACCTCGAAATCGCGCCAGGTCCCATCGGCCGTAAACCCGCCCACCCAGACATCATTGAAGAAGACCGTTACCTCGGCGGGCTTGGCGTTTTCCGGGCGGAGATGCGCGGTGGCGCGGATGCGGAGGCGCGAACCCTCCCGGGCCGCCGGGACATAGATGGACCCGGTAGCGTTGCCCTTCTCATCCAGGCAGCCGCCGGTCCAGCGGTACGTTCTTTCTCCGGTGGCCTCGGGCTCGAAGAAGCCCGAGGTCTGGAGATCTCCGGACCCGCCGATGTCGATGAGTGGCTCGCTGGTCACCTTCAGGGTTTCGGGCTCGACCACGCGGGAGAGAGAGAACTCCACCGTTCGCGGTTCGGGCTTCCAGGGGACTCGATCGTAGGTCCACTCGAACTCCTCCGAGGTGAACCGGAAAGCTTGGGTGCGCTCGAGAAACAGACCGCACACGTCGGTTCGGTAGCTGGTCACGAAGTAGATGTTCCGATAGATTGAACGCCAGGAGGAGACCAGGTGACGGAGTTTCTCGGGATCGGGATTGAAGCGGCGGAACTCCAGTGCGTTGGCGCCATACAGGCCCCAGAGGGGCAGGGAAAGAAGGTGAATGCTCTTGGGCTGCTCGAACAGGACCACGTCGCGCGGACCGAAACGGCGGGCCACATCGGCCACGAACTTGACGCTTCCTTTCCAATCCACGAAGGACAGGATCGGCTGCGTATTCACGAGCGATGCGGTTAGCGCCGCCACTCCGGCCGCATACGCCCCGATTCTCCATCCCTTCGACCATTGGGCCATGGTGACGAGAGCCAGGGCGGCCAGGATGAACGTAAAGGGGAGGGTCACCGGAAGGTAACGCCGCATGGCGAAGAAATAGTCGTTGAAGACGCGGATCTTGTAGAAGTAGAAGCCCGAGAAAACGAGGAGAACCGCCAGGGGAAGAACATCGTTCGGGCCACACCGCCGGAGAAAGAACCCGAGACCCAGAAACGACAGGGCCAGCGCAGGCGCGCCCACAAACCACGAATAGCGCCTCAGGGCTTGAGCGTCGTGGGCGGCCAGTCGATTGAAGCCGAGACTCTGTAGAAAGGCGGGATCGGCAAGCTTTTCCGCCTTGACGTTCCCATCTCCCCCCGCCCATGCGGAGAGGGATGGCCGGAGAGCCAGGGCGTAGACCGCGATCAGGCCAAGAATCACGATGGCGGCGACGCGCAGGGTCGCGGCATGACGGCGAAGCACGGTCATCAACCTGGGTCCGTTTCGCCAGACCAGGAAGGCCAGGATGGAGGAGGCGATGACCGCGAACAGCCAGAACGAGAGGGAATGATTCCAGTAGCGGCGGGTGAGGATCTGGTGCGCGTATCTCTTGCTGAAGAAGAGGGCGTGGACGGCGGAGTGAGCGAGAAGAATGGCGAAGGGAAGGACCACGCTCGCCACTCGCGACCGCCACTTCCCCTCCCGGATCAGAACCTGGACCGCCACCCAGGAGGCCAGGGGGAAAAGAAGCAGAATGCTGTCGATTCGAACCAGAAGGGTGAGTCCAAAGAGCGCCCCGGCCAGCCACCCAAAGGCCCGGGTGTCGCTCTCCTGATCGAGATGGTGGGCCAGCAGTCCCCCCAGAATCAGGAATTGAGAGAACCCTTCGGAGACGGGATAGCGAGCGAACCAGACTTCAAGCACGGTGGTGGCGAGGCCGAGGGCGCCGATCAGGGCCACCGCGGTGCCGAACATCCGGCGAGCCAGAAAGAAGGCGGCGAGCGTCCCCAGAATTCCAAAAATGGGCGGGGTGGCGAGGGCGCCGCGCACCCCCATGGTTTCGAAGAGATAGGCCCCGAAGGCTGGAAAGAGGTGGAAGAACTGGGGTGTGATCAGTCCGCTCTTCGGGTGATCGAGCTCGAACCCCATGAAGCGGGGCCACGACGGCTGGCGCTTTTCTTCATTGACGTCGAAGGTGAAGCGAAACGGCGGCTGGTCCAGATTGGCGTAGAAGAGTCCCAGATCTTCGGCCGGAATGGAGGCCACCACCGGATCGAGGTGGGTGATGGCGCCGGTGCGCGCAATGACCCCCATGGCCGAGACATAGGCTCCGGGATCGCGACCGCCGACGATGTACTCGCTGGGCCTCGCCTGCAGCACGAAAGCCACCAGGAGAACGGCCAGGGTGGGGGCAAGACTCCGCAGGCTCGAAGGCCGGTTAATGGGGGCGGCCAGCCTGGTCCCGCGCCAGCGGGCGAACATGACCACGACCGCGCACACGACGAACTCCGTCACCGCGGCTCGAACCGTCCCGAACCTCCCCAGCTCCGCGAGCAGAAGCGCCACCCATGCGGAAGCGCCCACGGATACAGCGCCGATCAGGAACAGCCGTTCATCGAGGCCCAGCCGGTCGCGCGCGGACGCGCGCAGGAGAGAAAGAAAAGTGAGTCCGGGAAGCAGCAGGAGAACGAAGGCTGCGGGTATGGCGTAGGCGGCTCCGAGGGTCTGTGGCAAGCGATGGATTCTTGAACGGACCCTGGAACTTCAGGTCCTGACTAGGCGCCGACGGCTTCCTTGACCGCCGCGATCACGACTCCGACCTGCTCGTCCGTGAGTTCGGGGTAGACCGGCAGAGAAACGATTTCATCCGCCGCCTTCTCCACCATCGGCCGATCTCCGGGCTTCCCGCCCAGCGAGGCATACGCGCGTTGAAGGTGGAGGGCTATGGGATAGTGAACGAGCGTGCCCACGCCGCGCTCGGCGAGCGCGGCCATGAAAGTCGCGCGGCGTGGATGTCGCACCACGAAGAGGTGATACACCGCCGTTGCGTAGCTTTGTTCCTCGGGAAGGCCGAGGGAGAGTCCCCGGAAGGCTTCGAAATACCGCTCGGCAATCTCCCGCCGGCGCGAAGTCTCCGCTCCAAGGGTCTCCAGAAGCTCGCGCAGAATCGCGGCCTGCATCTCGTCGAGCCGGGAGTTGATCCCGATGATCTCGTGCATATACCGCTCGCTCTGACCGCCGTTGCGCAGTTTGCGAAGCTGGCGCGCGAGGTCGGGATCGTCGACCAGAATCGCTCCGCCGTCGCCGAACCCGCCCAGATTCTTGGTGGGATAGAAGGAGAGCGCTCCGATTCCGGCGAGGCTGCCCACCGGGCGGCCTTGGTAGCGCGCTCCGTGGGCCTGGCAGGCGTCCTCCACGACCTGAAGCTTGTGTTCGCGCGCGATGGCCATGATCGGATCGAGATCCGCGGGATGGCCGTACAGATGCACGGGCAGAATGGCCCTGGTCCGGGGCGTGATCCGGGCCTCGATGGTGGCGGGGTCGAGATTCATGGTCGAAGGATCGATATCGCCGAACACCGGGGTGGCGCCCAGACGCGAGATGGCCAGGGCGGAGAACGCGGCCGACATCGGCGAGGTGATGACCTCGTCTCCCACGCCGACGCCGCGGGCTTCAAGGGCAAGGGTGATGGCATCGGTACCGTTGGCCACCGCGACCGCGTCCTTCATGCCCATGGCGGAGGCGAGTTCCCGCTCAAAGGCCTCGACCTCGGGGCCCAGGATGAAATAGCCGCGGTCGAGGACGCGCGCGATGGCCCGGTCGATGGAGGCGCGGTGGGCCGCGACCTTCGGTTTCAGATCGTTGAAAGGGACGGCCAGGGGGGCGGTCACAAATAGTGTTCCTTGTGGGCCCGGTAATACTCGATGGTTTTGGCCAGGCCATCGACAAAGGGCGTGGTCGACTTCCAGCCCAGGGCGGCTTCGATCTTGCGGGCGTCCGAATAGAAATCCCCGATGTCGATTCTCTTCCGTTCCTCGGGAAAAGGGACGACCAGGACCTCGCTCTTTCCGGACAGACGCGCGAGGTCCTGGGCGAGATCGAGCAGAGAGATCGGCGGCCCGCCCCCCAGATTGAAGACCTGCCCGTTCGAGGCCTCGCTCGCGCCCGCCCGCAGGAAGGCGTCGACCACATCGTCCACGTAATCGAAATCGCGCCGCTGCGCGCCGTCGCCGAAAACCTCGATGGTCTCTCCGAGCACCGCCTTCTTCATGAACCAGCCAATGAAGCCCTGCCGGTTGTGCCGGATGAGCTGCCGCGGGCCGTAGGTGTTGGTGAGACGCAAGGAACAGGCGCGGATTTTGTAGACCTGGTGATAGACGAGATGGTAGAACTCGCCCGAAATCTTGTTGATGCCGTTCACATCGGCGGGGGCGAGGGGGTGGCTCTCGTCCACGGGAAGGCGCTGGGGCCGGCCGTAGATCTGGCGGGTTCCCGCGTAGACGATCTTCGCCTCCGGGTTCCGCTTGCGCAGCGCTTCCAGAATCCACAACTGCGACCGGCAGTTGATCTCGAGATCGGTGAACGGATCGGTCATGGAATCGATGTGCGAGACCTGGCCGGCCAGATTGAAAACCACGTCCTGGCCCTGGACCAGATACTCCATGGCATGGCCGCGCACGTCGGCGACGTTGATCCGGACCTTGTCCGCGTATCCGTCCAGATTGAAGAGATTCCCCCCGTAGTCGGGAAGAAGCGAATCGACCGCGGTGACCCGGGCCCCGAGGTCGGCCAGCCGCCGGCACAGGTTCGACCCGATGAAGCCCAGACCTCCAGTGACGAGGACGGCCCGATTCCGATAAGCGTCGAGATGCCCGGGCACCTCAGGCCCCCGCCTTCAGGTGGCTCTTGGTGATGGTGAGTTCCACCCACAGATCGACGAGGTCGCGCAGGGTTCGAAAGACCCGGGGGAAGTTGAAGAACTGACTCTTCCCGTACGTCCGATGGTAGTGATGTACCGGGACTTCCGTGATCTTGAACTTGTAGTCGTGGACCTTCTTCATCAGCTCCACGCAGATGACGCCGGAGGAGCGGTTCAGCTTTACTTTGTCGAAGATGCTTTTCCGCATCAGACGAAAGTCACAGTCCACGTCCCTCACCTTCAGGCCGAACGCCAGCCTCACGAAGTGGTGATACACGCGCCCGATCCACTTCCGGTGAAGGGGGTCATTCCGGGAGATTTTGTACCCGTTCACGAAGTCGATGTCGGCGGAGTAGGCGTCGAGGAGAAGGGCGAACTCCCTGGGGTCGTACTGCGCGTCTCCATCGGTGTAGAGGACCAGTTCCTTGGAGGCGGTCTCAAACCCGGTTCGCAGGGCGCCGCCGTATCCTCGATTCTCCTGGTGGTGAACCACTTTGAGCCAGGGGTTCACCCGGGCCATTTCGTCGAGGAGTTCGCCGGTGTGGTCCGGGCTGCCATCGTTGACCACGATGATCTCGTAATCGTCCGAGTAACGCCGCACCGTCATATGGGCCAGAATCACGAGGCTCGCGATCGTTCCGGCGTCGTTGTAGGCGGGAAAGAAGACGGAAACGGAGGGACGAGGCTTTTCCATCGGACTTGTCTGCAAACGTTTATTTTCCCTCTTCGCGACGGGTTTTGAGGAACGCGTTCACAATCTCCGGTTTCCTGAGGAGCAAGGCGATGGTGAGGAAGCCAAGAAAGGCGACGAACACACTGGGGACAAAGAGGCGTGGCGCGTACCGCAGATGAACCGGGGTTCTCTCCGGAGCCAGCACTCGAATCCGGCCGGACAGGTCCGAGAGAGGCGCGTCGGCGCGCCAGCCCGGCAAAAACGGAACGGCCACGTCGACGGTTTGCGCCGCCTCAGAGTGGAAAGTCAACCGCCCTCCCGGATCCGGCCCACGGTCGCGCTCCACCGGCATCGTTCCCGAGACCAGGGGCCTGGCGCCCATAACTCGGAACACCCGGATCTGGGGTGTGGGCGCTATCTCCTGAAACGCCGGTTGGGAGAAATAGGCCGAGAGTCGGGATGCGTGAAGGTTGAATCCGTCCTGGGTTTCCACCCCGAGGTCGGTGAGCCGCATGAGTGGCGAAGGCTTCCCGGCTTCGGCCCGCGCCTTGATGATGATCGCGTCCGCGCGGTAGGAGGGTGACGACACCACCGCGGTCGCCGAAGTCGGCTGGAGGGTGCCGATCAGGATCTCGCGTTCGCCGTTGACCCGGGCAAGGACATCCAACGGCGCTTGAGGCATGGAGCCGAAGCTCAGGGTGATGTTCTTGAGCCTCAGAAACGGCAGGGCAAACACGCGCCTTGCCCCTGGTTCAAGCACCACCTCGAAACCCTCCTCGCCCGGCGCGCGAACCAGATCGGCGGTCTGCACCTGGATCGCGTCGATGGACCAGTCGCGAAGCAATTGGATGTCGGGAGTGAGCGAACGCTCGGTGAGGAAGCCGCGAGCCCCCATCTCCCCCAGCACCCGCCGCACCGATACCGGCGCCATGGGGTCGTACCCGTTCGCCTGAACTCTCGGAGCGAGCGCTCCATAGCCCGCGAACCCGAGATCCAGGGCCAATTCGGAGGGGAAGGAACGGACGAGGGTGAGAACCCGCGGCTCATGGCCCAATTCGGCCAGGGCGTGATCGACCGCGCGGCGGGTCGGAGTTCCGCCCACGAGCTGAGAGCGCGTTGGGGCATCCTTGAACACTTCGCGACTGGAGGGTTGGAGGGCGAAGGAGACCGCGAGCGGAAGGAGAAAGACTCCAGCTGCTACGTCGCTTGCGGCATCGGCCAGCGCGAAGTAGGTGATCAACGCAATCGCATACACGCCCACCGCGGCGGCCAACCGTTCCGGAAGACCGCCGAGCGTCGCGGCGGCGATTGAAAGAACCCCCACGGAGGCCAGCGACGCCACCAGGAAGTAGGCCCGGAGTTGACGGCCTCTGCGTGTCTTCCTTTCCCGCCACTGTTCATCGAGGGCCAGCCCCGCGAGGGCGGCGAGAGCAAACTCGAGAACCAGGGGCAAAGCGCCGGGAGCGAGGAGCGGTCCCCGGCCCACCTGAAGAGCCAGGGACGAGAGAACGGCAAGAAGGAGAACCCGCACCGGCAGGCGCTCGAGGAGAAGGGGCAGACTGGCCAGGGCAAGGCTCGCCGCCGGGGTGTGGGTCACGGTGTTCAGGATGAGTCCGGTCAGACCCGGGACGGACTCCGAGGCGCTCTCGGCGACAAGGCCCGTCACCTGTCGCCCGGCGGACGGGAGTAATTCCAGCGCGGGCAGCCACTGCGGCGCCGACAGGGCGAGTCCGATGAGGATGGCCAGCACGGTGGCGAAGCGCGACGGCGTGCGAGGGGAACGGCCCAGCGTGTGCCCCAGGAGGAGGCGGCCAAAGAGCAATGCGCCTCCCGCCCGCAGCGCCTCCGGTGAACCGGCAAAGACAAGAAGAGCGATGGACACCCCCAGGCCAATCAGGCGCGTAGAGGACGAGCGATTCATGTGGGATTCGGCAGCCAGCATGACCAGGGGCAGCATGGGCGCGGCCACCAGGGTGGCCGTGTCTTCGAAGTGGCTCAGCAGATAGGGGCCGTAGGCGAAGGACAAGGCACCCACGAAGGCTCCGGGAGCGCCCACGCCCAACCGCTTCAGGTACAAGAAGGTGAGGAAGCCGGCCAGGGAAAGCGAGATGACCACGAGGGCCTGAAAGGCGGAGAAGGGATCGAAGGGGGCGAGGAGAATGGTCAGGGGATAGAGAACTCCGCCCCTATAAGCGGCCAGGAGCGGGGTGCCCAGAAATTCCCTGGTGTTCAGGAAGGGCAGGGAAAGATCGCGATAGGCCCGGAAGGCCTCGGTGCGCAGGGGCAGGTGAAGAGCGACCCCATCGCCGGGTCCAAGAAGCCGGTGCTCGAGAAGCGGCTCGAGGTATGCGAGGAGCGGAAAGACGGTGAGAACGACGAGGGCGAAGACGTCGGCTTTGAAGTAGGCCCGTCTCAACGCCTGTCCTGCATGGACGCGATCTGCTCGGAGATGAGCCCAAACAGGAACACCACCACCCCGAGCTGGATCAAAAGGGCCGAACCCATGGGAATCTTGCCGAACTTCATTATGTTCCAGGCTCCGTAGGCGACCCCGGTCGAAAGCGCGGCCGCGGCGATGGGGGCGAAGACGCGGAGCGGTGCGTAGAGGGTCACGATCTTGAAGATGATCAGGATGAACAAGAATCCATCCCGGAGCGGCCGGATCTTCGAGGTACCTAACCGCGGGCGCGCGGTGATGGGCACGAAGAGGACGCTTTGCCCTGATTTCATGAGGGCGAGGCACGATGTGGTGGGGTACGAGAACCCGTTGGGGAGCAGGTGAAGAACGTCGAGAAGGGCCTGGCGCCGAACCGCGCGATAACCGGAGGTGAGATCGGGGATGGGCCGGCCGGTGAGCCAGGAGGCGAGAGCCCGGAAGATGGCGTTGCCGGCCGCGCGCAGGGTCGACTGGTCCCGGAGCGAGCGGGCGCCAATCACCATGTCGTACGGGCCGATCGGGCCCACGAGCTTGAAGGCCTCGGCGGGGTCGTGCTGGGTGTCGGCGTCAATGAGAAGTACCACCTTCGATGAGGCTTCACGGATGCCGGTCTTGACCGCGGCGCCATTTCCCTGGTTATAGGGATGACGCACGACGCGCGCGCCCGCTCCCTCCGCCCGGGCCGCGGTCTGGTCGGTGGAGCCATCGTCGATGACCAGGATTTCCGCGAATCCCTGCGTCTTCAGGCCCTCCACGGTGGCAACGATCCCCTCCCCTTCGTTGAAAGCGGGAATGACCACCGTGGTGTCGCGAGCCTCAGCCACGGGGCTCCCCGCCGCTCGACAACTCCGCCTTTCGAACCCGGTAGAGAACATCCTCGATCAGCTTGCGATTGCTCGCGATCAGATCGGCCATGAGACCCCACTGCAAGGTCTGGAAGCCCAGAATGAGGAGGAGGACGGAGAGAATCGCCGATTGCACGTGACCGCGGATGTCCCCCTGCCACCAGAAATAGGCATAGCGAAGTCCCAGGGCGGCGCCGGCGGAGGAGAGAAGGCCGCCCAGGACCATGAAGACCTTGAACGGTTCGTACATGGCGTAGATGCGCAGGATGGTGGCCACGGACCTCTTCACGTATTCGAAGGTGGACCCGAACAATCGTGAGGGACGGGTCTGGCGGGCTTCTATGGGCAGGTGGGCGATGGCGAGCCGCTTCTTTCCTGCCTGGATGATCGATTCCAGGGTGTAGGTGAACTCGCTGACGATGTTGATCCTTAAGGCGGCCTCGCGAGAGAACGCGCGGAAGCCTGAGGTGGTGTCGGGGACATCGGTCCCGGACACTTTCCTCACCACCCAGCTCCCGAGCATCTGGAGCCGCTGCTTCATCCAGGAGAAGTGCGCGACTTCGGAGACCTGCCGGTCGCCGATGGTCATGTCGGCCTCACCCCGCAGGATGGGGCCGATCAGGCGGGGGATGTCCTCGGCGGGGTACTGGTTGTCGGCGTCGGTATTGACGATGATGTCGGCGCCCAGCTTGAGGCTGGCGTCGAGACCGGCCATGAAACCGCTGGCCAGGCCCTTGTGTCTGGTGAAGCGAAGAACGTGGTCGGCGCCGTGGGCAAGAGCCACCTCCCGGGTTCGATCCTTCGATCCGTCATCGATCACCAGGACCACGACTTCGTCGATGCCCTCGATGGTCCTCGGGATCACGCGGAGGGCGGCGGGGAGAGTTTCCTCTTCGTTCAGGCAGGGGATCTGGACCACGAGCTTCATGCGAAGGGAAGAAGGTAGCACAAGGCGCTTCCAATCGTCCCCTGCTCACCCCGAGCCAAGGTTCAATCGTTGTTTCCCGACCGCGCCTCGCCAGGCTGAATACTCACGAAACTGGGCCACGTTGTCCAGGACAATGACCTTGGGTTCCTTGCCCGCGCCCTTCGCGGTCTTCTTCAGTCCGGTCAGATCGCTCGGCGGATCCGCTCCGAGAGAGAGAGCAGGAACGATCGTCTTGAAGGCTTCGTCATGGGGCGCCCGGACCGAGAGGCGGCGAACAAGGTCGAGAGTGCTCATGTGCGCGGAGGCGAGGCTGGCGCCCTCGTACCCTGTCCGTCGCGGATCGATCTCCCAGGGCCGGGCCTCTTTCTTGAGATGGAGGTGGACCAGAAAGGCGTCTTGCAAACGGCTGTCGGCGCGGGCGCGGAGCGAGGAAGCGTCCTTCACTCTCTCGCGCTTGATCGAGGCCGAGACGATCAAAGCCACGTCCGGCTCGATCAGCTCTCGGCGGGTCGCGGGGGCCTCGGCATGGTGGCGAAGCGTGCATTGAAGAGGAGCGGCGGAGAGGTCGACCGACTCCAAAACGATGGGGTTTCGGGCGGGGGCCACGGTGTGTTCGGGAAGGGCAAGGAAGGTGAGGCCAATTTCTTTGAAACCTGATTCCTGGGCTCCGTCTGGGAGCTCGGCACTGACCTTGAGCAGGCGGTAGCGCGATGCCGCCCGCCATTGCCGCGCCTCCCAGACGGAAATGGAACAGGCTCGGGCCAGGGTTTCCGGGGTTGTCCCGGCGGTGTCGATGATCAGGTACCGTCTGGTGGTCTGATCTCGGGTCGGGCCCCTGGCCGCGGCTTCGAGATGGTCGAGGCTTTTCGATTGGAGGACCCGTTCGGCCGCGAGCGCGGCCGCTTCCAGAACCTTGGCGGAAAGCGGAGCGCCGCAATAGACGCAGTTCTCTCGGGCCATGGCAACCGGTCGGGCGCAGGCGGGACAGTGCATTCCCTGGAAAGGTCGGCCGGCGTGGACCGGCTAGGACGGGTCAGCGGGAAAACGCATGGATCGTCGAGGAGGCTGAACTCTCATTCTGGCCGGGAAGTCTAAAGGGGGACGCCGATTCTGGGAGCGGCAGGGAACGCCGAATTACACTTCGCAGCGTGAGGCCTCGAACTCCGGTTCCGATACGACGAATCACCATCCTCCGGGTCGGGGTTCTCTGCACCCTGACGCTTTCCTGCGCGAGCGCGGGTTCGCGGCGAGGGCTGGGCTCGTTCGGCCCCCTGTCCCGGATCGACATCCTGGCCCAGATTGTGGTGCTGGAGGACTCTCGAACCCTCGGAGGCGGGTCGCTGGCCGCCTTTGTGAAGAGCGACGATCCCGCAATTCGGCGCCGGGCCACGCTGGCGGCCGGACGCATTGGGGATCCCCTGGCCGCCCGGGACCTCATCCCGCGACTCGCGGATCCCGAACTGGAGGTGCGCCGGACGGCCGCCTTCGCCCTGGGGCTGCTGGGGACCCCCGAAGCCGCGCCCGCGCTCAGCGCCGCGCTTATGGACTCGGATGCGATCACCCGCGGCCGCGCCTCGGAGGCGCTGGGTCGGATCGGACAAAAGGATTCGGCTCCCCTCATCGCCGAAGCCTTCCGCCGATCTTTGCCCCGGACCGCGGGCGTGCTGCGGATCCGCGGCGATGATCCGGGTCGCGCGGACGACCCTTGGGTGGAGTTGCGTCTCCATCTGGTCGCGCTGGCACGATTGAAGAACGCGGCGGCTTTCGCCACCGCCGTGCTGGGCCCCGATGCTCAGCCGGTGGTCGACTGGTGGGCCTGTGTTTGGGCGGCCATGCGCATTGCGGACCCCAGACTCGCCAGCGTCTTTCTCGCGGGCGCGCACGCCGAAGAACCCTACCTCCGGTCCCTCGCGGCGCGGGGCCTGGGCGAACTCAGGAGCCCGATTCATCTCGGCGCCTTGCGGCAACTGGCCGGGGACAGCGACCCCAGGGTCGCGCTCCAGGCTCTTCGCGCCCTGGGGCTCCTCGGTTCAGGGGGGGCCTCGGCCGTGGTCGCTCAGTACCTCGAATCCCCGAATCTCGTGCTTCGCCACGAGGCCCTGACCGCCCTCGCCGCCCTTCCTGCCGACCCACGGTGGCGGTCACGGGTGATTGAGAACGTCGGTCATGCGGATCCATGGATTCGATCCGCGGCCTGGCCGGCCCTCATCCGTATGGACGCGGACGCGGTGGGGCTGGTCCTCTCGACGATCGGGCCGGACCCGGACTGGCGGGTTCGTCGGGCGGTGGCGGCCGCGGTGGCCGAGACCGGAGACAACGCGGCGGCGCTGCTTGTCCCAATGTTGAGCGACCCCGACCCCCGCGTCCTCCCTGGGGTCCTCACCGCCATCGCCCGGGCCCGGGGATCGAACGCAGTCCCGACCCTGACGGGCTACCTCGAGAGCCCCGACCTGGGAATTCGCGCGGCCGCGGTGGAAGGCCTCTCTTCCCTGGAAGGCACGAGCGACGAGTCCTTCACCCGCTATTTCACCCGGGCCTATGACGCTTCGCTCAAGGACGATGATCTCGAGGCGCGCGTGAACGCGGTGGACGCGGTCGCGAAGAGCGTGGGCGAGGAATCGCGAACCTGGCTGCGACGCGTGGCCGGTTCAGACCCGTCGCGGGTGGTCCGACAACGCGCCATGAGCGCCCTCTCCCAGGGATGGGCCGCGCCGGAAGCGCGGGCGGTTCGCGCTCCGGACGCCCGGCGTCTGGTGGCGGTCTACGAGCCTCAGACGACGGCCCTCTTCTCCCCGCGTGCGTTGATCTCGACACGCTACGGAGGCATAGAGCTGAGCCTCGATCTGGTCGAGACTCCTCTGACCTCGCTGTCCTTCGTGCAACTCGCCCGGAGCGGCTTCTTCAACGGTCTCACCTTCCACCGCGTGGTTCCGGGTTTCGTGGCGCAAGGCGGGGACCCTCGCGGCGACGGCTATGGCGGTCCGGGTTTCACTCTGCGGTGCGAGTACAGCGAACGACCTTATGGCCGGGGCTCCGTAGGGATGGCCCTCACCGGCAAGGACACGGGCGGGTCGCAGTTCTTCATCGCTCTCGAGCCCCAGCCACACCTCGACGGCCGGTATACCCAGTTCGCCCAGGTGCTCTCCGGCATGGATATCGTCGACCAGATCCGCCCCGGCGACGTGATCGAGCGGGTTGAGATCTTCGACGGGCGCGAGTCGCGTTGAGCCCTTCCCCTTCGCGGTCCATCCGTCTTCTGGCCCTGGACATCGACGGAACCCTGCTGAATTCGAAGAAGGAGATCTCGCCCCGCAACCACGCGGCCATCGCCGCCGCTACCCGGGCAGGGGTGCGAATCGCTCTGGTGACGGGGCGACGCTACCCGGCGGCGAGGAGAATCGCGGACCTCCTGCCCACCCGCCCTCCGCTGGTCCTCCACAACGGCGGGCTCGTCATCGAGAACTCGGTGGCGATCCGAGTCTCGCCCCTGGGACGTTCCTCGGCGATCGCCGTGGTCTCGTTCGCGAAAGCCCTGGGGGCCGATCCGGTTGTCCATTATGGTCATCGGGGCGAGGGGTTGCTCTATGTCGAGACCGCGTCGCCGTCTCACACTCTCCTCGCCTATTACCTCTCTCGCTCTCATCCCGATGTGCGGGTGGTGGAAAGCCTAGAGACCGCCCTCGCCGCCGAATCCGAGGACCCGCTTCAAGTGATGTTCGGGGGTTCGATGGGTGACATGGAACGCCTGGCCGCCGCCATCGGGAGCGAGCGCTTCGAGGTCTCGGCGCTCCGGACCACCTACCCAAAAGACGACCTTTCCCTCATCGACGTGGTCGCGCCGTCGGTGGACAAGTCGGAGGCCTTGGGCTTCCTCTGCCAGCGATGGGGCCTGGGCATCCATGAGGTTCTGGCCATCGGCGACAACTGGAACGACCGGCTCATGCTTCTCTCCGCGGGCAAAGGCTGCGTCATGGGCAACGCGGATCTGGGATTGCGTTCGCTGGGACTCGAGGTGATTCCGGGCAACGACGAGGACGGGGTCGCGTACGCGGTGGAGCGCTATGTTCTTCGGGACCCGATCGGGGAATAAAAAAAAGGGGGTGATCGCTCACCCCCTCCTGAAGCCGCAAATGGAAGCGACTACTTCTTCTTCTTCTTTGCAGCCTTCTTAGCAGCTTTCTTAGCGGCCATGGTGTGTAATCCCCCCTTTCGATCTAGGTATTGCCGACCCTTGTTTCCAACATTTTGTGTTGACAACAGGGGCATGCACTAGTTGGAGCGTAGGTAATGACTTGCACATTGTCAAGAGGTCGCCATGAATTTTCATCGGCGCGTCTCCCTTCATTTCAGCGCCTTAGCCTGTGGAAGTTCTGTTGAGAACCTGTTGTGGAAGGGTGCGAATTCATCATTTGTATGGTTTATTCAACACAAGGTACGGAAACACCGATTCCCGCGGACCTCGCTTCGCTCTAGTGATGACGCAGGCGGGCGCGGGATCATCAACTCCGAGGAAGAACGAAAGCCGTTGAATGGTTCCTTATATGGGGTCGGCGCGGCCATGCGATGGGGACGCATTCCCTATACTCAGCGGAAACCGAGTTCGAAATTTCTTTGACTTTTTTTGATTTTCAAGTTGACGCGCGTGCGGGTCGCGCTCGAGCGGGACGACTCACGACGCCGCACGGCGCGATTCAGACCCCGATCTTCATGCCCGTCGGGACCTCGGGGTCGGTCAAGGGACTGACCGCGACGCAGCTGGAAGAGGTGGGCGCGCAGATCATTCTCGCCAACACGTATCACCTGCACGTCCGTCCCGGCGAGGACCTGGTGAAAGAGTTGGGCGGCCTCCACGGCTTCACCGGTTTCAGGCGCCCGTTTCTCACCGACAGCGGCGGTTATCAGGTCATGAGTCTGAGCGCGCTGCGCCAACGCACCGAGCAGAGCGTGGTTTTTCGAAGCCACCTGGACGGTGCGCGGCTGGAGTTGTCCCCGGAACGCTCGATCGAGATTCAGATGAAACTCGGCGCCGACATCATCATGGCTTTCGATGAATGTCCGCCGTTCCCCGCCTCGCGCGACGAGGTCGAGGACGCCACGGAGAGGACGGCGCGATGGGCGGCGCGCTCGAAGCGGGCGCACACCCGCGATGATCAGTGGCTCTTTGGAATCGTTCAGGGCGGCGTCCACGACGATCTGCGAGAGGAGAGCGCCCGCGCGATCACCTCCATCGGCTTTCCCGGCTATGCCATCGGGGGGCTCTCGGTGGGCGAACCGAAGGAGGACATGGTGCGGATCCTGGAGGTGATGGACCGCGCCCTTCCCGAGAACCAGCCGCGTTACCTCATGGGGGTCGGGACACCGGAGGACCTTCTCGCCGGGATCGCCCGCGGCGTGGATATGTTCGACTGCGTGCTGCCGACGCGCAATGCACGCAACGGGCAGGTGTTCACCTGGGGGGGGAAGTTGTCGCTCCGAAACGCCAGGTTCGCCCGGGATCCCTCTCCCCTGGATCCCAACTGCCGGTGCCCCACCTGCCGGATTTCCTCGCGGGCGTACCTGCGCCATCTGCACATGGCGAACGAAATGACGGGCGCGGTTCTGGCCACCCTTCACAATCTCTTCTTCTATCTTGATTTGGTAGGAAAGGCGCGGGAGAGTATCGTCGCGGGTCGCTTTGAAACGTTCCGGCAGGAGACCATCGAGGGTCTCAGGGCTTGAGCCATTGTCGGGGAGCGCTCGAGAGACATCGTGGGCTCCGCACCCTGCGTTTCGATGGGCTCTTCCTCGGAAGAAGCGTATCGGCGCATTCCCAGGAAAACTAGACCTCAATCAACATGGATTCCGTTCTTCTCGCTACCTTGCAGGCCGCCCCGGCGCAGCCGAGCGTTTTCGAGGCCTTTCTTCCCATGGCCATCGTCTTCGGCATCTTCTACGTTCTGGTGATCGGTCCGTCGCGAAAGAAACAGGCCGCCCAGGACGCCCTTCTGAAGTCGCTTAAGAGCGGAGACCGGGTGATTCTGGCCTCTGGGATCTACGGAGTCATAGAGGGCGTCGAGGAGACCGTGGTCTACGTCCGCATCGCCGACAAGACGAAAATCCGGGTTCAACGCAGCGCGGTGGCGGCGCTGGAAGGCGGCGGCCATGAACCCACAAAAGGCCATGAACCCACAAAATAGGAAATGAAGATGGACAGTCTCACAAACAACCCATTCCTGCTCTGGCTCGTGATCTCGATCGCGGTCGGAGCGCTCGCCTGGACGTTTTTGCGCAAGGAATTGCGGACCCGAGCCATCCTCTACGGTTCGTTCCTGATTGCCTGTTTCGTCTCCTTGTGGCCGCTTCAGGAAAAGATCAAGCTGGGGCTCGATCTAAAGGGCGGGATGCATCTGATCATGAAGGTCGTCACCGACGACGCTTTCCGGGCCACGGTCTCAGATGGGGTCTCGCTGGCTTCGAGCGAACTGGGCCGGGCGGGCATGCCCGGGGCGAAGGTCGCCGCGACGGGAATCGATGAGTTCTTGGTCGAAGGCGTTGAACCAGCCCGTATGAAGGATGCGCGCACGACCTTGCGCGACTTCTTCCGTTCCATCGAATGGAATACGAGCGAGACCAGCACCGGTTTCTCGATCAAGATGACCGACGCCTACAAGCGCGTCCTCAAGGACCAGACGGTCGCGGAGTCGATACGCACGCTGGAGCGGCGGGTGAACGTCCTGGGCGTGTCCGAACCGGTCATCACCCCTCATGGCAGCGCGGGGGATCAGATTCTGGTCCAGCTCCCAGGAGTCACCGACGTGGCCCGGGCCAAGGACATGATCAAGCGCACCGCCCAGCTCTCGTTGAAACTGGTCGAGAACGAAGCCTCCACCAGGGAGATGCTTCTTCCCCCGGGCCAGACCGAACCCGCACCCAATATGGAGATCGTGAGCGGCGCCGGCGCTGAGCCAGGGACTCGCTCGTTCTATCTGGTGCGAAAGGAGGCGGTGATCACCGGCCGCGACCTCAAGAACGCGCGGCCCAGCGTGAGCGGCGAGACCGGACTTCCGGACATCTCGTTCTCCTTGACTCCGACGGGGGCCCAGAAGTTCGGCCTGGCGACCGGGGCCAACGTGGGGCGGCGTCTCGCGGTGATTCTCGATGGCACGGTTGAGTCTGCTCCGGTCATCAACTCGCGCATCACCGACCAGGGCGTGATTCAGGGATCCTTTTCTCAGGAGGAGGCGGACACGCTCGCCAAGGTCCTTCGCGCCGGCGCGCTTCCGGCCACCCTGAACTTCCTGCAGGAGCAGACCGTGGGCGCCTCCCTCGGGCGGGACTCGATTCGGTCGGGGGTCATGGCCTCGGCCGCGGGCATGAGTTTCATCGGCATCTTCCTGCTCATCTACTACCGGCTCGCCGGCGTGAACGCCGTGGTTGCCCTGTTGGCCAACCTGCTCATTCTTCTCGGGGCGATGGCGTACGCCGGGGCCACGTTGACCCTCCCCGGCATCGCCGGCGTCATTTTGACCGTCGGCGTGGGCGTCGATACGAACGTTCTCGTCTTCGAACGCATTCGCGAAGAGCTCCGCTCCGGCAAGACGGTCAAGACCGCGGTCAATAATGGTTTCGACCGCGTCTGGATCACGATCCTCGATACGCACGCGACCGCGCTCATCGCCGCCGCATTCCTCTTTCAGTTCGGTACCGGTGCGATTCGTGGTTTCGCGGTGACCCTCGTATGGGGCCTGATCGCGAACATTTTCGCCTCGTACTTTGTCAGCAAGTTCCTTTTCGAATGGGTGCTCGGCGACCGCAAAGTCGACACCCTCTCCATCTAACGGAATCGACAGAAAATGTTCGAGATTCTAAAGAACCCAAATTTCGACTTCCTCGGCAAGACGAAGTACTTCGTCGCTCTGAGTCTCACCGCCATCCTGGGTGGCTTCGGATACATGGTGGCGAACGGCCTCTATTTCGGGGCCAACCCGAAAGGTTACGGCGTCGAGTTCTCGGGTGGAACCCAGCTCATTCTCCACTTCGAAAAGACTCCCGAAATCGATCGGATCCGCGCCGCGATCGCCGACGCCACCATCCAGACCTACGACGATCCGGCCAAGAATCAGGTCCTGGTGAGAATCGCGGCCGCCGATGAGGAAAACCTCGACCAGGCTGCGAATGCGGCCAAGGCGGCGGTCGCGGTCCAATACCCGGAAAACCGGATCCTGGAGTCCTCGTCTGAAATCGTGGGGCCCACCGTGGGCGCGGACCTTCGGCAAAAAGCGATCCAGCTCACGGTCTGGGGCCTGCTCTTTCAGTTGCTGTACATTACGTGGCGCTTCGGGGGGGCCATCTGGGGCGCCGCGGCCACCTTGGCGGTGTTTCACGATGTTCTGGTGACCCTCGCCTGTCTCGCCGTGTTCGGCTACGAGATCACGCTGAATATCATCGCCGCCCTGCTGACCCTCGTGGGCTATTCGGTCAACGACACCATCGTCATCTTCGATCGCGCCCGAGAGAACCTCAAGACGAAGAAGAAGGATTCTCTGGCAAAAGTGCTGAACGACTCGTTGAATCAGACGCTGACCCGGACCCTGATCTCGAATGGCACCACGTTTCTGGCCGTTCTGGGCCTCTATCTGTTTGGCGGCGAGGTCCTCCGGGGCTTTGGCTTCACCATGGCGGTGGGCATTCTGGTAGGCACATATTCCACCATCTATATCGCCAGCCCGGTTGTGGTCTGGTGGCGTCAGCGTCAGGCAGGCAGAGGCAGGGCCGTCTAGCCGCCTCCGGTTCCGTGAAAGGACGTATGCCTGGCCCTGAGCCCCTCAGACTGGGCCAATCGCGGGCCACCGGAGCGACTGTGGTCGGGGGGTAGACTCCGCGGACTCTCCAGATGTGGCAGTCTTCTTGCTGCAGCTCGGCAGAGTCGCCTATGACCGAGAACCTCCAGCCTCAAGAAGACCAAGCCGAGCTCTTCTCTCTGTTCGCGGGAGAGGTGCGCGACTCCAAGGGTCGAGGACGATGGTTCTCGGTGTCGGTGGGGCTTCACAGCGCTCTGGTCCTGGCTCTGCTCCTGTCTCCCCTCTTCTACCCGGACGAGAGTCCGCCGCCGGTCGACTACCTTCGGGTCCTGATCTACAATCCGCCCCCGCCCCCGCCCCCGCCGCTGCCCCGGGGCGCCTCGAGCAAGCCGGTCGAAAGGGCCCCGGAAAAAACGGGGGCCAAGCCTCCCGATCCGGACGTTCTGGTGGAACCGGTCCTGCCGGAGGATCCCAAGCCGATTGAACCGGAGAAGGGCATCGACCCCCTGAAGCTGTTCGGCGTGGAGAATGGTTCGGATGCCGGATCCGAGGCTGGCATGGAGGCCGGGGTCGAGGGCGGAACCGTGGGGGGAACCCTTGGCGGCACCCTCGGCGGCGTGTTCGGCGGCACCGGTGACAGCCCGGTCATGGACTACGACCAGCCCCCCCGCCTCCTGAAACAGACCCGGCCGGTCTATCCGCAGGAAGCGTTCATCAAAAAGATCGAAGGCGTCGTAACCCTGGAGATTCTCATCGGGGTGGACGGCAAGGTGCGCCGGGCGCGCGTGTTGCGGTCCGTCCCGCAGCTCGACGCCGCGGCCCTCCAGACCGTCCGGCAGTGGGTCTTTGCCCCCGCCATCAAGGGCGGGCGCCCGGTGCCGACGACAGCGCAGGCTCCGGTGAGCTTCCGAATCTACTGAGGCTCTCGAGGGGCGCGCCCGTCCTCTGCGGAGGCTAAAGGTGTCCACGACCCGGGACAGGGTCAGGCCCAAGTCCTCAGGGCAGGGGCGTCCGGCCGTGGCGCGTCTTTTGCTCTGACCGACTTGCCGTGACCTAATATGAGACTGTCTTTTTTTTCTGAGGAGCGCCTCTCGATGACGCGATTCCGCTTTCTTCTTGCCACCTGTCTTCTTCTCTCCGTCTCTCCGGCCCATGCCGACGATACGAAGGATGCCAAGAAGGAAATTGCCTTCGGCATCAATGTCGCTCGGCGCGGACTCTGGCATGAAGCGCGATTCCGATTCGAGCGGGCGGCGGCGAAAAATCCGGACTCGGCTTCGGCTTTCAATAATCTCGGGGTCACCCTCGAGCAGCAAGGGGAGTTCGAAAAGGCACGGGCGGCCTACGAGCGCGCTTTGCAGCTGGAGCCCAAGAACCTCTCCATCCAACAGAACTACGATCTGTTCCGCGAAGCCGACGAGAAGCGGAACCGCAAGCTTAAGAAGGACGCGACGCCCCCGAAGGCGACGCCCACCCCTGACCCCGCGGCTCCCATAGGACCCGCAGTGGAGACGGTTCGATGAGTAGTCCAGTTCGCTTCCTCGGCCTCGCGGCTCTCATTGCTTCCGGCTGCGCCTCCGCTCTCGAGGTCCCTATCGAGACGCCGCTCAAGTCGAAGCTTGACGTCTCCAAGTTCCGCCGGGTCCTGGTGGCCGGTTTCGTCACGGACCTGGTGGATGATGGCATCGACCTCTCCCCCGAGACCTCTCGCCTTCTCCAGAACCAGCTCCGATCCGCATCGAAGCTCCAGGTGCTTGAACCCGATCGGCCCCCCTTGAACCAGGAACTGGCGAAGGCCTTCAAGCCGTCGGAAGATGTTCGAGTCACGCGGGAGGATCGGGACCGTTACCGGGCGGCGGGCGAACGGATCCTGGGTGACGGCGCTTTCTGGAGGAAACTCGGAGAGGAGTACCAGAACCCTCTGATCGTGACCGGCAAGCTCGCCTTCGAGGAGCAGAATCGAGCCGGGTTTCAGCAGGAGTCGTCCCTGGCTCGCGATAACCGGGGCCGCGTACGCGAGGTTCGAGGCAATCGGTACGCGGAGCGGAAGGCTTTCACTCTGTCCGCTGATTTTTCTTTCATCGACGGGTCCACCGGCCGGCTGCTCCACAAGGAGCGGTTTTCGGAAGAGGTGGTCTACGGGGAGGAACAGAAGGTCTCTCCCTTGTCTTCCTACTTCGAACTTATGGACCGCCTTTTGCCGAATTTCCTGGGCGTGATCTCGCCTCAGAAGATCCGGGGAACCCGGGTCCTGATCCCCTGAGTCACTGAAGACCGGGAGCCCGAGCGCCAAAGCCGCCTTTTTCGAGTCGACGCCTTCTGAGGATGACGATGACCCTGAGCTTCATGAAACGACCGCTGCGGCTGGCCGCGCTGGGCGTGCTGGCCACCCTGCTGGCCCCCATGGCCTTCGCCCAGTACATCCCGTACTTCGGGAAGAACAAGGTGAACTACGACAAGTTCGCGTGGCGCGTGTACAAGAGTCCCCACTTCGAGGTTTACTACTACCCCGAGTTTGAACAGCATCTGGGACGGCTCGTCTCCTACCTTGAGAGCAGCTATCAGCATGTGTCCTCGGAGCTCAAGCACGAAATCCAGTCGTCGATCCCGGTGGTCTTCTACAAGACCCACTCCGAGTTCGAGCAGACCAACCTCTTTCCCGATTTCGTGCCCGACCAGGTGCAGGCCTTCTCCGAGTCCATCCGCAATCGGATGGTCATCCCGGTGGACGGCGCTCCCGATCGTCTCCAGGGGCTCATCACTCACGAGTTGACCCATATCTTTGAATTCGACCTGATCCCTCGGGGGCTGGTGTCGCGCGGCATACCGCTGTGGGTCGATGAGGGCCTCGCCGACTACCTCCGCGGGGACTGGGACTCGCACGATCTGATGACGGTCCGGGACGCGGCCCTCAACGATCAGATCCCCCGCATGTCGAAGATGCAGGTGGCGGGAGGTCGGGTCGACTACAACCTCGGTCACGCCACCTTCGATTTCATGGCCGCCCGCTTCGGCAAGGAAGGCATCCGCCAGTTCCTCTACACCCTGCGCAAGAGCATCATCAGCACCTCCAGCGACAGCGTGTACCAGCAGGCCTTCCGGATGACCCCGAAGGAGTTCGACGAGGCCTTCGAGAAGTGGGTCAAGGAGCGCTTCAAGCCTTTTCGCGACCGCCAGCGGCCGACGGACTACGGCTCGGAAATCTCTCCTGATCCGGAGAAGACCTCCTATTCGCAGGTCTATGCCTTCGCCCCTTCCCCTTCCGGAGAGGTGGTTGCGGCCATCACGGGAAACCGCAATGACGGGGAGGCCGACATCGTGGTCCTGTCCACCAAGGATGGATCGGTGGTGAAGAATCTCACCAAGGGCTACACCGGCAGGTACGAGAACATTACCTTCCCCGGCGAAGGCTTCGTCACCGGTCGAACCATCGACTTCTCCCCCAACGGCGACGCGGTGGCTTTCATCGGAAGAACCGGAAAGAAGCGGAGTCTGTTCCTGGTTTCGCCGCTCTCCGGCGACATCATCAACAGGGTCTCGCTCGATCTCGACGAAGTGGAGTCTCCCTGCATTCTTCCCAACGGGAAGCAGGCGCTCGTGGCCGCCACCAAGGAGGGAGTGGCCGACATCTACCTGGTGAACCTCGAGACCGGGGAATACAAGAATCTCACCGACGACGCTTTCTTCGACGCCAACCCGCGCATTTCTCCGGACGGGACCCTGGTGGTCTACAACCGAAGGATCAGCGGAAACAACAAGATCGTGATGTTCCCGCTTGGCAATCCCTCACGGCGCATCGACCTGACCTTCGGACCCTTCGCCGATTTGGCGCCGTATTTCTCCAGCGATGGCGCGGAGGTGCTCTATTCATCGGACGAAGATGACGGGATCTACAACCTTCGAAGCATCAACATCAAGACCGGGGTGATCAAGCAGTTCACCGACACGCTGGGCGGGAACATGGCGCCCGCGCCCTTGACCTCCGAAACCGGCGATCGCATCGGTTTCATCTCCTACTTCAAGGGCCGATACCAGCTCTACAGCCTCGACCCCTCGGAACCGACTCGCGAGGTGGAACAAACCGTTTCCATAGCACCCAACGAGGTCGTCGATTTCGAGCCGGACGTGACCCATCAGGTGGTGGCTGAGAACAAGCGACGGAAACGGCTGTTCGAAGGACTCTACCTGGAGGGCCGACCGCCGTTGAATATCGGAGTCACCTCCAATGGGGACTTCTTCGGAGGCACGCAGGTGGCGCTCACCGATGTCCTGGGCGACCAGGCCATATTGTTCACGGCGAGTTCGGTTCGCGAATTCCGGAACTACGAGGCCCTGTACGCAAACCGCTCGTCGCGGTGGAACTGGGGCGTCGTGGCCTCCGACTTCACCAGGTATTACTTCTCGCCCTACAATTATTCACTCTCCTATACGCGCGAGGGCGCGATCGCCACCGAACGCTACACCGGCGCCGTCGGCTTCGCGACCTACCCCTTGGACAAGTTCAACCGGATTCAGGTTTCCGCGGGCTACTCGCGAGTCAAGACCGGGTATCAGGATCCCCTGATTCAGGAGCAGATCCTTCAGCAGGCCGCCCAGCTTGGGCAGACGGTTCCCCTCTACAATGGCAGCGCGCTGCCGGTGACGATCGGCTACACCCGAGAGACAACCCGCTTTCGGGAGTTCGGACCTTTGGCGGGTTCAACCGTCAATATGTCCTTTGAGTACTCACCACCGGTCGGATCGTTCCTTTCTCGAAATACGCTGGAGGTCGACGCCCGGAAGTATCTGCGCGTGGGGGGGACGTCGATGCTCCTGGCCACCCGCATTCGCGGCTTCAGGTCAACCGGAGATCAGCCTCGCTTGTTTGGCTTTGGCGGAAACATGGAGTTGCGGGGCTACAACTACCTCTCCTTTGTCGGTTCCGAGGGCTTCTTCGCCAACGCCGAGCTCCGAATCCCGCTGATCGACGTGATGCTGACCCCTATCGGGCTGCTCGGGCCCGTGAGGGGCACTTTCTTTGGCGGGGTAGGCGGCGCCCACTATCCGGGCGAGCCTTTCAAGTTCTGGACCAACGAGCCGGGCCTGTCTTTCGTCAACGATCCTCTATTCGGTCAGCCCGTGACCGGCCGAAGACTGGTGGACGGCCGCGGCTCGTTTGGGGTGAGCA
Organism: Acidobacteriota bacterium; assembly: GCA_032127745.1. Lineage (GTDB taxonomy): Bacteria > Acidobacteriota > Vicinamibacteria > Fen-336 > JAGNNV01 > JAGNNV01. Next base: position 32,688 of record JAQBHL010000041.1, read on the forward strand.
TCGAGGCCTTCTTGCTGGGCCTCCCTATGCACTTCGACTGGAGCTGGTTCACCGATCTGCAGGTTCGAAGCACATCGTCGCGGTTCCAGTTCTGGATCGGCTACGACTTCTAGCCTCCCCAACTGCCGGAAGCCTGGCCGGAAAAGAAGTTCGTCGGCGCGGCCGCGTTAGGGTAGAATCACGGGCTCTATTTGAGTCTAGACGGAGGCTACCTTGGTTTACGCAATCGTCCGCTCCGGCGGGAAACAGTACCGTGCCGAACCTGGAGCGAAGCTTCAGGTCGATCGGCTTGAGAACAAGGTCGGCGACAAGATCACGTTCTCGGATGTCCTGCTGGTCAGCACCGATGCGGGCGTCTCCGCCGGTAACCCGGTTTCGGGCGCTTCCGTGAGCGCCACCGTGGTCGCCCAGATTCGCGACACCAAGGTGCGCGTTTTCAAGTTCAAGCGCCGCAAGCACTACAAGAAGACGCGCGGCCACCGTCAGTACCTCACGACCGTCCTCGTCGATGTCGACGGCGTCCAGGCCTAAGGAGATCCAGAAAAATGGCTACCAATAAGGGCGGCGGATCCTCTCGCAACGGGCGCGACTCGAATTCCCAACGCCTTGGGGTCAAGGCATTTGGCGGCGAGCTGGTCTCGGGCGGAAGCATCATCGTTCGACAGAAGGGCACGGGTTTCAAGCCCGGCCGGAACGCGGGCCTGGGCCGGGACCACAGTGTCTTCGCCAAAGTGAGCGGCCACGTGCTCTTCGAAGATCACGGCGGACGGGGAAAGTTCATCAGCATCGTGCCGGTCGAGGCTTAAGCGCTTTCCGAAGCGCCTCAAAACCCTCAGTCGAGGGCTGAAAGCTTCGGTCCAGGGTCTCCACAGTGTTCGTCGACCGCGTCAAGATATTCGTAAAGGGCGGCGATGGCGGCCGCGGCTGTTCGAGCTTCCGGCGCGAGGCCTATGTGCCCATGGGCGGTCCTGATGGCGGCAACGGAGGGGCGGGCGGCCACGTGATCCTGGTGGGTCGGGTCAACCAGAACACCCTCCTGCCGCTTCGCTTCCATACCGAGTTTCGGGCCAAACGGGGCGGGCACGGCGGGCCGAGCAACCGAACCGGCCGGGACGCCCGCGACACTCGTATCGATGTGCCTCTGGGGACCATCGTCCGCGAGGAAGGAACAGACCTCGTGATGGGCGAGGTGATAGCGGACAAAGAGGAGCTCCTGATCGCCAGGGGCGGTCGCGGCGGCCGCGGGAACAAGAGCTATCTCTCGAACACGAACCGCGCGCCCCGAAATGCCGACCCGGGAGAAGCGGGGGAGGAACACTGGCTCTGGCTCGACCTGAAGCTCCTGGCCGACGTCGGTCTGGTGGGCCTGCCCAACGCTGGAAAATCGACGTTACTGTCCAAGATTTCCGCCGCCAAGCCGAAGATCGCGGACTATCCGTTCACCACCCTCACTCCGGTTCTTGGCATGGCCTCCTGGGATGACACGGATTTCGTGGTCGCCGATGTGCCCGGGATCATCGAGGGGGCGTCCACTGGGTCCGGTCTGGGTCTTGACTTCCTGAGACACATCGAGCGAACGCGGGTGATCGCGCATGTGATCGACGCCTCAGGCCTCTCGGGCCGAGACCCCATTGCCGACCACGATACCGTCCGCCGCGAACTCGACGCCTTTTCGCCCGCCCTGTCGAGCCGTCCCCGGGTCATCGTGGCCAGCAAACGCGATCTCGTCCGGGAAGAAGATGACCCGCTCCCCGCCATCCGGGCCATCGCGAAGCGAGACGGCCTGGAGTTGTTCGAGGTTTCGGCCGCCACGGGCCAGGGCCTCAAGGAGCTCACGCAATACCTCGCGGAGGCCCTTCGGGTTCCGCAGGAAGTGGCCTGAGGCCCATGCGAGTGGGTTTACTGGGCGGTTCCTTTGATCCTGTTCACTACGGTCATCTGCGGGCCGCACAGTGGTCGCTCGAGAATTTCGACCTCGCGGAGGTTTGGCTCGTGCCGGCTCGGCAATCGCCCTTCAAGGGCCCGGCCATCGCCTCCGGAGAGGATCGGCGCGCCATGTTGACCCTCGCCACCACCGACCACGAGGCGCTGCGGGTTGAAGAGTGCGAGTTGGGTCGGGCGGCGCCCAGCTACACCGTCGACACGCTCCGAGCCCTGACCGAAAAATCGCCCGGGGACAAGTTCGTTCTGATCCTCGGCTCGGACGCGGCCGCGGGTTTCGATCTGTGGCGCAGCGTCGCGGAAGTGCGGCGCCTCGCGGAAATCCGGATTCTCCGCCGGCCCGGAGATGTCCCGGCCGGCGATGGCTCGGAAGCGGCCTTTGATGGACTCTCCATTTCCTCCACCGATCTTCGGAAGACCATCAAGGAAGGGCGGTCCATTCGCTATCTCGCTCCCGAGGGCGTGCGGCATTACATCGAGGAGAAGGGGCTTTACAAGTGAACGCCATGGACTACTGTCGGACCGCTGCCCGGGCGGCCCTGGCCAAGCAGGCCGAGGATGTCGTCGTGCTCGAACTGGCCGAGGGTTCGGGCCTGGCCGATGGTTTCGTGATCGCGACCGGCCGCAACCAGAGGCAGGTCGTGGCCGTCGTCGACGCGATCGAAGAGAAACTCCGCCTGGAGGGGGTCAAACCCCGCCATCTTGAGGGCTATCCCCGGCGGGAGTGGATCCTGATGGACTACGGCCCGTTCGTGGTCCACATCTTCACTCCCAAAAGCCGTGAGTTCTACGACCTGGAGCGACTCTGGGGCGGGGCCCGGCGCGAGGAGGTCAGGGATTGAGCCCTGAACCCATGATCGCCGCGTCGAAGGCCATGCTGGCCATCGAGTCCAGCCTGCCCCGAATCGCGGCCGCTACCGCGCCGGTGGTGATCGAGGGCGAGACCGGTTCCGGCAAGGGCCGGATCGCAGAAGCGCTGCATGGTCTGAGTCTGAGGCGAGAGGGTCCCTACGAGGTTCTCTCCTGCGGTGCGATCGCCGAATCGCTGGCCGACTCCGAGTTCTTTGGGCACGGGCGGGGAGCCTTCACCCATGCCTTCGAAGCGCAGGGCGGGAGGTTGGAACGGGCCCATGGGGGAACCCTGGTGCTCGACCATGTCGAGGACCTCGCTCCGGCCATCCAGGCGAAGCTCCTGCGCGCCATCGAGGATGGGAAGATCCAGAGGCTGGGCGAGAGTTCGGAGCGTCAGGTGGATGTGCGCTACGTGGCCACCTCCCGCGGGCCACTGAAGGACGCGGTCGCGCTCGGGACGTTCCGGGACGATCTTTACCATCGCCTTTCCGTGATCACCATACCGGTGCCCCCCCTGCGGGAGAGGATCGAGGACATTCTTCCCCTGGCCACGGCCTTTCTGGCCGCGGAACGGCGCCGGTCGCGAACACAGGCCGACGGTTTCTCCGACCGGGCGCGACGGATCCTTGAAAGCTATGCCTGGCCCGGGAACGTGCGCGAACTCCAGTCGGCGATCGAACGGGCAGCCCTGCGCCACGAGGGCGACGGGGTGCTCGATGCGGCCGCGTTCCCCGCGCATCTGCTGACCGCGGAGACGGTCATTCGCTCGTTCGGATCCGTCCAGCCCACGCTAAAGGAAGTGGAACGAACCTACATATCGTGGGTGCTCGAGAACTCTAGAGGCACGAAGGCCGAGGCGGCCCGGACGCTTGGCATCTCGCGCAAATCGCTCTGGGAGAAGTGCAAACGTTTCGGGATCGCCTGAGCCGCAAGGCGACGCCGGGTGGAAAGAAGATCATCAAGGAGAGAAGATCGGACATGGATTCAAAGACGCTCAAGATCTATCGGAAGCGCCTCGTCGAACAGAAGACCGACATAACCAAGGGTTATGACAACACCCGCTCTCAAGGTAAGCAGGTCGATTCGGACGTGTACCACGATCCCGTCGATAAAGCCGCCAACTCCTACACCAAGGAATTCCTGTTCAGCCTCTCGAACAAGGAACGCGATGAGATTCAGATGATCGATGACGCGATCGTCCGAATCGACGAGAAGCGCTTTGGCGCCTGCGTGGTTTGCGGCGATGACGTGGAAAGAAAGCGCCTGGAGGCGGTCCCCTGGGCCAAGCACTGCCTCAGTTGTCAGGAAAAGATCGAAGCGGGAATCATCTAGTGTCCTGCCTCGTAAGTACGTGGCACATGCGAGGGTCGAGGCGCCCGGAGCGCAAGGCGCCGAGGCGGCCGCATATCCAGCATAGGCAAGGAGCGCGAAGCCTGCCCTCGGGGCACGAGCAACGCCGCGATCCGGGATGCATCGGCGGTCCCAGGTGACGCGTACTTGCGAGGCCGAACACCAGGGAAGGTAGCCCGGGGGTTGACGCTGTTCTGGACCAGGACGTGGGATGCGCTCGCCGGGGCGCTGTTCCCGACCCCGTGCGTTTCGTGTGGCGGACTGATCGCTGCTCATGACCCTCCCTTGTGCGCGCTCTGCTGGGATCGGCTTCCCCTGATCGAGGGAGTTCAGTGCTCCTGTGGTACGCCCCTGCCGGGGTCTTGGGGTGAAGATTGCGGTCGGTGCCGGCGAGGCCGCTCGGTGATTTCAAGGGGCGCGTCTTTCGGGTTCTATGGCGGGCCCTTGCGCGACTGCGTGGTCGCTCTCAAATACCACGGCCGGCACAAAGCTGCGAAGCGCCTGGCCGTCCGGTTGCTCGAGAATGGCCGGTGCCGGGAGATTCTTGAGCGCGCCGATTTGATCGTCGCCGTGCCGCTGCACCCGGACCGGCTTCGCCATCGGGGATTCAATCAGGCCGGGCTCATAGCCGCCGCTCTCGGGGAAGCCGGCCCGGGGTTCGTCTCGCACTGTCTGGTGCGAACCAGGAATACCCGTTCCCAGACCGATCTGGGAGCTCGAGAACGGCGGCTTAACGTCCTGAACGCGTTCTCGGTCCAGCCCGATCCGGCTCTGCAAAGCGCCACCGTGGTCCTCGTCGATGACGTCATCACCACGGGCGCGACCCTCCGCGAGTGTGGGGCGACTCTCCTGGCCCACGGGGCCCGTGAAGTTCGGTCGATCACGGTGGCGCGAGCAGAATAGGGTGTCAAAAGACGTCACTCGGAGGAAATTGATGAAACTGACGACTCTCTCGCGGCTCGGCCTTTCTATTCTGATCGCCCTTCTGCCCGGACCTTCATTCGCCTGGAGCGATGCAATCTACCGGCTGGTGTTGCGAAAGGCCATCGACACCCTGCCCAAGGCCCAGAAGAAGTATTTCGAGTCACATCGATACGAGATGCCGAGCCTCATTCCCGATGAAGATCCACCCATTCGACCCGAAGGCCGGCGTTTTGCGATCGACGCCTTTGGGGCCTATCCCTTCAATGACGTGCCTCGAGACGAGGCCGCGTTGAAGGCCAAGGGCGATCCGGAGGTGATCGGGCGGCTCCCCTTCCTGCTCATGGAGGCCCAGGGTCGTCTCATCGAGGCGTTCAAGAGCGGCGACAAGGAAAGGATCCTCGTGGAGGCGGACGCGGTGGGCGTCCTGGCCACCGACCTCAACAATCCTCTGGCCCTTTCGGAGAATTTCGACGGACAGAAGACGGATCAACCCGGCCTTTCAAAGCGGTTCACCTCCCGGGTGGGGGAAAGCATGGAGGGACGGCTGAAGCTGAACCCCGAAGCCGCGCGGCTTCTGGACGATCCGCAGGGGTACATCTTCGGAACCATGGTCCGGAATCATGTCTGGGTGGACAACATCCTTTACGCGGACAACCTCGCCCATCGCGGCAAGTCCAGTTACAGTGGCGCATACTTCGAGGCGCTTGAACTCCGCGCGGGGCGGATTCTGAGCGACATTCTCTCCAGCGCCGCCGCCGACGTGGGCAGCTTCTGGTATACCGCGTGGACCGAAGCGGGACGGCCTGAACTGCGCTGACCTTCGGGCCCCTTCTTTCCGACTTCACCCCCACCCGAATTTCAAGATCCATCTCCAAAGTGCTCCCCCCCCGAACCGAACCGCGGCCCGAGGACGTCATCATGGTCGCGAGGTGCCTGGAGGGGGACGGCGCCTCCTGGGAGACGCTGTTGGAGAAACACCGGCGGCGCGTCTTCAACATCGCGTACAAATTCACCGGGCGTCACGATCGCGCCGAGGATCTTTCTCAGGAAATCTTCCTCCGCATCTTCAAGAACCTCGGCAAGTTCGACCCCGCCGCCGATTTCTCGAAGTGGCTCGCATCCGTGGCCAGGAACCACTGTATCGACAACTACCGCTCGACCCGGCGAGAGCAGCGAACCATGGTGGATGACGGCCTGGCCTTCGATCAGGCGGTGGCGTCGTCGTCCACCGACCCCTTTCGGTCCCTGGAGGCCTCGGAGGCGAAGGAGTTCCTCCGAATCGGCCTCGCCGCCCTCCCGGAGAAGCTGAGGGAGGCGGTGGTTCTAAGGGATCTCAGGGGCCTTGCTTATGAAGAGATGGCCGTGAGACTCTCGCTACCGGTCGGAACAATCAAGAGTCGGATCAATCGAGGACGCGAAGAGCTGGCGCGCGCCCTCCGCGCGAAGGGGCCCCGATAGGCTTATGAGACACTTGCTTGAAGGAGAAGACCGTGGATCTTTTGATTGAGAAGAACGGCGCCACGACGGTCATACGTATCCAGACCGCGCGCGTGATCTATCCCCTGCTTCCGGCCCTGGTCGAGAAGACAAAGGCCGAGGTGGAGGGAGGAGCCCGCTCCCTGGTCCTCGATCTGGCCGCGGTGTCCTACATCGACAGCGCGACCATCGGATGCATCATGGACATCTACAGACTCGCCCAGGAACAAGGCGGGGCGCTCCACATCCTGGCGCCCCAGGCCCGGGTGGAGACCATGCTGTCGATGGCCGGGGTTCACAAGATCGTCCCCATTTTCCGCGAGGAAGAGGAAGCGGTTCGGGCGTTCGCGCCTTCTTCAGGAAGACAATAATGCCGAAGACACGGAGCGTCCGACTGTCGACCGGCTTCAAAGTGCCGCTGGATGGCGATCTGCTCGCCATTATCGAGGCCCTCTACCAGGAAGTCACGATCGCGAACGTCTTGAACCCTTCCTTCGAGAGGATGCGGTCAGAAATCCTCTCTCTGATCGGCCAGATGAGCCCCGCCGAGCGCCAGTCCTACCTCGCGGAGTCCCTCTTTCTCAACTCGGTCAACTACGAGAACGAGATGCTTTCGGCCTACGTCCGGCGGCTGGGAGCCAAAGCCCCGGCCCCCGCGACAAGGAGGAAACCTTCGACCGCCCAACCCAGGGCTTCAAAGGCCCGCTAGTGTCCTGCCTCGCAGGTCAGGGTTAGGACTCTGGCCGCCCGGGGCTCTTGGGCGCCCCGGGTCTGGCGATTGGGACGGGGTGTCTTAGCTCGACGTGACCGCGGCGGCGGCTCTCGCCTTTTCGGCGAGCTCCTCATCCTGCTGCTTCTTCAACTCGCCGGCCTGCTTCTGCAGGACCTGCGCCTCTTCCAGAAGGCTGTTCCGGGTGGCCGGATTGGTGGTCAGCTTGGCCTGCTCGCGAAGCAGCAGGCCCTTGTAGACGAGGGCTTCCACGAAGTCGCTCTTGAGACCGAGGGCCTTGTTCACGAACTCCATTCCCTCGTCGGCAAGCCCTTTCTTCTGGGCGGGACTGAGATCGGGCGCGCGGTAGCACTGATCCCAATAGTAGGTGGCCACGGTGTAGAAGCCCTTGGGGTCGGTGGCGTCGAGCTCCGCGCACACCTTCAGCTGGTTTACGGCGTCGTCAAAACGACCCGCGCCCGACATGCCGTCTTCGACCGGGGTGCCGGTTTCGTCCCAGAGGGTCTTGTTGTAGAAACCCGCCAGCGCGCCGCAGGCCTTCGGGTCTTTCGGCGCGAGGGCGAAGGCCTTCTTGTAGGCTTCTTCGGCCTCGTTGACCTTGCCGAATTTCTCGTAGAGATTGGCCATGGAGAACATGTACTGAAGGTTGTTCGGCTCGGCGCTGGTGAGTTCCACGGCGTAGGTCATGGAGGTGTCGAAGTCGCGGTAGGGGTCTTCGGCATAGATCGAGGTGAGGGCAGTGAGCGCATTGCGCTTCAAGGTGGGGTATTTGGGATCGTCAGTGGACGCGGAGGAGGCGAGAACCGCCTTGTAGTCCTTCACTGCGTCCTCCAGGTTGACCATAGTGTCGTCCTTACCGGGGCGGTACAGCTGCTGGTAGGAACTGCCGCGATAGAAAACGGCTTCGGTGTTGGCGGGCTCGAGCTCGATCACCAGGTTGTACTCGTCGATCGCTTTTCGGAAGCTCTCGTCCTTGTAGAGCCGGTGTCCCTCGTGAAGGGCCGCCCGGGACTGAATTCGAGCACAATTCAATACGGGAATGGCAAGGAGAACAATGACCAGGGTTCGAATCGCGTGCCGCATTTTGGTTTCTTTCAAAGGACTGTCCTCGCAGCGACCGCTTGGTCCGGTCGGTGAGTGTTTTGGGGCTTCGTTCTCCTAGAAGGGCGACCCGTCGTCAAACAAGACGTTCGGCCCGGGGAGGATGGATCGGTTGCGACAAAAGTGGACGTATTCTTGGATTGTAGGGCAGCGATCAAAGTTCCGTCAACGATTCAAGTGTTTGGCGCGTCTTCCGTCTGTGCGTTCGACCAAGGCATTTTATGCCTTCGGGCGGCTGCGGCCAAAGAAAGTGCAGCAAATTGCGCGGGGAATCGTTGACAGTGTTTCATCGCGGTGTCTAGAATCCCCGCACTTCAATTTCGACGAGAACCTTCTCGATTGGTTCTTCACCGTATCCACCATCGGAACGTCTCTTGGTCTTCAACTTGAAGTTAAGGCAAGGGCGAGGTAACAGATGGAACGAAAACTTTTCGCAGACCTGGTTGAATCGGACGGCAAGGCTCACAAGCCAAAGAGGAGTCTTGTCTTCATCATCTCTCTGAGCCTCCATGTGGGCGGGTTGCTGGCTTTGTTCATCGTTCCGCTGCTTCAGGCCCAGGAACTTCCCGAACCCGCGGCCGCCGTGAAGGCCTTCTTTGTGGAGCCCGCCGCACCCCCGCCACCACCACCGCCGCCGCCACCACCCAAGCCGCAGGTCGCACGAGTGGCTCCGCCTCCACCGCCTCAGGAGACACGGTTCATCGCCCCGGTGGAGGTGCCCCAGGAGATCAAGCCCTCGACCAGCGGTATTGATCTTTCCGGGGGTGAAGGCGTCGCCGGTGGAGTGGCGGGTGGAATCGTGGGCGGACTGCCCCCGGCTCCGACGCCGCCGCCGGTCCAGGCGGTGCGCGTGGGTGGCAATATTAAAGAGCCCACCAAAATCAAGAACGTCGCCCCCGTCTATCCCGATATCGCCAAACAGGCCAGAGTTCAGGGAATTGTCATTCTCGAATGCACGATCAGTCCTCAGGGCCGGGTCACCGACGTGAAGGTGCTGCGCGGCATCCCTCTGCTGGATCAGGCGGGTATCGATGCGGTCAAGCAGTGGCAGTACACTCCCACGCTTCTGAACGGCGTGCCCGTGCCGGTTATCATGACCGTGACCGTCAACTTCAGGCTCAACTAGCTGCACCTCGTCCCCAAAAAGGGGATTCCCACTTCACCCCCGTTTCCTCCGCACCAACGATCCTCTCAAACAAAATCGACCTCTAGGAGTCTTTCAACATGCAATTCGATTTACCACATCTCTGGGCCAGCATGGGCTTGGTTGCCAAGGGTGTTGTCTTCACCCTCCTCATCATGTCCATCTGGTCGATCGCGATCATGTTTGACCGCTGGAAGCTCTACTCCAGCGCCAGGACCCAGTCCCGGAAGTACGCGGCCGATGTGGCTCGTCTCCTGAAGGCCGGAAAGTTGAAGGAGGCGGTGGATCTTTCGAGTTCGGCCGGCGTGAAGTCTTCCCACCTCGCCAAGGTCTCGCTCGCGGGGCTTCAGGAATGGCAGTTCCAGGGCGCCACCGGTGAGACCGATAAAGACGAGGCTCTCGAGGCGGCCAAGCGCGCCATGCAGCGGGCCACCTCGGTCAATCTGGCGGAGCTCAAGAAGGGCCTCTCCTTCCTGGCCACCACCGGCGCCACCGCGCCCTTCGTGGGTCTTTTCGGGACGACCTTCGGCATCATCAACGCCTTCGCCGGTATGGCCCTCACGGGTTCGGGCGGAATCGGCGCGATCGCCGGCGGTATTGCGGAAGCTCTCATCACCACCGCGCTCGGGCTGATCGTGGCCATCGTCGCGGTCTGGGCGTACAACTACTTCTCCGGCCAGGTGGACGGTTTCACGGTCGAGATGGACAACTCGGGCTCCGAGTTGCTCGATTTCGTGAAGAAGAGCGCCTAGCCGCCGCCTGAGAGCCCCCCGGCGCGGCCGCCACCTTGGCGGTTGTCGGCTTGGGGGGCCTCCTCTGGCTCCCGCTTATTTCTTTCTACGGAGGCTCGTAACAAACATGTCGATGGCAGTTGGCGAAAAGAAGGGCGGACCGCTCGCGGACATCAACGTGACGCCCATGGCCGACGTAATGATCGTGCTCCTGATCATCTTCATGGTGATCACTCCCTTGATCAACAAGGGAATCGATGTCGAACTCCCCAAGGCCGCGCACACCACGGTGCGCAAGGACGATCCCGACAGCATTCAGATCGGGTTCACCAGAGGCTTCACCATCTATTTCAGGGGGGTTAAGGTGGAAGGTGGAACCGTGGAACTCCTGCAGCGGATCAAGGCCGCGCTCGACGAAAAGGCGGACACCGAGAAAGTGGCCTATCTCAAGGCGGATATCAATATGGAATACGGGGAAGTGATGAAGATCATGGATGTCTGTCGCGAGGCGGGCATTGAAGAGATCGCCCTCATTTCCGAAGCCAAGGTGGAGGGCTAAACCGGTGGCGCAAGTGAAGAAGAAGGTCAAGCACCAGGAGGCCCACTACCAGAAGGGTCCGGCCTCGGTTTCGGACATCAACATCACCCCTCTCATCGATGTCATGCTGGTTCTGCTCATCATCTTCATGATCGTGACGCCGACCGCGCAGAAGGGGGTCGACATCGCTCTCCCTCAGGACAATAAGGAAGAGCAGCCCAAGCAGCAGACCGAAGTCATCGTGCTGGAGGTCGCCGAGTCGGGTTCTATCACGGTCAACAAGCTGCCCATGGCCAGCCTCGCCGAGCTGGACCAGAAGCTGAAGGATGTCTTTCAGACCCGCAACGACAAGACCATCTTCGTCAAGGGCGCGGCCAAGTCGCTGTATGGAAAGGTGGTCGAGGCCATGGACATTGCTCGTGGAGCTGGTGTGGAAAGGGTGGGAATCATCTCGGACACCGGAGCCGGCGCGGCGCAACCCTAATAGCCACTAATAGCGTTGATGCTCTGAGAAGGAGCACCAAAAAAAGGCCCGCCTCCATTGGCGGGCTTTTTTGTTTGATGGGCTTCTTCTCTTGGGAAGGGCCGGCCAGAACTCTCAGGCCGAAGCGACCGCGTACTCGAAGCCCGCCCCCTGGGGGGCGCTGGTTTCAATGGACCAGGCGGCGTGGTCCTTAAGGAGCGCACCCACCAGTTCGGCATGAAGGGCGTGACCCGCGCACTGGGCGACCACCCGACCGCGAAGCCGGAAGCCCATCAGGGCCAGATCTCCCACTACGTCGAGAGCCTTGTGTCGTACGAATTCGTCCTTCATGCGGGGATTCGACAAGAAACCGTCCTCGCCAATGACCACGGCGCTGTCCAAGGAGCCGCCCAGAGCCAGGCCGCGGGAACGCATGGCCTGTACATCCTTCAAGAAGCAGAAGGTCCGCGCAGACGAGAGCTCGTTCCGGAAACTCTCTTCCGTGATATCGAGCGCCACCCGCTGTTTTCCCACCATGGGGTGGCTGAAGTCGATCGAATAGTCGACCTCGAAAGTGTTGGCGGGCTCGACCAGAACAAAGCGATCACCATGGGGAGAAGCGACGCGAACGGAACGGCGTACGACCAGGGTGCTTTGAAAGCCGGCAAGGTTCTTGATGCCGGCTTCATCGATCAGATGAAGGAACATTCTCGAAGAACCGTCAAAAACCGGGACCTCCGGGCCGTCGAGCTCGACTCGCACATTGTCGATACCGGTCGCATACAGAGCGGCCAGGAGGTGCTCGACCGTCATCACCTGGGCGCCATCGCGACAGAGCGACATGGCCAGTTCCTGCTGCGCCACCCATTCGGCCCGAGCCGGAACCTCACGGCCATCAAGATCGGTGCGAACAAAGACAATCCCACTGTTGGTTGGGGCGGGCAAAAGCCGAAGCGAAACCAGCCGGCCGGAATGAAGGCCGACGCCCTGGGTTTCTACGGATCTTTGAAGGGTGCGTTGGCGCACAGTTGTACTCTGGCTTTGCAATTGCTGTTCCCTCCTTGTTTCATTCCTGTCGAGTCCCGTAAGTGCCTGTTAAAAATAAGCTTGAAGCTTTGATGCGATTGCAGTGTCCCTGTGGCCCCGCCACCACTGAAGGCAAGCTCTCCGTGTCCGTCCGGCCACGCGGCGGTTCTATTGGACACAGACCAAAAACCTGTGCTCTGTGGTACATTCGTCGGTCCCGCGCACCGTTTCCTTGGCCGCCGGAAGCTGCTGTCCTTGTGTAGTTTGTGTAGTTTCAGCTTCCCCTCCTGTTAGAAAGAGACCGTCACCCCATGTCGAAGAAGCCCCTGGCGGATGATCGCCGCAGAGAACTCGCCACCGAAGCGTTCGCCAAACTCGTTCGCGCGGCCTTCAAGGGTGAGACCGACAAGACCGGAGAGCTCCTGGCTATCATTGAGTCCCAATTCGGGGAGGAGATCGACATCCTTGACCGGGCTCGCCGCTACGCGGCCATCGATGTCGCCCGGGGCGCGACTCGGTCGGGACGGCCCAGGAATTCCGCCGAACGGTTGCTCGCCGCCATCATGGCCTTGAACTCGGATGATCTCGACGCGGCGGAGAGGGACCTCGAGCAGGTCGTGGCCGAGGAGCCGAAGAACGCCGATGCGCATTACGTTCTCGCCATTGTCCGCGTGCGGCGGGAGAGAGTTGAGGAAGCGGTCGCCTCCCTCACTACGGCTTGCGGCCTTTCCGCGGAGCGCCGGGCCCAGGCTCCTCTGGACGCCGAGTTCGCCACCCTCGTCGGAAACCCTGACTTCGAAGCCCTGACCGCGGCCTGAGTGCGGACGTCCACCTCCTCTGGGTCGCCTTCCGTGCCCATGCGGTAATGGCTTCTTCGCTCCGGGCGGTCGTGCTGGCGGCCGGAAAAGGTACGCGAATGAACGCCGCGCTGCCCAAGGTACTCCACCTCGCGGCCGGGCGACCCTTGCTCCACTACACGTTGGATCTGTGTGAACAGATCGAGGCCGGCACCGTCGTGGTGATTGGGCACGAGGCGGCCGCCGTCCAGGCGGCCTGCGCGGGGAGAACGAACCTCTCCTTCGTGACCCAGGAACCGCAACTGGGTACCGGTCACGCGGTTCAGGTCGCGCTGGCGGCAATGACCGCCGACCTCGGGACCGGCGTGCTTGTTCTGGCTGGAGATGTTCCCCTTCTCCGCAAGGAGACCCTGCGCGCCTTGTGTTCGATCCGAGAGAAGTCCGGGGCGGCCGCCGCGTTGATCTCCTTCCGTACATCCTCGCCCGCCGCCTACGGTCGGGTGGTCCGCGACGCTCAAGGCGGCGTCTCACGCATCGTCGAGGCCCGGGACGCGACGGCCGAGGAGTTGCTGATTACGGAAGTCAATGCCAGTGTCTACATATTCAACAGCCAGCGCCTGCTTGCGACCGTTCAGGGGTTGTCTCCGAACAACACCCAGGGCGAGTTTTATCTGACCGACGTGGTCGGGCTGATGGTCGCCTCCGGGCACCGAGTCGAGGCCCTGATGCTGGACGATCCCGCCGAGGCGACGGGGGTCAACACCCTCGCGGAGCTTTCGGGCGTTGATACCGAGATCTATCGGCGGCGCGCCCTCGACTATGTATCCGCCGGCGTCTCGATCGAGCGACCGGATTCGGTCCTCATCGGCCCCGCGGTGCGTATCGCCCCGGGGGCGCGGATTCGAGCCTTCACCGTGCTCGAAGGGACGACGGTGATCGGGGTGGATGCGGTGGTTGGACCCTTCTGCCGGATCGAGGATTCGGAGATCGCCGCGGGCGCGGTGGTTCTGGATTCGTGCCTCATTCGACGCTCGAAGGTCTCGGCGGGCGCTTCCATTGGTCCTTTTGCCCACCTTCGCCCGGACTCGCTGGTGGGGGAGAACGCCAAGGTCGGCAACTTCGTGGAATTGAAGAAGACCATTCTCGGCCCCGGATCCAAGGCCCCGCACCTTTCGTATCTGGGCGACGCCATCATTGGCGCAAAGGCCAACATCGGCGCCGGGTCGATCACCTGCAACTACGACGGCGAGGTCAAGAGCCAGACCACGATTGAAGACGGGGCTTTCGTGGGCAGCAATTCGATCCTGGTGGCGCCGGTTACGGTCGGCCGCGGCGCCTACATCGCGGCGGGAAGCGTCATCACCAAAGACGTGCCGGAAGGGGCCCTGGGCGTCGGACGCGCTCGCCAGGAGAACAAGGCGGGCTGGGCGAGCCGGCGAAGCCAGGAAATCTTGACCCGGCCAGGAATCAAGTAGAGGTCGAGGACTATGTGCGGCATCGTTGGATACGTGGGCCCGCGCAATGCCACCCCTATCCTGGTGGACGGCCTGCGGCGGCTCGAGTATCGAGGCTACGACTCCGCGGGCATCGCGATACTGTCCGAGGGGCGGCTCGAACGTCGGCGGGCTCCGGGAAAACTGCGCCATCTCGAATCCGTGCTCGAATCAATGCCGGTTTCGGGCCACATCGGAGTCGGACATACGCGTTGGGCCACTCACGGACGACCCAGTGAGGAAAATGCCCATCCCCATGCGGATGCGTCCAAGCAACTCGTGGTGGTTCACAACGGCATCATCGAGAACTACCTGGAGATCAAGGAGCAGCTGAGCGCCACCGGGATCGTGTTCGAAACCGAGACGGACACCGAAGTAGTGGCCCACCTGGTCGCCTCGTACTACGAGGGTTCGCTCGAGCGGGCCACCGCCCGAGCGGCCCGGGACCTGCGAGGCATCTATTCTCTCGTCCTGATGCACCTGAGCGAGCCCGAGCGTCTCGTGGCCACGCGTTTGGGACCGCCCCTGGTGATCGGTATTGGCGAGGGAGAACGCTTCTTCGCCTCCGATGTCCAGGCCCTTCTCGCCCACACCCGGCGTTTTGTCTTTGTCCCCGAGCAGACCGTGGCCGTGATCGAGGCGGACTCCATCCGGATCGTTGACGCCCAGGGTCGGAGCGTCTCTTTCAAGGAGGAAACGATCTCCTGGGATCCGGTTCAGGCCGAGAAGGGCGGGTACCACCACTTCATGCTCAAGGAAATCCACGAGCAGCCGCGGGCGGTGCGCGACACCCTGCTGGGGCGGATGAGTCTAGACACCGGGGATGTTCGGCTGGAGGAAATGGGGGCGGCGGCGATCGAGGCCATCGAGAAGGCGGAGCGGGTTCAGTTTCTCGCCTGCGGCACCAGCTGGCATGCCGGATTGATCGGCCAGTTCTTCATGGAGCAACTGGCCGGGGTCCCGGCCGCCACCGACTATGCGAGCGAGTTCCGGTATCGCGATCCGGTCGTTTCCCCGGGCACGCTCGCGGTGGCCATCTCTCAAAGCGGCGAAACCGCCGACACGCTGGCGGCCATGCGCGAAGCGCGCTCGCGCGGTGCTTCGGTGCTGGCCATCACCAACGTCGCGGGTTCGCAGGTGACCCGGGAGGCGGAGGGTGCGCTGCTGACCCACGCGGGCCCGGAGATCGGCGTCGCCTCCACGAAGGCGTTCACTGCCCAGGTGGCGGCGATCGCCCTGCTCGCGATCTTCCTTGGCCGTCGAAAGGGCGCCCTTTCGGCCGCTGCCGGACGCAATCTGCTGGCCTCGCTCGCCCGCATACCCCAGCTCATGGACCAGGCTCTTTCCTGCGCGCCGCACGTCGAGGACTTATCGCGCGGTCTTTTCAAGGCCTCGGATTTTCTCTTCCTGGGGCGCGGCGTGCAATACCCGATCGCGCTGGAAGGCGCGCTCAAGATGAAGGAGGTCTCGTACATTCATGCCGAAGGCTATCCGGCCGGAGAGATGAAGCACGGTCCCATCGCCCTCATCGACGAGTCGCTCCCGGTGGTGGCGTTGATTCCCCGGGGTCGCGGCTACGACAAGATCCTGTCGAATGTTCAGGAAGTGAAGGCGCGCGGCGGCCGGGTGGTCGCGATCACCAACGTCGGGGACAACCACGTGCGAAAAACGCTGGGCGCGGACGACCTCGTCATCGAAGTGCCCGGGGTGGAAGTCGACGGCCTGGGCGTGAGTGATATCTTCTCCCCTTTTGTGACCGTGATTCCCCTGCAACTGCTGGCCTATCATGTGGCTCTTCGCGCTGGTCGTGACGTGGACCAACCGCGAAATCTGGCCAAGTCCGTGACCGTTGAGTAGTTCCGAAGCCCTCTGGTGAGCTCCCTCGCGCTGAGCGCCGAGCAGCTCGCGGCGGTGCGTGCGACCCACGGGCCGACGCTCATCCTGGCCGGCGCGGGCAGCGGGAAGACGCGCGTCATCACCGAGCGTGTGTCTTTCCTGGTGGCGGAGCTCGGGGTGGACCCGAGGAGCATCCTGGCCGTCACCTTTACCAACAAGGCTGCGGACGAGATGCGGCGGCGCGTCGAGGAGCGTCTGGGCTCGCGCGCGGCCTCTTCGTGGATCATGACGTTCCACGCTTTGTGCGTGCGAATTCTTCGCCGGCATCCGGAAGAGGCCGGTCTGCCGCGCCAGTTCGTCATTTACGATCAGGACGAGTGCCTGTCCCTGGTCAAGCGCGCGATCTCCTCTGTCGGCCTGTCTGACAAGACCTATTCCCCCCGCCGGGTCCTCTCCCTGCTGTCGATGCAGAAGAACGGCCGCCCCTACTCGGAAGCCGATGTCCGGGACTATCGGATCGAGGTCCTGAACGAACTCGCGGGGAGGTACAACGCCGGTCTTCGCGCGGCCAAGGCGGTGGACTTCGACGACCTGCTCGCCTTTTCGGCGCGCCTGCTCGAGGAGAGCGACGTCCTCGAACGGGACTCGCAACTGGCCTTCCGCCACATCCTGGTCGACGAGTATCAGGACACGAACCGTCTTCAGTACCGGATCGTGCGCGCCCTGGCCACCACCCACCAGAACATCACCGTGGTGGGGGATGAGGACCAGTCGATCTACTCCTGGCGGGGCGCCGACATCAGGAACATCCTGGAGTTCGAGCGCGATTTTCCGGGGGCGTCGATCTTGCGCTTGGAGGAGAACTACCGCTCGACCCAGGCCATCCTCGACGCGGCCTCCGGACTCGTGGTCAGAAACGAGAATCGCATCGGCAAGACCCTGAGGGCGATGCGCCCGGGCGGAGCGCTGGTCGAGAGTCTGGTGGCCCGGGACGAGTACGAGGAAGCTTCGAAGGTGGCGACGGACATTCATCGGAAAGGGGACGGGCTCCGAATCGCGTGCCTGTATCGGATGAATGCACAGAGCCGGGCGCTCGAAGAGGCCCTGGCCGCGGTGCGGGTTCGCTACCAGGTGGTGGGTGCGGTCGGGTTCTATGCTCGTCGCGAGATTCGCGACTTGTTGTCCTATCTCCGGCTGAGCCTCAATGAGGACGATGATTCCGCTTTTCGCCGGGTGGTCAACGTACCCCCGCGCGGGGTGGGCGAACAGACCCTCGGCGCCATCACCCTGGCCGCCCAGCGGCGCGGCGTTTCCCTCTGGAAGGGCCTGCTGGATGTTCTCGAGTCTTCGTCCCTGCCCGCCCGTACCCGGGGCGCCTTGGGCCGCTTCGTCGCTCTCATCGCCTCTCTCAAGGGCCTGGAGGAGACCCTCGGCCCGGGGGCGCTCGTCGATGCGGTGATTCAGCAGACCGGCTATGAGGCACTGATCGACGAGGAGCCGTCGCCGGCTCGGGAGGACCGACTGCAAAACCTCACGGAACTGCGGCTCGCGGCCGCCGATTTCGAGGAACGTGAGGGCCTGGGCCTGCGGGAGTTTCTCGATCGCACGTTCCTGTTGGCCGACACCGACTCGATTCGCGATGACGCGCCGGTCTTGCTCATGACCCTTCATGCCGCGAAGGGTCTCGAGTTCGACACCGTGTTTCTGGTGGGGCTGGAGGAGGGTCTGATTCCGCACCTGCGCGCGGTCCAGGATCCAGGCCAGATGGAAGAGGAGCGTCGCCTGTGCTATGTGGGCATGACGCGGGCCCGAAATCGGCTGGTTCTGACCCGCGCCCGTGAACGTTCCTACTTCGGAGATCGGAGGGTGACTTTGCCCAGCCGTTTTCTCTCGGAGATCCCTCCGGAGTGCTTCGACGGCCCCGGCCCGAGTCCGGCGCCAGCGCTTCCCCTGGCCGGCGAGGCGCGCTCAAACCAGCCCCCCACATTCCGCTTCAGGACCGGACAGAGCGTCATCCACGATCGTTTCGGCTATGGAACCGTGCTCCGGATCGAGGGCGCCGGGGAGGACGCGAAGCTCACCGTCTCCTTCCCGGGGCGGGGTGCGACCAGGCTCCTGGCGAGATTCGCCGGACTGAAGCCAGCCTGATCGCATCGGGGGGGCCGGAAGGGGCCCCCCTTGTCGAAGGTTCCGGCGTCGCGTGCGGCTACTGGGGGGTGATGGTCTGGATGAGCCAGCGGCTCATCACCTTGTTTCCCTGGCCGCCGGGCGCGACGTCGTACTTGCGGAGCTGGACCGTGTAGGTCTTGACCTCGCCGTCCGACTCGACCTCGACGGTTGCGCTGGACATCACGAGGTCGCCGGCCAGGCCATCCACAGCGCTGGTCTGCCCGGTGGACATGGTGACCAGTCGCTTTTCCCGGTCATAGGCGCTCTTGGCTTCCGCCGCCTTCGCCTTGAGCTCAATGTCCGCATCGTTGAATTTCTTCCACTCGTCTGCGGTCTTCTGGAGGTTGGCGGGCGCCGGTTTTCCGGCTTCGACCAAGGGCTTGACCTTGTCGACTTCGAGCGGATGCGCGTTGAAGTAGGCGCTTGCTTCCTTCTTGTTCTCGGATACGGCTTCGTCGGCGGCCTTGAGGGCCTTGCTGAGGCTGCCGAGGGGGGCGGGCGATCGCTGCTCCTCGCCTACGCTCGTAACCTTCCAGCTCTGGACCTCCCCTTCGAACGGGATTATCGAGAAGCTCGAGACGGTCTCGGTGTCCTTCGCCTGAGTGGCTCGAAAGAAACTGTCGATAACCGTGGCTTCCTGGCTACCGCAGGCGATGGTGGCCACGACCGCCAGCGCTGTCAAACCGACATAGGACTTTTTCATGATTCGCTCCCTGGCGTTGCTGTTGGGGCCTCGTCTTCGGCCGTGTCACCTGTCTCCGCGGTTTCGTCCTTCTCGGCGAGGCGGGCGATGGAAACCAACTGGTCGCCATCGTCGGTCTGGATCAGGCGCACGCCCTGCGTGTTCCGGCCCATCGTCGAGATTTCGGTTGACCGCGTTCGTATGATCATACCCTTACCGGTGATCAGCATGACGCCCTCATCGCCGCTTATGAAAATCACTCCGATGACCGCGCCGTTACGGCCCTCGGTCTTGATGTTGATGATGCCCTTGCCGCCCCGGCCCTGGATTCGGTATTCCTCGACCGGGGTGCATTTTCCGTAGCCGTTCTCGCATACCGTCAACACCCGACCCGACTCGCGGACCACCTCGAGCGACACCACCGCATCGCCTTCGTCGAGGTCGATGCCCTTGACCCCGTAGGCGGTCCGGCCCATGGGCCGTGCGTCCGTCTCTTCGAACCGGATGGCCATGCCTCCGCGGGTGCTCAGGAGCAGTTGGTCGGCGCCGGTGGTCTGAATGGCATCGATGAGCGCGTCGTCTTCCTCGACCGAGAGGGCAATGATGCCGCCCGGCCTCGGTTTCGAGAATGAGGCCAGGGCGGTTTTCTTGATCACGCCCTTGCGGGTGGCGAGAACGATATGGCCCTCGGCCTGGAAATCCCGGCAGGCGACGAAAGCTGCGATCTTCTCGCCCTCCTGGAGGCGGACGAGGTTCACGGCGGCCTTGCCCTTGGCCCCGGGTCCCACGTCTGGAATCTCATGGACCTTGAGCCAGTAGAGCCTCCCCCGATTGGTGAAGATCAGTATGTAGGAATGGGTCGACGCCACGAACAGGTTCTCGACGAAATCCTCTTCCTTGGTCTTCATCCCTACCCGGCCGCGGCCGCCCCGGCGCTGGCTGCGATAGAGGGTCATGGGGGTGCGCTTGATGTACCCCTCGTGGGTGATGGAAATGGCCACGTCCTCGTCGGCGATGGTGTCCTCGATCGAAATATCGTCGGGCGCGTCGATCAGCTCGGTGCGACGTGGATCTCCGTGTGTTTCCTTCAGGCCCTTGAGTTCCGAAACCACGATCAGGTCGATCTCGCTCTTGCTGCCCAGGATGGTCTTGAGTCGCACGATGCTGGCCTCGATCTCCGCGAGCTCGCTAAGAATCTTCTGTCGCTCGAGGCCGGTCAGCCGCTGCAGTTGCAGCTCGAGAATCGCAACCGCCTGGATTTCCGAGAGTGCGAATCGTTCAATGAGCTGGCTGCGCGCCTCCTGGGGGGCGGGTGCTTCACGAATCAGTGCGATCACGGCATCCAGATTGTCGAGCGCGATCACATAGCCGCGCAGGACATGGGCCCGGGCCTCGGCCTTTCTAAGCTCGAACTCGATCCGGCGGCGAACCACTTCGCGGCGGAATCCAATGAAGTACTCGCAAGCCTGAAGAAGATTGAGCACCCGGGGCCGCCGGTGCACGATGGCGAGGAGAATGATCCCGAAGGTGTCCTGCAACTGGGTCTGCTTGTAGAGCTGATTGAGGATCACCTGTGCCGACTCGCCCTTGCGGATATCCACGACCATTCGCATGCCGCGCCGGTCGCTCTCGTCGCGAACCTCGGTGATCCCTTCGATCTTCTTCTCGCGCCAGAGCTCCGCGATCTTCTCGATGACCCGGGCCTTGTTGACCTGGAATGGAATCTCAGTGACCACGATGGATTCCTTGTCGCCCTTGCGCTTCTCGATCTCGGCCCGGGCCCGCATGGTGACGGAGCCGCGGCCGGTGCGATAGGCCTGACGGATTCCGCTCTTGCCGAGGATGTAACCCCCGGTGGGGAAGTCCGGGCCGGTGACGCGCTCGAGCAAACCCTCGGTGCGCTCCTCGTCCGAGAGGGAGTGGTTCTCGATCAGGTAGACCAGACCGTCCACCACTTCGCCGAGATTGTGAGGCGGAATGTTGGTGGCCATGCCCACCGCGATTCCCGAAGATCCGTTTACCAGCAAGGCCGGGAGGACGGTGGGCAGGACCGTCGGTTCTTCAAGGCGGTCGTCGTAGTTGGGCTGGAACTCGACGGTTTCCTTGTCGAGGTCGGCCATCATGGCGGTGGCGATCCTGGTCAGCCGGGCCTCGGTGTAGCGCATGGCCGCGGGCCGATCCCCGTCCACCGAACCGAAGTTGCCCTGGCCGTCCACCAGAATGGCGCGCATGTTGAACGGTTGGGCCATGCGGACGAGGGTGTCGTAGACCGCGGCGTCGCCGTGGGGATGGTACTTGCCCATCACGTCGCCGACGATGCCGGCGCTCTTCCGAAAGGACCTCCCGGGGACGAGCCCCATTTCGTGCATGGTGTAGAGCACGCGACGGTTGGCGGGCTTCATGCCGTCGCGCACGTCTGGGAGGGCGCGGCCGATGATGACCGACATGGCGTAATCCATGTAGGACTGCTTCATCTCGTCGGCGATATTGACGGGGAGGGTGACGAGGGCGAAATCGTTTTGAGTCATCGTTACTTCGCGGGTTGCGGTCTTTCTAGACGTCGAGATTGCGAACGTTGAGCGCGTTCTCTTCGATGAAGAGGCGGCGGGGTTCCACGGCGTCGCCCATGAGGGTCGAGAACATGACCTCTGCGACCTCCTCGTCCTCGAGGCGGACCTGGATCAGTGTTCTCTGGGTGGGATCCATGGTGGTTTCCCAGAGTTCCTCCGGGTTCATTTCTCCGAGCCCCTTGTAGCGCTGAATCTGGAGGCCCTTGCGGCCCTCCTCCATGAGTTTCGCGACCAGGGCATCGCGGGCGAAGACCTTTTGGGTGGTGCTCCCCGAGTGAAGCTCGAACGGAGGTTGATCGAATTCCTTCACTTCTTCGAAGGCCGAGAACAGGGCCTTGTATTCGGGACTGGCCACGAAGTCCGCGTCCGCGGTGGAACGTCGCGGGGGCGACACGCTCTTGTCTTCGAAGGTGAGCCGGTAGGTGCCGCCTTCCACGGGCTCGACGCCGATGTCGTCTCCTCCATCCCGGGCCGACTGCGTGGCCTCGAGAAGCTCGGTCCGATCCTGGAAGAAGCTGGCGTCTCGGGCTCCCTTGCGAACCAGGAGGTCCGCCAGCTTCCTGGAGATGCCCCGCCGCTCGATCCGGGACAGGAGTTTCGCCACCCCGGTCAGCCGCTCGACGAACCGGCGGACCTTGGCCGGGTCGACGGTGGCCCCCGAGGCGTTCGAGATGGAACGCCCATCGAGCGCGCGGTCGAGGAGATAACCGTCGAGGGCCGATTCGTCCTTGAGATAGCGGCCGGATTTCCCGTGCTTGGCCTTGAACAGCGGCGGCTGGGCGATGAACAGATGGCCCCGTTCGATGAGCTCCTTCATCTGGCGATAGAAGAAGGTGAGGAGAAGAGTGCGGATGTGGCTTCCGTCCACGTCCGCGTCGCACATGAGAATGATCCGGTGGTAACGGAGTTTGGCCACATCGAAATCGTCGGCGCCCACTCCGGTGCCCAGGGCGGCGATGATGTTGCGGATTTCTTCGAAAGCGAGGGTCTTGTCGAGCCGTGCCTTCTCGACGTTCAGAATCTTGCCCTTCAGGGGAAGAATGGCCTGGAAAACTCGGTCCCGGCCCTGCTTCGCGGATCCTCCGGCCGACTCGCCTTCGACCAGGTACAGTTCGCACAGGGCGGGGTTCCGCTCCTGGCATTCGGCTAGTTTTCCGGGCAGGCCCGCGCTGTCCAGGGCTCCTTTCCGCCGGGTGAGATCTCGCGCCTTTCGGGCGGCCTCGCGCGCGCGCAGGGCTTCGAGGCATTTGTGGATGATTTTTTTGGCCAGGCCCGGGTTTTCCTCGAGGAAGGCCCCGAGCTTCTCGTTGACCAGGCTCTCAACCAGCCCCTTGACCTCCGAGTTGCCCAGCTTGCCTTTGGTCTGCCCCTCGAACTGGGGGTTCGGCACCTTGACGCTGATAACCGCGCACAGCCCCTCCCGGGTGTCCTCCCCCTGGAGGGCCTCGGCGTCCTTGAGCTGGTTCTTCGACTGCGCGTAGGAGTTGAGGGTTCGGGTGAGCGCGCTCTTGAACCCGATCAGATGCGTGCCGCCTTCGTGGGTGTTGATGTTGTTGGCGAAGCTGTGGATGTTCTCGGCGTACCCGTCGTTCCACTGCATCGCGACTTCGACGATCACGCCGTCCCGGGTCCCTCCCACCTCGACCGGGTCGGGCGTGATGACCGACTTGTTCTTGTTGAGATGCTCCACGTAGGAGGCGATGCCACCCTCATACTTGAACTGGTGTGCCTTGCCGTCCCTCTCGTCGATCAGGGAGATCTGAATGCCGCGATTGAGGAACGAAAGCTCTCTCAGTCTTTGGGACAGCGAGTCGAAGGAAAACTGGGTGCTTTCGAAGATGGTGGGATCCGGCTTGAACGTGACCTTGGTGCCGCGACGGTCGGCCGGGCCCACTTGGGTCACGGGGGTAATGGGTATTCCCCGCTCGTAACTTTGGGTGAAGGTCTTTCCGTCGCGCCAGATCACGAGGTCGAGTCGTTCCGAGAGGGCGTTCACCACCGAGATCCCGACCCCATGGAGGCCGCCCGAGACCTGATAGGCCTTCTTTTCGAACTTGCCGCCCGCGTGCAACCTGGTCATGACCACTTCGGCGGTGTCGCCCAGTCCTGACGCGTGCGGTCCGGTGGGTATCCCGCGGCCGTTGTCGATCACGGTAATGGAATTGTCGATGTGGATAAAGGCTTCCACCGTGTCGCAGTGTCCGGCCAGGGCCTCGTCCACTGAGTTGTCGACGACCTCGTAAACGAGATGGTGAAGCCCCGACTCGCCGGTCGAGCCGATATACATGGCCGGGCGAACCCGAACCGCCTCCAGCCCCTCCAGGACTTTGATGGTGTCCGCGCCGTACGCGATCTCGTCAGTTTTCTCGATCATTACCGTGTGCTTGATTCCATTCTTGCGGTGCTCGCGCCCTCCGACGGCGGGACCCTTCCAAAGAGCCTTCGGGCCGGGGACCGTGCCGGCCGGACCGGAGACGACATTGGAGACATTCGGTTGGGCGTTAGAGCCTCATCGGCATCAGGACGTAGCGATGCATCGAATCCCCATCCTTCTGCGCCGTCGGATAGAAGATGCCCTGGGCATCGCTGTCTTTGAGTTCTATGGTGATGTCGGAGTCGGTCAGCACGGAGAGGAAATCGATCAGGTACTGGGCATTGAACCCTATGTCGACGGGGTCGCCCGAGTATTCCGCGGCAAAGGTCTCCACCGCTTCACCCTGGTCTGGAGAGGAAGCGTGAAGCTCGATCTCTCCCGGCTTCATGGTCAGTCGGATCGCTCTCGAGCGCTCGGTGGAAAGAAGGCTGACCCGGCGAAGGGCGTCCAGAAGGTCGGCCTTCTTGGTCTGACCTACCTTGGGGCCCTTGGCCGCTATCACCTTTTCATGGGCGGGAAACTGGCCCTCCACGAGCTTGCTGGTGAGGGTTCGTCGCGGCGTTCGGAAAATCAGGTGATTCTCGGTTCGGGAGAAGAAGACGGTTTCCTCTCCATCCGTGACCTGCTTGAGTTCCTGGATGGCCTTTCGCGGGATGAGAACCCTCTCCTCCTTGAACTTCGCTCCGTCGACCTTTTCCCGGGCGAAGCACAGGCGGTGTCCATCCGTGGTCACCATACTGACGGTATCGGCCTCGACAATCAGAAGCGCGCCTCCGAGGTAGTAGCGCGCGTCTTCAACCGTGATGGCAAAACTCGTCTTGGAGATGAGCCGGCTCACGACCGCCGCCGGCAGAGCAATCTCGTTCGCTCCTTTGCTCTCCGGCAGGGTGGGAAAGTCCTCCTTAGGGAGGGTGGCGACCTTGTAGTTTGTTCTCTCGCTCTGGACGGAGACGAAGCCCTCTTCGTCGTCGCGCAGGAGAATGTCGGAGCCGGAGGGTAACGCCTTGATGATGTCGTGAAGCTTCCGGGCCGGCAGAGTCGTCGCTCCCGCCTTCTTGACCCGGACCGGACAGACGGCCTTGACCGATACATCGAGGTCGGTCGCAGACAGAGCCAGCGAATCATTTGACGCGACCAGCAGGGCATTTGAGAGTATGGCGATGGCCCCGCGACGGTCCACGATTCCCTGAATGACCTGGAGATCTCGTACTAGGTCTTCACGGCGAACAGTTATTTCCATGGCCTGCTTTCCAAGAACCGATGGTTCCTTCTTCCTCTACTTGAGAACAAGAAGGAATAGTTATCAATTGAGATGAGAATGACGGTGTGATTGAGAATAGACAGATGTCGTTTATTTTCAATCCGTTACGATATTCTAAACGATGTTGATTCATCTGTGAGTTTGTCGATGAAAACTGTTGGAACTTTGGGTTCCTTGCGCCATCCGGAATGAGGCGTTTTGAACTTGATGTGCAAAAAAAACGCTTCACTGGACAAAGCTATTTGAGAGAGGCAATAAGGCTGTTGAGGAGCCTGTCGAAATCGCTATCCGCCTTTCGGTCCGTCTCCACCTTTCGGATGGAGTGAATGACGGTCGAATGGTGTTTTCCGCCGAAGCCGCGTCCAATTTCCGGGAGCGAGGCGGTGGTGAGATGCTTTGAGAGATACATGGCAACCTGTCTCGGGATGGTGACGCTGCGAGAGTTGTTTCTGGCCTTGAGGTCTGAAATCTTCACCTTGTAGTGGTCGGCCACAAACTTCTGTACCGTCTCAATGGACAGTCTTTTCTCCGGGGCGTCCATGAGATCCTTCATGGCGGTCTGGGCGACTTCGATGTCGATGTCAACGCCACGAAGGCTGGCGTGAGCCACTATTCGATTGAAGGCGCCCTCGAGTTCCCTGATGTTGGAACGGACTTTTGAGGCCACGAAAAGACCCACGTTGTCGGGCAGCATGATGTCTTCTGCGGCGGCCAGTCTCTGCAGGATGACGACCCGGGTCTCTATGTCGGGAGGACCCACATCAGCGGACATCCCCGAGGAGAAGCGACTCTGCATGCGCTCGTGCACCCCGGTCAGCATCTTCGGAGGAACGTCTGCGGAGATCACGACCTGCTTGCCGGCTTCATATAGGGTGTTGAAGAGATGAAAGAACTCCTCCTGTGAGCGCTCCTTGTTGGATAAGAACTGAACGTCATCGATGACCAGAACATCGATCGCGCGATAACGCTGCCGGAAAGGAAGAATGCGCTCATAGCGAATCGCGGAGACCACTTCGTTGACGAAGTGTTCGCTGGACACGTAGGTCAGGGTCAACTTTGGATTTCGCTTCAGCAGATAGTGGCCGATGGCCTGAAGCAGGTGCGTCTTCCCGAGACCTACCCCGCCGTAGATGAAAAGGGGGTTATAGGACTTCGAGGGTACTTCGGCCACCGCCTTCGCCGCGGCATGGGCCATCTGGTTCGATGCCCCCACGACAAAGGTCTCGAACGTGTATTTTGGGTTCAATGACGAAGCTTCGATGACGGGCAGAGACTCTGTCCCGCCGAGGATCTCCACGTCGCATTGGAGGCGCACATCCGCATGCCCGAGCCGGGTGAGCATTTCGGAAACCAGACTCGAGTAGTTCTTGAAGAACCAGTCTCGAAAGGGCGCGCTCGGAACGCTGATCGATAGCACGGACCCATCAAAGGCCCGGAAGGAGGTGGGCCGAAACCAGGTGACGAAGGAGTGCGAACTGACGCGACCCTCCTTTTCGACAAGATCCAGGACCTGATCCCAAACGGTCATCGACTAGAAACCAAAGCTATCGTCAAAAGAAGGTGGATCAACCAGGGGAGCCCTTGAAAAGAGGCTCGGCAGTGGCAGAAATTCGCCCCGTGAAGGCTTCCAACGATAGCACGACCGCCCCCGCGAATCCGCCCGCAAAAGCGGTCGCTTTTGACGATCCGGACAATACCCGATAACATCGTAGGTTCCACTTTTCGCAAGGACTCCATAAAACAGTGAAGAGAACGTTCCAGCCCAATAATCGTCGCCGAAGAAGGACTCACGGTTTCCTCGTCCGCATGCGTTCGCGGGGAGGAAGACTGGTGATCAAGAGACGCCGCGCCAAAGGCAGGCAGCGCCTGGGAGCATAGAAACCCATCACCGAGAATCCCCAGGCCGAGGGGGCGTTCAACCCCAGGAGTGCTCGATTCGGCCGCCACCGGCGGATCGGGAAGAGCGCGGAGTTTGGCCTCGTCTTGAAGGCCGGCCGGCGCGGGGCGACGTCTCTGGTCAGCGTCTCCATCGTCTCGGCCCCCGGGCCGGGACGGATTGGTATTTCAGCATCGGCTAAAGTAGGCGGATCGGTTGAACGAAATCGCGCACGGCGCATGGTTCGGGAGTACTACCGGCACGCCTACCGGAATTCGGCTCCCTATGACATCGTCGTCAACCTCAGGCCCGGGTTCGCGACCCTGTCTGCGGAGGAAGTGAGGAAAACCCTCGATGAAGCCATCTCAAAAGCGATCGCCGCCGGAAGCCGCCCTGGTCGCCATCCTCATTCTGAGCGTTGACGCCTATAGAGCGCTGCTTTCCCCCCTGTTTAGAGGTAGTTGCAGGTTCGAACCGTCCTGCAGTCAGTTCGCGCGCGAAGCCCTGTTCAGGCATGGCGCCCGAGGCGCATTCCTCGGCGCCCGGAGAATTCTCAGGTGTCGGCCGTTTGGTGGCTATGGCTTTGACCCTGTTCCCTGAAGCCGAAGAGGGAAGTCCCGGCACCCGCGCGGGAACCAAGAAAGAAGACTAGAAGACTCATGGAAGAAAGACGGCTGATTCTGGCGTTTGCCCTATCGTTTGCCGTCCTGCTTGGCTTCAGGATGTGGACGAACGCCCGCTACCCGGCGCCCCCGGCCGGCGTCCCGCCGACCACGCCCCAGAGCGCAAGGGAGCCAACCCCGCCCGCCCCGCCGGTCCAGCCGCCGGCCCCGGGTCCAAGGATCCCAAGCGAACCGGTAATGGCCTCCGTTGCGGAGGCCGCCCCCATCGTGACCGCCGACGAACGACGGGTCGAATTCAACACGAAAGAGGCGGAAATCGCCTTCAGTTCGAAGGGAGCCCGCCTTCTCTCCTGGAAGCTCCTGGAGTACAAGGACCAGCGGGGCAAACCCGTGGAAGCCCACCCGGGCGGAAATCCGGTGCCCGGCCCGCTCGACCTCGTGACCGGGAACGCCGAAGTGGATACACGCCTTCGCGCAGCACTCTTCCGCGTCACCGAGTTGCGCCAGGGCCAGGAGCAGGGCGCACGGTTCGACTTCTCGGACGGCTCGCTGGTCGTAACCAAGACCATTCAGAGCACGAAGGGCGGTCGCGCCTTTCTGATCGATGTCGAGGTGAAAGAGAACGGAGCGATTCTTCCAGCGCGCGTCTTCTGGGGCCCAGGTTTCGGCCAACCGTCGGACGAAGAAAAGGATCTTCGCGGCTACCTCCCCGCCGATGTTGTAGAAATCGACGAGGCAGGCAATGACGTTCGCCTTCCACCGAGTGCCCTGGTTGAGCCGCGGTTGGTCCGCGCGAAGCTGATCGGGGTTGAGAACAAGTACTTCGCGGCCGTTTTCATGAAGGACGACGGCGGCACCCTCGATGCGACCGCGACCGCCAGCTCTCCGGAAGCGCGGGTGGAAGTTCTGGTAACGCCTCCCGTGGCCTTGGCCATTGGCGCGAAGGATTACGACCGCCTGCGTTCGCTCGGACTCGGCGTCGAGAAGATCGTGCCCGTGGGAAGCTGGATCGGCCCTATTGTGGTGCCACTCACACGCGCGCTTCGCGCGGTCAACGCCCGGGTGGGGAATTATGGCGTGGCCATAATCATTCTCACCATCGCCATCGCCGTGGCCATGGCGCCGCTGCGTCACTACGCCATACTGTCTTCCGCGAAGATGGCGAAAGTGGGCCCGCAGATACGAGCGGTTCAGGAGCGCTACAAGCGCTTGTCGTTGACCGATCCAAAGCGACAGCAGATGCAAAAAGAGATCGCCGAGGTCTACGAGAAGAACGGCATCGACATGGTCCGCCAAACCGCCGCCGGGTGTCTCCCTACCCTCCTGACCATGCCTTTCCTCTTCGCCTTCTATCGGATGCTCGACATTTCGGTCGATCTCAAAGGCGCCCCGTTCCTGTGGATTCCAGACCTCAGCCTCAAGGACCCGCTCTTCATTACACCAGTACTCTCGGGCCTCTCCATGATTGCCATGCAACGACTGATGCCGGCACCGGCGGTAGATCCGGCCCAGCAGCGAATGATGCTGTTGATGCCGGTCATATTCGCAGGGATGTTCGCGTGGGCGCCGGGCGGCCTCAACCTGTACTGGTTCGTGGCCAATCTGGCTGCCATGGGCCAGCAGGCCCTTGCCATGTACTTTGCCCCGCACCTGTTCCCAAAGGCCAAGGCCCCGTCCTAGCCGTGTTCCTGTAGGAATTGTGAGTCCCCTGCGGGTCTTCACCATCCCGCCCGCGGGGGCAGCTCTATGCTCTTCCCTCGAACCGGGCCAGCCATGGGCGGGTTTTGGCGTTTCCACTAAAGATCCTCCTGCGCCATGACCCGGGGAAAGTGAAGGAGAAGGAGGCTTCTTGGTCGAAAGGCATCCCCTGATCGCAGACGAAGGCGCCGAGCGGCGCCTCAGTCAGTATATGGACTGTCTGTGCCGCTGGGCGTCGCGGATCAACCTGACCGGGGCGGATACACGGGCGGAAGCGTTCGACACCCTCGTGCTTCCCGTTCTCGGCGCCGAATCGCTTCTCTCCGCGCCGGTGATCGACGTGGGGTCCGGAAACGGTTCACCCGGCCTGATTCTCGCGGCTCTGTGCCCCGACCTGTCCTTCACGCTTCTCGAGCCCCGAGCGAAGAGGTGGGCCTTTCTCCGAGAGGCGGCGCGAGAAATGGGGGCGGCGAACGTGACCGTCCTCCGGCAACGAAGCGAAGCCTATTGCGGCCCAAAGGCCCGAACGGCGACCATGAGAGCGGTTGGGCTCGACCCCGAAAGGCTTCGCCCGCACCTGTCGCCGGGTGGCTGTGTTCTTGTGTTTGGCGGCCCACCCCTGCAAGGAGCGGAAGCGATCCGATTAGTGTCGGGGTCGATGGTTCAGCGACGATGTTTCACGTGAAACGGTGATGCGAGCGCGGGTGATATTCTGAAATGCGAATGGCCCGCGTCATCGCAATAGCAAACCAGAAGGGTGGCGTCGGCAAGACGACCACGGCAATCAATCTGGCCGCAAGCCTGGCCGTAGCCGAAAAGAAGATTCTGGCCATCGACCTCGATCCACAGGGCAACCTCACCTCCGGCTTCGGTCTGGAAAAAGCTTCGGGACTTTACGACGCGCTCTTCTCTGGGGCGCCCTTACCCAGGCCGGCTGCGACCCCGCTCGATTATCTTCAAGTCATTCAGTCGGATCCCGATCTTGCCGGACTGGAGATAGCCCTGGCTGCGGGCGAGGATCGCGAATTTCGCCTCCGCGCCGCTATACAGTCCTCAAGGCCCCTTTTCGATTTCGTGATCCTGGACACTCCGCCTAGTCTGGGGCTACTTGCCGTCAACGCCCTCACGGCCGCGGACTCCGTCCTGGTTCCGATCCAGTGCGAGTATTTTGCCCTTGAAGGGCTGGGCGCCTTCATGGGGACCCTCGAGCGGATCAGGGCCGCCCTCAACCCCAGGGTCGCCCTTGAGGGCGTCTTGCTCACGATGTCCGATGACCGGACGAACCTGTCCCAGCAGGTCTCCGCGGACGTGAGGGACCATTTTGGGGATCAGGTCTTCAAGACCAGCATCCCCCGAAGCATCCGGCTGGCGGAGGCGCCGGGTTTCGGAAAACCTGTTCTCCTTTACGACATCAAATCGCGAGCGAGTGAGTGTTATCTGGGACTGGCCCGCGAGGTCCTCGATGCAGCGGGAAGAAGGATCACCAATGAGCAATAAACGCGTGGCTTTGGGCCGAGGGCTCTCCGCCCTTATTCCTGAAGCTCCCATCCTCCCACCGAATCCGCCCAACCTCCGGCCGAGCCCAGGCGAAGTCGCGGAGTCTCTGGTCCCGCTATCCCTCATCGACGCGAACCCGGTCCAACCCAGAACGAGCATTCGGTCCGAGGCCCTGGAACAACTGGCCCGGTCCATTCAGGAAAGCGGAGTGATTCAGCCGATCCTCGTCCGGCCCGCCCTCAACGGGCGGTTTCAAATCGTCGCTGGAGAGAGACGCTTTAGGGCGGCCCAGAAACTGGGCCTGTCGACCATTCCCGCGGTGGTCCGGAAAGTGGCGGATGATCGAATTCTGGAGTTCGCGCTGGTTGAGAACATTCAGCGCGAGGAACTCACCCCGATCGAGGAGGCTCAGGCCCTCCGCCGTCTGCAGGAAGAACTGGGGCTGACCCAGGAAGCCCTGGCCGGCAAGATCGGCAAGGACCGGGCGACGGTGGCGAACACCCTGCGCCTGTTGCGACTGCCGGCCGAGGTCCGCGAAGAGTTGCAGCGCGGTACACTCTCGGCGGGGCACGCGCGCGCGCTTCTGGCCATCGAAGATCCGGTCCAGATCAGAGAGCTCGCGGACCAGGCCATAAAGCTTGGGTTGTCGGTTCGCCAGGTCGAGGCTCGCGTCAAGGCCCACCGGAATCCGAAGGGCGCCACGGTTCGGAAAGTCGATGCGAACACCCGAGCCGCCGAGGAGAAGCTTCGAGCGAAGCTGGGCGCGCGGGTGGAGATCAATCGAAAGCGGGGGAGGGGTGAGATCCGGATTGCGTTCGACAGCGAGTCGGAACTGAACCGCCTCTATCTCTGGATCGTACGGGGCTGAAGGCGATGGCACGACCCCCTCTCTTTTCCGAGAATCTCAACGGTTTCATCGACCAGGGCACGGAGTTCGTCGGCGAACTGCGGTTCCGCGATACCTTCCGCATCGACGGTACCGTTCGCGGTCGCATCGTTTCCGACAACATGCTGGTGATCGGGGAGCACGGAGTGGTGGAGGCCGAGATCGATTGCGGCGTGGTTTCGATCAGGGGCCGGGTTCGGGGACACGTCCATGCCCGCGACCGCATCGAAATCCTGGCCGGCGCGCATGTCGAGGCGACTCTGGACTCCCCCCGGATGATCGTGGAAGAGGGCGCCACCCTGACCGGACAGACCGACGTGGGGACCAGAGGCCTTTAATATAACAAACTATACAAAATGACTGACCACCGACAGAGGATTCTCAGGCTCACGGAGCGAGTCAAGAGCGCCGGCTGAGCGAGCAAGCTCGGCCCCGCCGAACTCGCCCAGGTTCTGAGCGAACTCCCCCGCAGCACCGACCCCCGTGTTCTCGTCGACTACCGAAGTGGCGACGATGCGGGAATCTATCGCCTTGACGGGGGCACGCTCCTGGTCCAAACCGTCGATTTCTTCACCCCGGTGGTGGACGACCCGGAGGAGTACGGAGCGATCGCCGCCGCGAACGCTCTGTCGGACGTGTACGCCATGGGGGGCAGACCCCTCACCGCCCTTTCGATCGCCGCCATACCGGACAAGGATTTCCCTCCCGAGTGGACAGCCGCCATATTCAGGGGCGGCGCCGCCAAATTGAAAGAAGCGGGCTGCGCCCTCCTGGGGGGACATACGGTACGCGACCCGGAAATCAAGTTCGGCTACGCCGTCACCGGGGTTGTGGAGGAATCAGCGCTCCTCACGAACGCGCGGGCGCAGCCTGGCGACATTCTTGTCCTGACCAAGCCCCTGGGCACCGGCGTCATCGCCACGGCCCAGAAGGCGGGTCTGGCCCGCGAGGAATCAGTCCGCGCTGCGACCGCCAGCATGTTGCGACTCAACCGGATTCCGGCCGAACTGGCGAGGCGATACTGCGCCCGAGCCGCCACCGATATCACCGGCTTCGGCCTTTTGGGCCATGCGCTGGTTCTGGCCCGAGAGAGCGGGGTTGGTCTTGAAATCGATCTGCCGCTTCTACCGCTTCTCCCGGGAGCCCTGGAACTGGCCGAAAGCAGTCAAGCGGCCGGGCTGAAAGCCAATCGAAAACAGTTTGCCGGACGAGTGGACTTTCGAGGCGATGTGCCCCCCGATCTTCTGACCATGCTCTACGATCCTCAGACCTCGGGCGGACTGTTCCTCAGCATGCCAGAGGATCGCGTCCGGCCCTTGCTTCTCGAACTCAAGGATGCCAGAGCGGTAGGCCGGGTCACCGCCGAAAACCAGGGCAGAATCCTCATCCTCGCGTGATATCCTGATCCGTCAGGCGTCCGAACCGTGATGGACTGCCCTCCGGGCCGGTCGATGGCGTCCCAAAGCCCGAAAAAGCGCGTCCCCGCGCGCCACTTCTGCCCCAAAAACCGAACCTCAAGCTTGATCAACTCCAAGTCCGCAAGGCGCTACGCCCGCGCCATCATCGAAACGGCGACCGACACCCGCGCGGTGCGCGGTGAACTGGCCGCCATCTCAGCGACCCTGAAGGCGAATCGGGCGCTTTCCGACGCCCTTTCCAACCCTGGTGTGCCCGCGGCAAACAAGAAGGCGATGACGACCGCCATCTTTCAGGGCCTTTCTTCGCCGCTCCCCCGACTTCTCGATATCCTCATCGACGCGTCCCGCACCGAACTGATCCACGAAATCGCCCGCCGTTATGGCGACGAATGGAACAGCCGAAACAACGTTCACGCGGCCATCGTGACCACCGCCATGGAACTCGATCATGACGGCGCGGAGCGCGTGCGGCAGGCCATCGAAAAGGCGGTATCCGGGTCGGTCGAAATGACGCTCAGCACCGACGCCTCCCTCGTGGGCGGACTGAAGGTCGAGGTGGCCGGCCACCTGTTCGACGGCACGGTCAAGGCACGCCTCAAGGCGCTGCGGCAACATCTTCTGTAGATTCGTCAAAGAGCCCCCGCGCCACTCCAAAGCCAAGGTTCAAAAACGACCGTCAGTTTCCTTCTCCCCTCAAAACAGGAAAACCGAAGAAGCCCCACATGGAAATTCGAGCCGAAGAAATCACCAAAGTTCTGAAGCAGCAACTCGCGGGCTTTTCCGCGGGCACGGACACCGCAGAAGTC
This sequence comes from Acidobacteriota bacterium, assembly GCA_032127745.1. Lineage (GTDB taxonomy): Bacteria > Acidobacteriota > Vicinamibacteria > Fen-336 > JAGNNV01 > JAGNNV01. The sequence goes on from JAQBHL010000041.1 coordinate 66,950, forward strand.
GGAACCGTCCTTTCGGTCGGTGACGGGATAGCGCGAATCCATGGCCTCACGAGTTGCATGGCCGGTGAACTTCTCGATCTTCCTCACGGCGTCCGAGGGATGGCGCTCAATCTGGAAGAGGACTCGGTCGGCGCCGTTCTCTTGGGAGACTACACCCTGATTCGAGAGGGCGACGAGGTCCGTCGAACCTCGCGCATCATGTCGATTCCAGTGGGCCCCGAACTCGTTGGGCGCGTGGTCAACGCCATCGGCGAACCGATCGACGGCAAGGGCGCCGTCCCCACCAAGCTGTTTGGCGAGGTGGAAGTGATCGCCCCCGGCGTGGTCGATCGTCAGCCCGTCCGCGAGCCGCTCGAAACCGGCATCAAGGCCATCGACGCGATGGTAAACATCGGCCGTGGCCAGCGCGAGCTCTTGATTGGCGACCGCCAGACCGGCAAGACCGCGGTGGCGATCGACACCATCATCAACCAAAAGGGCAAGGGCGTCATCTGCATCTATGTCGCCATCGGCCAGAAGCGGTCCACGGTGGCCCAGGTGGTGAAAACCCTTGAAGATTTCGGCGCCATGGATCACACCATCGTGGTGGCGGCCACCGCGTCCGATCCGGCCCCCTTCCTCTACATCGCTCCCTATTCAGGGACGGCGATGGGAGAATATTTCCGGGACCACGGCCAGCACGCACTCTGCATCTACGACGACTTGTCGAAACACGCCGCGGCCTACCGTGAAATCTCCCTTATCCTTCGCCGCCCGCCCGGTCGCGAGGCCTATCCGGGAGATGTCTTCTATCTCCACAGCCGCCTGCTCGAGCGCGCGTCCAAGCTCTCGGCCAAGAAAGGCAGTGGCAGCCTGACCGCCATTCCGATCATCGAGACTCAGGCCGGGGACATTTCCGCCTACATTCCCACCAACGTCATCTCCATCACCGACGGGCAGATCTTTCTTGAGGCCGACCTCTTCAACTCGGGCATTCGGCCCGCCATCAACGTGGGCAACTCGGTCTCCCGCGTAGGCGGCTCGGCCCAGGTCAAAGCCATGAAGTCGGTGGCGGGGCGCCTGCGCCTGGATCTGGCCCAGTACCGCGAACTCGCGGCCTTCGCCATGTTCGCGTCGGACCTCGACAAGAGCACCCAGGCCACCCTGGCCCGGGGTCAGCGCATGACCGAGTTCCTGAAGCAGGACCAGTACTCGCCTCTGTCGATGGAAAAACAGGTGGTCGGGATGTACGCCGGAATCAACGGCTATCTCGACGGCTACGCGGTGGGCGAAGTCCGGCGCTATGAGCGCGAACTTCACGCCCACCTCGACGCACGCCATCCCGGCCTTCTCAAAGAGATCACCGAGAAGAAGGACCTGACCAAGGACATCACCGAGAGAATCAAGGCTGTTCTCACCGAGTTCGCCGACCTGTTCCAGGCGAAAGCCTAGCCGCGGTCCGGGGCCAAGGGAGACAAGGGCATGCCAGCGCTCATCGACATCCGCAGACGGATCCGCAGCGTCAAGAACACGCAGCAGATCACCAAGGCCCTGAAAATGGTCTCGGCGGCGAAGCTCCGGCGCGCTCAGGAGTCCATGTTCGCGGCCCGGCCCTACGCACGTACCATGGCGCAGGTGCTCAAAGACGTGGCCGCCCGCACCGATGGCGAGGAGAATCACCCTCTCTTCCGAGCCGCTGCGAAGGACGGCCCCGTCCTGGTCATCGTGGTCACCAGCGACAAAGGTCTGTGCGGGGCCTTCAACTCGTCGCTGCTCCGCGTCTCCCAGCGCTTCCTCGCCGACAATGCGCACCGGAAGGTTCTGGCCGACGCAGTGGGCCGCAAGGGCCGTGACTTTCTCCGGCGCCGGACCACCGTCCGCAAGGAATACGTCGGAGTCTTCCAGGCCCTAGGATTCTCGAAGGCGCAGGACATCGCCCAATCCGCGATGAAGGCGTTTCTCGACCGCGAAGTGGATGAAGTGGTTCTGCTCTTCAACGAGTTCAAGAGCGTCATCCAGCAGCGCATCGTGACCGAGCGGCTCCTCCCCCTCACCGTCATCGAGGGCGCGAAGAGCGCACAGGAGTATCTCTACGAACCCGCGCCCCGAGTGATCTTTGACAAGCTCCTTCCCAAGATCGTGGAAACCACGGTCTGGCAGGCCCTCCTGGAGTCCAACGCCGCCGAGCACGGAGCCCGGATGGCGGCCATGGACTCGGCCACGCGGAACGCGTCGCAGACCATCGACAGCCTCACTCTGTATATGAACAAGGTGCGCCAGGCCGCGATCACCAAGGAAATCATCGAAGTTGTCTCCGGCGCGGCCGCCTAGGCCTCCGCGCCGCCCGCCCCCCCCAAAACCGATATCTTCATAAGCGAAAGAACGAACGGAAAAGAATCAATGGCGTCAGAGAACATCGGTCGAGTCATTCAGGTGATCGGTCCCGTGGTGGACATCGAGTTTCCGAACGGCGTCCCCGCCATCTACAACGCGGTCAATATCGAGGCCGGAAAGATCCGGGTCGTGGTCGAGGTGGAACAACATCTCGGCGAAAACCGGGTTCGCTGCGTCAGCATGCAGCCCACGGACGGCATGGTCAGGGGCATGCCGGCCAGGGACACCGGGGCCGCGATCATGGTTCCGGTGGGTCCGGCGACCCTGGGTCGCGTTCTCAACGTCCTCGGCGAGCCGGTTGACGAGTTTGGCCCGGTCAAGAGCGAGAAGCATTACCCCATTCACCGACCCGCCCCGGCCTTCGATCAGCAGTCGACCAAACTGGAAATGTTCGAAACCGGGATCAAGGTCATCGACCTCATCGAGCCCTACCTCCGCGGCGGAAAGATCGGTCTGTTTGGCGGCGCCGGGGTCGGAAAGACGGTCATCATCCAGGAACTCATCTACAACCTGGCCAAGAAACACGGCGGCGTTTCCGTGTTCGCGGGAGTGGGCGAGCGAACCCGCGAAGGAAACGATCTCTGGCTCGAATTCCAGGAGTCGGGGGTTCTCGACGTCAAGAACTTCGAGAAGAGCAAGGCTGCCCTCATCTACGGCCAGATGACCGAGCCGCCAGGCGCCCGTCTCCGGGTCGCCCTCACCGGCCTCACCGCCGCCGAGTACTTCCGCGACGAAGAAGGCAAGGATGTGCTGCTCTTCATCGACAACATCTTCCGCTTCACTCAGGCCGGTTCCGAAGTCTCGGCCCTCCTCGGTCGCATGCCCTCCGCGGTTGGCTACCAGCCCACCCTGCAGACCGAAATGGGCGCGCTCCAGGAACGGATCACCTCCACCAAGAAGGGTTCCATCACGTCGATCCAGGCGATCTACGTCCCCGCTGACGACTACACCGACCCGGCACCCGCCACCGCGTTCGCCCACCTCGACGCGACCACGAACCTGTCCCGTCAAATCGCGCAGCTCGGTATCTATCCGGCCGTCGACCCCCTGGCTTCGTCCTCGCGCATCCTCGATCCCCGCATCCTCGGCAAGGAGCATTACGAAACCGCGCTCGCGGTGAAGCAGATTCTCCAGCGCTACAAGGATCTCCAGGACATCATCGCCATCCTCGGCATCGACGAGCTTTCCGAAGACGATCGCGTGGTCGTGGGGCGCGCCCGCAAGATTCAGAAATTCCTCTCCCAGCCGTTCCACGTGGGCGAACAGTTCACCGGCATTCCCGGGAAATATGTCTCCCTGGAGGACAACGTCCGCAGCTTCAAGACCATCGTCAACGGAGACGTGGATCACCTGCCCGAGCAGGCCTTCTATATGGCCGGCTCGATCGAAGACGTGCTGGATCAAGCCAAGAAGCTGGCGGCCTAGGGAACCACCATCATGGCCGACGCTCCCCGCGCCACGAAGCTCACGCTCGAAGTCGTCACCCCGACCGGACTCCTTTTCCGAGACGAGGTGGATTCCGTCCAGGCTCCCGGGTCCGAAGGGTCCTTTGGTGTTCTGCCCGGCCATATCCCGATGTTGACCATGCTGGGTGCGGGCGAAATCATCTACCGCCAGGGACCCGAGACCGGTCGCATACTCTGTCTGTTCGGGTTCTGCGAAGTCCTGCCGGACCGGGTCCACATCATGGCCGAAAGCGGAGAGCGCACGGACCAGATCGATGTGGCCCGGGCCGAGACCGCGAAGAAGAGTGCGGCGGAGCGGATGAAGAGGGTGAAGGACGAGGCCGGCTTCAAGGAGGCGCAGGCCGATTACGTCCGATCCGTCGCCCGCCTGGCCGCGGCCTCCGGCAACAAGGGCGCCTGAGCGCGAGGCCGCAGATCTTCGCTCAGATTCGAACGCTTTTCCGCTACAGGGCGCTCATCGAGAGCCTTGTCTCGCGCGAGCTCAAGGCCCGCTATCGAGGCAGCATCCTCGGTTTCCTCTGGAGCTTCATCAACCCCCTCCTCACCCTGCTGACCTATGGACTGGTCTTTGCGTACGTCCTGCCCGGACAAAGGCCCAGGGAGATGGAACCGTTCCTCCTGTTTTTCGCCTGTGGAATTCTCCCCTGGACTTTCTTCCAGGCCGCCGTGCTGGAGGGTTCCACGGTCCTGGTGAGTAGTGGCGGCTTGCTTAAGAAGGTGCTCTTCCCTCCCGAGGTCCTCCCCACCGTCAGCGTGATCACCAATCTCTTCAACTTCGTGCTGTCCCTGCCCATCCTGCTCTTCTTTGTGGTCTGGAACCACAAACTCTCCTGGGCCGCTCTGCTCGTTCCCCTGCCGCTTCTGGTTCAGGTGATTCTGGCCCTGGGCATGGCTCTGGCCCTCTCCGCCCTCACCGTTCACTTCCGCGACCTGACCAACATCCTCGGCCACCTCTTCCACCTCTGGTTCTTTGCCTCCCCCATCCTCTACGTGTACGGCTCCACTCACGGCACTCTTCGAGCCTTTCTTCGGCTCAATCCCATGAGCCACATCATGGTGAGTTATCAGCAGATGCTGTTCGAGGGCCGATTCGACCACTGGGCCGGTCTGGCCGCGGCGGCCGCCGTCGCCGTTCTCGCCTTTGCCTTCGGCTGTTTTCTCTTCGATCGGCTTCGTGACGCCTTGGCGGAGGAGCTATGAGTGCGCCGCCCGCCCACTCTGGCACCGGGGTCGCCATCATGGCTCGCGACCTGACCAAGGTCTATCGAAAATACCTTCACAAGAACCAATTCACCACCCTCAAGAGCGCCATCGTCTCCGGATCCCTGATCCGTGATCTAAGCCCCAGCGAACTTTTCACCGCCCTCGATCATGTCTCGTTCGACGTTCCGCGCGGCTGCACCTACGGAATACTCGGCGAAAACGGCTCGGGGAAGTCCACCACCCTGAAGCTCCTCTCCGGCATCACCAAGGCCTCGAGCGGCACCCTCGAGGTCTCGGGGCGTGTTTCGGCGCTGATTGAACTGGGCGCCGGCTTTCACCCGGAGATCAGCGGGCGCGAAAACGTGGCCATCAACGGGGTCATGCTCGGCCTCAGCCGGGCGGAGGTGACGAGGCGCTTCGACGAAATAGTCGAGTTCGCGGAGATGCAGGACTTCATCGATGCTCCGGTGAAGACCTACTCGTCCGGGATGTATGCCCGTCTCGGCTTTGCCGTGGCCATCCACGTGGATCCCGACGTTCTGCTGATCGACGAGGTGCTTTCGGTGGGCGACGAGGCTTTTACCAGGAAATGTCTGGAGAAGATTGGCGAGTTTCGCCGGCGGGGAAAGACCATCGTCATCGTTACCCACAGTCTTGGTCTGGTGGAAAAGATGTGCGACGAAGCGCTCTGGCTGCGCAAGGGCAAAGCCATGGACTCGGGCGACCCCAAAAGAGTCATCGACGCGTATCTGAGCTTCGTGGCCGCTCGGGAGAATGAATTGCTCGGGAAGAAAGAGCACCTCGAAGTGACCCCGGGCGACGCGCGAATCACCGGTGAAGCGCCCGAGGAAAAGCGGCGATGGGGAAGCGGGGAGATGATTTTCACCGACGTTCGCCTGAAGGACGCGGAGGATCGCACCGCCCACGTCTTTGTTCCCGGCGACACCCTCAGACTCGAACTCAAGGGCGAGGCCAGGGCTCCGGTGGAGGACTTCGTCTTCGGCCTTGGCATCTTCACCGCCGACGGCACGGCGGTTTACGGAACGAACACCCACATCGAGCAGTACAAGTCTCGGCGAGCCGAGGGTGTCTTCAGCGTCACCATCGAGATCCAGGATCTGAGACTCGTCGAAGGCAGCTATTTGCTCGATGTCGCGATACACCGGAAAGACGGGACGCCGTATGACTACCATCGCGGCCTCTACGCCCTCAGGGTGCGCAGCCGGGTGAAGGATGTGGGGGTGTACCGGCCGCACCACACCTGGACCTTCTCCGCGGCGCTCCAGATCGACGAACCGCCGGAACGCCAAGAGCTCGAGCTTCGAGCGGTGGAGCGAGTCGAGCGAAGGAAGGCCGCAGATACCATAGAGGCCCTCCACCACGACCGAGCGAGCTTTCGGGCACTGGGCAGAATCGTGGTCTTCACCAACGGCTGCTTCGACATCCTCCACGCCGGACATGTCCGCCTGTTGGAGCGCGCCCGCGCCGAGGGTGATGTCCTGGTCGTGGGCATCAACTCGGATGCCTCCGTGAAGCGGCTCAAAGGCGACTCCAGGTCGGTGATCGAGGAGGCCGAAAGGGCGGAGGCACTCCTGGCCCTCGAATGCGTGGACCGGGTTGTGATCTACGACGAAGACACTCCGCTCGAGACCATCGAGGCCTTGCGCCCCGACGTTCTGGTCAAAGGCGCCGACTGGGCGCTCGAAGACATCGTGGGTCGTGACGAGGTCGAGAGTATCGGCGGGCGGGTGGTGCGGGTCGAGCTCCTGCCCGATCGGTCGACCACCGCGCTCATCGAGAAGGCGGAGGGCAGAGCCCACCCCGCTTCCAAGTGAATTCTCCAGCCCCGTTTCTGGCCCGGGAGCCAGGCTTTGTGGCCCTGCGGCGCGCGATGGACGAGGGCCGCACCACCCGCGTCACCGGTCTGTTCGGGCTGGCCCGTCTTCTGGTTCCGCTCGCGAGCACCGACCGCCTGCTGGTATTCGTCACCCCGCACGAAAAAGACATCGAATCGCTCTCGGGGGATCTCGATACCTTGATCCCCTGGCTCGGAGGGCGAGGCGCCCTCGCCACCTTCAGGGACGTGCCCGCGCTCATGGCGGGGACCGGTCCAACCCCGGAGGACCACGAACGAACCCAGTCGACCCTGGCTCTGCACGATGGCGCGGTGCGTGCGGTGTTGCTCTGTGCCCCCGCCCTCGTCCACTCGGTGCCCGCGCCCGACGTCATCGATCGGAAGCGGTTGTCGGTGAAGGTGGGCGAGGAGCTCCTCGTCGATATGCTGCTCGAGCATCTGGACGGCGCCGGATACCGACGAGAAGACCCGGTGGTCGAAGCCGGCTCGTTTGCCCGACGCGGCGGCATCGTCGATGTCTTTCCGCCTGGCCGAGGGTGGCCGCTGCGGATTGAGTTCTTCGGCGATCGCATCGACAGCCTTCGCGAGTTCGATCCCGCCACCCAGCGCCGGCGTCACGAGATCTCAGAACTGACGCTTCTTCCCTTTGGTGTTCCCGCGGGCGGGGCGCGCCTGGCCATTCCGCAGATCCTGCCCCCCCACTGGCTGGTCGTTCTCGACCCCGAGGCCGCCCGGGCCGAGATGGAGCGGGCGCTCCACGCCAAGACAACGCTCCACGCGGATCTGGACCCAGATGACCCCAGAACCGAGGGGGCGTTCGAAACATTCGTCGACCCGGACATCGTCCGGTCGTACCTGAATCGTCCCGAACGCACCGAACTTCATGAGCTCGCGCCGCCCGGATCCGGCCTTCACATTCCTTCGCGTCCCTCTTCGCAATATCGCGGAGACCTCACGCGGATGCGTGAAGACCTCAAGACCGCCGCGGGCAAGACCTTCATCCTGCTTGGCACTCCCGGACGAGCGCAGCGCCTCAGTGAAAGCCTTTTCGAAGGTGGCGTCGCCACTGGAGATGATGCGGCGGTCGAGGTGGGTTCGGGTCACCTCTCCCGAGGGGTGGAATTCCCGACCAGCGGCCTGCGGTTCCTGGCCGACGGGGACGTCTTTCCGGAAGAAGTCCACGTTCACAAGCGGAAGAATGTCGTCCGGTCGTTCCTTTCCGACTTTCGCGACCTGAAGCCCGGCGACTACGTGGTCCACGAGGATCACGGCATCGGTCGCTTTGTCGGCCTCGAGAGTCTCCACGTCCTCGGCTCCGACGCCGAGTTCATGGTGGTGAGCTATCAGGGCGGAGATCTTCTCCGGGTCCCCGTCGAATCCTTTCACCGGATCCAGAAGCACCGCGCCGCCGAGGCCGCAAACCCATCCCTCGACAAGCTGGGCGGCACCGGCTGGACCAAGACGAAGTCACGAGTCAAGCGAGCCATGCGGGACATGGCCGCCGAACTGCTGAAGGTTCACGCGGAACGAAAGACCCGGCAGGGGTTCGCCTTCTCACCCCAGTCTCCGTGGATGTCCGAGTTCGAGAACGCCTTCGAGTACGAAGAAACCCCCGATCAGAAGAAGGCGATCGACGACGTTTTTGCCGACATGTCCTCCCCCACCCCCATGGACCGGCTGGTGTGCGGTGACGTCGGATATGGCAAGACCGAAGTGGCCATGCGAGCCGCGCTGCGCGCGGTCGCGGACGGGAAACAGGTGGCCGTTCTGGCCCCCACCACCATCCTCGCCTTTCAGCACCTTCAGACTTTCCGGCGGAGGTTCGCGCCTTTCCCCGTGACCATCGAGATGGTGTCTCGCCTGCGCGCGGCCAAATCGAACAAGGAAGTTCTCCGCCGAGCGCAGGAGGGGAAAGTCGACATCGTCATCGGTACTCACCGTCTCCTCTCCAAGGATGCGGCCTTCAAGGATCTGGGCCTGGTCGTCATCGATGAAGAGCAGCGCTTCGGGGTGGCGGCCAAGGAGCGTCTCAAGCAGAAGAAGACCACCATCGACAACCTCACCCTCTCCGCCACCCCCATTCCCAGAACCTTGCAGATGGGTCTGTCGGGTCTGCGGGACATGTCGATCATAGAGACCCCTCCGCGCGACCGCCTGGCCATCCAGACCATGGTGGTGAAGTTTTCGAAGGAGGTGATCGCCACCGCCATCCGCCACGAACTGGAGCGTGAAGGGCAGGTCTACATGGTCCACAATCGCGTGGAGTCGATCTATTCCCTGGCCGGCATGATCAAGGAGCTTGTTCCCGAGGCGCGCGTGGTGGTGGGCCATGGCAGCATGACGGAGAGCGAACTCGAGAAGTCCATGCTCGCTTTCGTCGAAGGCAGGGCCGACGTGCTGGTGGCGACCACCATCGTGGAGAACGGTCTCGACGTTCCACGGGCGAACACCCTCATCGTTCACCGTGCCGATCGCTTCGGGCTGGCCCAGCTATATCAGCTTCGGGGCCGGGTCGGACGCTCGGATCGTCCGGCTTTTGCCTACCTGATGGTGCCCCCGGGGCGTGTTCTGTCGGAGGTGGCGCAGCGCCGCCTGGCTGCCATTCGGGAGTTTTCGGATCTGGGCTCTGGTTTCCGCCTGGCCGCCCTCGATCTGGAAATGCGTGGCGCCGGGAACCTCCTGGGAGGGGAGCAGAGCGGTCATATTCTGGCCGTGGGCCTCGACCTCTACCTGAAGCTCCTCGGGGACGCCGTGCGCGAGATGCAAGCCGGAGGCGAGAGCCATATCCCGGAACGCACGGTGCTGAACCTGCGCGTCGACCTCCGGCTCAAGGTCAGCTACATCGCCGAAGCGCGAGACCGCATCCTTATTTACAAACGGGCGGCGGACGCGGCACGATCCGAGGACATTCAGGCCATCGAAGCCGATCTGAGGGATCGTTTCGGGCCCCTTCCCCAGGAAGCGAGCGACCTGCTGGCGTACTCGCGGCTTCGCATCAGCGCGGAGGGCCTGGGCATTGTCCGGCTCGATCGCGCCGGTTCCCGGCTGGACATCTTCTTCGCAGATGCACCACCGGTCGATCCCCGGAGACTGGCGGCGCTGGTGGGAGCCTGGTCGGGCGCGAAGCTGGGGGCGCAGGGCAAAAACCTGACCGTGCCGCTCCCCCCAGGCGCGCCTCTCGAGACCGCACGGTCTGTCCTCGAGCGGCTCGCTTCGGCGAAAATCGAGGGGCCTTGATCCACCCGCTTCCGAAACCAAGAGGAGTCCTCCTTGGCGTGGCCATCCTGTTGATGACCGGCCTCGCCTGTCGCGCGCCGCTGGATCCCGTCGTCATTCGCTTCCAGGGAGTCGACATACGCCGAAGCGCCTTCCTGAAGGAGCTCGAGCCCCTGACCAGGAACGGCACAGACACGTCGGACCCAGTGGTCAGATCTTCCGCTTTTGGCAAATTCATCGAAGAGCGCGTGGTCGCGATCGCGGCCGCCCGGAGCGGATTCCGGGAAGCGGAGGAGAAGCGGGCGGAGGCGGAACGCTGGCTGACCTCGGTTCTGGAGACGGAACCCGTTTCGGAAGGCGAGGCCCAGGCCTACTATGAGGCGCACCCCGAAATCGCCGAGGTCGAGGAGTCGGTGACCATCCGCGAAATACTCCTGGCCACGCAGCAGGACGCCCGAGACGTGATTAGGATTCTGAGCTTCGACCGGAATGCCTTCGAACTGCTGGCCCGGACCAGGTCGCGATCTCCGCAGGCGCCGGGGGGAGGCCTGCTGGGTTCTTTTCGCCGTGGAGAACTGCCGCCGGAGATGGAGCAGGCCGCGTTTTCACTCCCCCCCGGCCGGATTTCGGGCATCGTAACCACCTCGTTCGGGTACCATGTCCTGCGACTGGAGTCGAAGACGCCCGCGGCGACCCGGTCTTTTGCCGAATCGAGGCCGGAGATCGAGTCCCGACTCGCGGAGTCGAAAGCTCGTCTGAAGATGAAGCAGATTATTGACGGACTGGTCTCTCAAGCACAGGTGAACTATGAAGCGGTCATGGGTCGGTAGCGTATTTCTAGGTGCGCTTCTGGGCGCGGCCGCTCTGGTTCACAGCGATGTGATCGAGCGGATCATCGCGCGAGTCAACGGCGAGATCATCACCCTCTCTGAATTCGAGGCGCGTCAGCTCGCCGCGGTACAGGGCGCTCGGGTGCCCGACGCAGATGTCGAGGCGTTCCTGCGCGAGAACAACGCGAGGCTCCTCGATGAGGCGATGGAGGAACTGCTCCTGGTAGACCGAGCGGCCACCCTGGGCTTCAAGCTCCGGCCCGAGTATCTCGATCAAGTCATCGAGGACATCAAGAAGGAGCAAAACATCCCGTCCGAGGAAGAGTTCCAGGCGCAACTCAAACGCGAGGGGCTCACCAAGGAGGCCCTGCGACGCAATATCGAGCGATCGGTAGTGGTGCGACAGGTTCGAGCCCGCGACGTGGACCCCAAGGCGCAGGTGAGCGAAGCGGATGTGCGGAGCGAGTATGAGCGTCGCAAGGCCGAAGACTTTACCCGGAAGGCCACCGTTCACCTGATGGAAATTGTCCTCAAGGGCGACGGGGCGGCCCAGGGGGCGAGCGAACTGGTGGCGCGCCTGAAGAAGGGTGAAGACTTCGAAACCCTGGCCCGTGAGTTCTCCACCAGCCCCAGCCGGCCGGCGGGTGGAGACCTGGGGCAGGTCGAGCCCGACGATCTCAATCCCTCTCTCTCCGCCGCCATCGCCAACCTCCGGCCGGGGGAGGTCTCGGCGCCGGTCCCGGTGGATGGAACCTTCTGGATCCTGAAGGTCCAGGAGAGGCTTGCCGATCAGGTGACACCGTTCGATCAGGTCAAGGAACGGATTCAGGAAGAGATGTCTCGAGAACGCCTCGAGAAGGTCTACGGGGACTATATCGAGGACCTGAAGAAGAACGCGGTCTATACCGTGTTCGTGCGCGAGGTTCCGACCACGATCGGGCGGAAGGCGAAGCCGGCTCCTCAGGCCACCTCTACTGACGACGAGATCACCACGTCGGGTCCGGTGGGGCCGCAGCGCACGGTCGTCCCGAGCGGGCAGCCGACCCCAACCCCTCCGCCTGACCTCCGATAGGCCGATCGGCCAGGAGCCTCGTGCCTGACGCGGAAGGAAGCAGCCCCGGCGTGATCGTCCGGCGGTTGGTGCGGAAGATCCCGGCCGGGCGCGTTGCGACCTACGGAACCATTGGCCGTGCCGCGGTGGCCTTGGGGCGGCCCATCGGAGGCGCCCGGACGGTGGCCTGGATTCTCGCCGCCCTCCGGGGAGAGGACCAGACACCCTGGTATCGGGTGGTGGGGGCCGGCGGCGTCATTCTCCTGAGGGACCGCCGCGGCGCCCTTCAGACCCGTCGGCTGAGAGCGGAAAAGGTTCGGTTCATCCGTGGAGTGGTCGCCTTTCCTCACATGATTGACGAGGTGGAACTGCTGGCGCGGCGGGCGATGAAACCGGTTGGGGACCCGGGTTAGACGGTCGGGGGCGCGGTCAGGAGGTCGAACTGTTCCTGGCTCAGCAGCGGATCCGCCTCTACGTCGAGGGGTTCGGACAACAATCTCGAGATCGAGGACAAGAATCCGCTGTCTCGCTCTTCCAGCAGAACGTCGGCGACCGCCGGGGCGGCCCGAAGGGTCAGTTTCTGCCCCTTGAGCTCGGCCGGGAGCTTCCGAATCTCGTCGTAGATCTCGGTGAGGATCGTGGGCACGCTCTTCACCCGCCCGGCCCCGCCACATTCCGGGCAGGTCTCGCACAACGTTTTGCCCAGAGACTCCCGCACCCGCTTTCTGGTCAGGATCACGAGGCCGAACTCGCTCACCGAAAGAACCCGGCTGGTGGCTCGATCCCGCCGCAGTTCGCCGTCGAGGACGGCCAGGACCTTCTTTCGGTTCTTTCGGTCCTTCATGTCGATGAAATCGAGCACGATGATCCCGCCGAGGTCGCGGAGACGGAGTTGTCGAGCGATCTCGCGGGCCGCTTCTATGTTGTTCTTGACGATGGTCTCTTCGTGATCGCTCTTGCCCACAAAGCGACCCGTGTTCACATCGATCGACACCAGGGCCTCGGTTTCTTCGATGACGATCGAGCCTCCGGATTCGAGGGGGACGCGGGCCTTAAGGGCGCGTTCCAGCTCGGCGTTGATTCCGAAGTCGTCGAAAATGTGGCCGGGACGGTTGACCAGTCGGACTTTTGAAAGAAGCTCGGGGTCAACGCGGTCAAGAAAGTTGTAGACCTTCTTGTGGAGCTCGGGATCATCCACGTGCACGCCCGCCACGTCCTTGCCGAGCAGGTCGCGCAACAACCGTTCGACCAGCGAGGGCTCTTTGTAGAGAAGCATCGGGGCCTTGCCCCGCGAGGCCACACCCCGGACTTCGTCCCAGGTGCGGATCAGGTTCGTGGCGTCACGCTCGAGATCCACGATATCCCGACCCAGTGCCGCGGTACGGCCGATGAAGCCTCCTCCTCCGTTTTCCCGCCGGATGCCTTTCAAGAAACTCTTGAGCCGCTTCCGCTCATCGTCATCCTGAACACGTCTTGAGACGCCCACGTGTTCCACGGTGGGAAGGAAGACCATGAATCGGCCGGGCAGAGAAATGTGGGCGGTGATGCGCGCGCCTTTGGTCCCCAGGGACTCCTTGACCACCTGAACCACGATGTCCTGGCCAGGGCTGACCAGATCTTCAATGGGCGCCGCCTTCGTTCCGCGCTCTTCCTCCTCGAGGAGGTTTTCCGGAAGATCCTCGAACACATCTTCCGCGTGCATGAAGGCGTCACGCTCGAGTCCGATGTCGACGAAGGCAGATCCCATTCCCGGGAGGACCCGGCTGACCCGGCCCTTGTAGATGTTCCCGGCCGTGGAGGCATGCTCCGAGCGCTCGATGAAGAACTCCGCGACCTGGGAGTCTTCAAGGAGTGCGACGCGGGTTTCTTTCGGAGAAGAGGTGACGACAAGTTCGCGCCTCATGCGTGACGCACGGGCGATACTGCAGAGAAGGTCATTTATGAAATCTCGAGGTGAGGCCCGTCAATTGGCGAATCGGCGCATCCTGACGCTGAGAATGAGGCCGATCGATATGAATGTCGCGAGCACCGAAGATCGACCGGCGCTCATTAGCGGCAGGGGCAGGCCCTTGACGGGGAGAAGACCCGCCACCATCCCGACATTGTAAACAACCTGGAAGGTGAGTGTTGCGGTGAGGCACGCGACGAGTATGGCGCCCAGACGATCCCGTGCCAGGCGGGCGATGTCCAGGCAGCGCCAGAGCAGGGCGAGATACAGGCCGAGAGTTCCCGCCACCCCCAAGAAACCGAATTCCTCGGCGAGCACGGAAAAGATGAAATCCGTCTGCCGCGCGGGGAGATAACCGAGCTGGGTCTGAGAGCCCTTCCCATAACCCTTTCCGGTAAGCCCCCCAGACCCGACGGCAATCTGCGACTGCTTCTTCTGGTAGCCGGCTCCCCTCGGGTCCAGGTCCGGGTCGAGAAATGAATAGATCCGAGCCTTCTGGTAGTCCCGGAGCAGGAACTGCCAGGAAGCGACGCCGAAGATGAGCATGAAGCCGCTCAGAAGCAGAATGGACTTGTATCGAAGCCCGGCCAGAAAGGCTCCGATGAAGAACATGGGAAGAAGGGACACCGCCGTCCCAAGGTCGGGCGCGGCCGAGATGGTCAGAGCCAGCACCGCCGTCACCGAGGCGGGAGCGAGGAGGTCACGCAGGCCGGGAGAATCCACCTTCATCTCCGAGAAGAGCTTCGCCATCATCAGGGCCGCGACGATCTTGGCGAATTCGGAGGGTTGAAACTGAACCGGGCCCAGGCTCAGCCAGCGGCGAGTCCCCGCGATTCGAGGAGCGACGGCCAACGTGGCCAGCAGCACGAGAAGGGTGAGTCCCATCAGGACGGGGGCGCGGTCGGCGAGACGACGGTAGTCGGAGGCCGCCACCACGAGAAGCAGCACCACTCCGACCGCGATCGCTCCGATCTGCCCGGTCCACAGGCCCTGGAGTCTTGTTCCCTGGGTCGCGCTGCCGATCATCGCGACCCCGAGGCTACTGACGAGCAGGGTCAACCCGAGCAACGGATAGTCGAGTCCCTGAAATAGTCGCCGGAACATCAAGGTGAAGTCCGTTTGGTGGTCGCGAGGTCGGCGCTGCGACCAAAGAACTTCTCGAAGATGGCCAGCGCCACCAGTGCCGCCGCGGTGCCCCCGCTCCCGCCATGATCGACGAGGACGGCGAGGGCGATTCGCGGATTGTCGAGCGGCGCAAATCCCGCGAACCATGCACGGGGCTGGATGGAGTCCACGTCTTTCCTCAGCTTCGAAGAGGAAACCACCTGCGCCGATCCCGTCTTGCCCGCGACGGTAAGGTCTGCGATCTGGGCGCGTTGCGCCGAGCCGCCCGCATTCACGGCCATGTACAGTCCGCGGCGAATGGCGGCGAGCGTGGAGGGCTTGAATCCCAGGGACCGGGGGCTCTCATATCCAACCGGTTTCCCGGAGACGAGCCGCACGATGTGAGGCTGCACCAGCTTCCCTCCGTTCGCGATCACCGCCATCATCCGGGCGATCTGGATGGGTGTGGCCAAGACCTGGCCCTGTCCAATGGACACCGAAATGGTTTCGCCCGGGTACCAGGGAGCCTTGAACAAGCGCTCCTTCCAGGCCGCGTCCGGGATAAGCCCGGGAGCTTCATGGGGCAGGTCAACTCCGGTCACCGAACCGAGCCCGAACATACGAGCGTAGTCGGCCAGACGTTGAATCTCGAGTCTGGCCCCGAGTAGATAGAAGAAAACGTTACAGGACTCGCCCAGCGCCCGGCCGAGCGAAACGTAGCCGTGACCCGCGGCGCGATTGCATTTGAATACGTGCCCGTAGATCGAGGCGTATCCCGGGCAGTGGATCGTGGTCTCCGGCGTGATCAGACCCGATTCAAGCCCCGCCGCAGCCACCACCACCTTGAACAGGCTTCCTGGCGCGTACTGACCCTGAACCGCGCGATTGAACAAGGGCGTCTCTGGATCGTGGCTCAGGCTCTCCCACAGGGATCGTTCGATGCCCGAACTGAAACTGTTCGGATTGAACCCCGGCGATGAGACGAGGCCCAGGATCTCGCCGGTGAAAGGATCGAGAGCGACCGCACTCCCGGCCTGATGCTTGAAAGCCTGCTCCATGGCCGCCTGCAGGTCCGCGGACAGAGTGAGTTCCACCGCCGCCCCCCCGCGCGCCGATTGATCCTCTGAGAGCGCCACTTCAACCCCACGACTGTTGACCACCACTCGTCGCAAGCCATCGGTTCCGGTGAGAGCGTCGTTGTAGAGGGCCTCCAGGCCGGACTGACCGACCACGCGACCAGGCTCGAAGTCCGCGAAGGCCGGTTGCCGGAGTTGGCGATCTGTCACCTCGCCGACGCGTCCCACCACGTGGGCCGCACTCTCCGCCTGCGGATAGGAGCGCACCGGCACCACCTCAACGCTGACCTCGGGCATTTCCAGGCGGCGGGCCTCGACCGCCGCCACATCCTCGAAGGAGGCCTTGGTCTTGATGGTCACCGGCTGGTAGGCCGCTCGAGGCCGGCTCAGCTTCTGCCGGACATCCGTCTCGGCCACCTTGAGCAATGCAGCCAGAGAGTGGGAAATCTCCTCGATGGAGCCGGACGAAGGGCCCATGGTCACGATGATCTTGAAAGCGGGCTTGTTCTCGGCCAGGATGTTCCCGTTGCGATCGGTCACGAGGCCTCGAGGCGCCGCGATGCTCAGGGTTCTGATGCGGTTGTTCTCGGCCAGGTCCCGATAGCGTTTCGAGTTCACGCCCTGGAGGAGCCAGAACTGGATGAGAAGCGCCGCGACCAGCAGGAGGACGCCGTTTTGGAGCCCATCGAGACGACTCTGGGTCAAGCGAAGGTCTTCGTAGATCTTCATGCTGTCCTCACCCGGTGTCTTTCGAACAAGGCGAAGAGGACGAGCCCCACCATCGCATTGATGGAACCCCGAACCGTCATGGCGGCCGGTGAGTATTGGAGGGGCGACAAGCCGAAGGCCGGAGCGATCCATTCAAAGGCCCGGGTGTCGATGACGGTGACGGTCAGGAGCAGGGAGAATCGGGGGAGAGCGCCCGTGATGAGGAAGCGGGAGCCAAGGAGGCCGAGGGCGAACCCAAGCACCAGCCGGATCAGGCCCGAGACCCCCTTGATCCCTCGGCCAAAGAGGGCCTCCGAGAACCATCCCGACAGCGATCCCCCGACCATGCCCATGATCTCTCCCCTCGAGAGCGCGAACCATGTGGCCACCACCAGCGGCAGATCGACGTAGGCGCCGATGGGCAGGAACAGGCTGAGCCCGCCCTGCAGAAGGAGGGCTATGAACAGGAGACCGAGAGCGATGAGGTTGGCCTTCATTTGACCGGACCCGCGTCCGCGGCCTTTGAGACCAGAGACACAAATACCTGCTCCGCGAACGCCGGCGAAGCCGAGGGTCGGACCCACACATCCTTGAAAAGCCCAGCGGGTTCGGCCACGCGCAGAACCGTGCCGACGACGAGACCTTTCTCGAACAGCTGGTCGAGCCCCGAGGTCACTACCACCTCTCCGGGCGTCACGGGGGCGAGGCCGGGAACGTATTTCATCAACAAGAGGGGTGACCCGTCGGCGTCGTCTTGAAATCCGGAGACGATGCCGTCGACCCGGCCCCGTTCGGTCAGCACGGCCGCGCCGCTGTCCCGGTCCACGAGGAGCTGGACGCTCGCGGAATTGGCGGACACCGTGATCACCCGGCCCAGGACGCCCGAGGGAGACAGGACGGTGGCGCCGAGGAACACCCCCTGAGCGGACCCCTTGTCAATCGAGATGGTCTTGAACCATGGCGACGCGTTCCGGGCCACCACGTCGGCCAGCACCGTGGTCATGGGCAGGCGGGGCTTCAGGTCGAGGATCAACCGCAGGCGCGCGTTTTCCTCCACCGCCGCCCGTTGATCCAGGAGCTGGAGCTCGGCCTCTTTCAGCCGAGCCTTGAGCCGTTCGTTCTCGGTGCCCACCGAGCGCAGGTCCACGAACGAACTCCACGCCCCGGCGGCCCCGGAGGAAGTGACGGAGACCACATGCTGGACGGGCGAGAACACGGACACCACGGTTCTTTCGAAGAGCGAAATGCCTTCGACGTCCACCTGTCCGGAGATGGCCACCAGGTGCAGAACCAGGAAGCCGAGCAACCAGATCCAGGACCGTCGAAGGGACGCGCTCTCGTACCGCGCGCGGGTGATCAGGCCGTCCATCTCGGATCATCCCGGTCGCGCCAGGTCGCTCGGACCATCGCTGCGCAGGCCAGCACCCTCAATGACCGCGCCTCCTACTCGATGCTGATTTTGCGAAGGAGATCAAAGTCCGAGAGCATCCGCCCGGTTCCGAGCACCACACAACTCAGGGGATTCTCAGCCACCATCACCGGAAGGCCGGTTTCCTCCCGCAAAAGCTTATCGAGACCTCGAAGGAGGCTTCCCCCACCGGTCAGAACAATGCCCCGATCCACGATGTCGGCGCAAAGCTCGGGCGGGGTGCGCTCCAGGGCGACGCGCACCGCATTCACAATCACGCTGACCGGTTCGCTCATCGCTTCTCGAATCTCGCTATCGGTCACGGTGAGGGTCTTGGGAATACCTTCAATCAGATCGCGTCCCTTGAGCTCCATGGCGAGCGGCTGGTCCAGAGGGAAAGCGCTCCCGATCTCGAGCTTGACCTGCTCCGCGGTGCGCTCGCCGATAAGGAGGTTGTATTTGCGCTTGATGTACTGAATGATGGCCTCATCGAGCTCGTTCCCCGCCACCCGCACGGATTTGGAGTAGACGATGCCCGCGAGCGAAATCACCGCGACGTCGGTGGTGCCGCCGCCGATGTCGACGACCATGTTTCCGGAGGGCTCCGTGATCGGCAGTCCGGCGCCGATCGCGGCCGCCATCGCCTGATCGACCAGATACACCTCGGAAGCCTTGGCTTTGAGGGCCGAGTCGCGCACCGCGCGCTTTTCCACCTGGGTGACTTCCGAAGGGATCCCGATGATGATCCGGGGGCGCACAAAAGCATTTCGATTGTGAGCCTTGCGGATGAAGTGGGACAGCATCTTCTCGGTGATCTCGAAGTCGGCGATGACCCCGTCTTTCATCGGCCGGATGGCGACGATCCCTCCGGGTGTCCGGCCGAGCATCTCCTTGGCATCGTGCCCCACCGCTTCAACCCGGCCGGTTCGGACATTCACGGCCACGATGGAGGGCTCGGAAACCACCGTGCCTTTGGATTTCACGAACACGAGGGTGTTCGCCGTCCCCAGATCGATCGCGAGATCGTTCGAGAAGTAGCTGAAATTGAGGATGGATCGGAGCAGACTCAAAGGGAGTACTCAGGCCTCTTCGGGAGATTTGTGGGGCACGTTCAGGGGGGTGGCGACGACCACGCGGTTCTTTCCAAGGGTCTTGGCCAGATACATGGCACGGTCGGCGCTCGAGAGCAGACCCCGGACGTCACCGGCAGTATCAGGATACGCTGCTATTCCGATCGAGGCTGAAACCCTGGCCTCGATGTTCTGGGATTCGAGGAATTTGGTCGCCCCAATCACCTCCCGAATTCTTTCGGCGATCACCAACCCGCCATGGAGCGGGGTGTCGGGAGACAGAATCACGAACTCATCACCGCCGTAGCGGATGAGAACGTCGGAATCGCGGACGACCCGTCTGAGCACCGCGGCCACCTCGAAGAGGGTTCGCGAACCGGCCAGATGGCCGTGGGTGTCGTTCACGTTCTTGAACCCGTCGAGATCGAGGAACAGCACCGAAAGGGAGGACCGCGTTCGACGGCAACGCTTGAGTTCCTGATCCAGGTACAGGGCCATGAAGCGCGAGTTGTAGAGCGCGGTGAGGTCGTCGGTGAACGTGAGCCTTCGGGTCGCTTCGAAGGTCTGGGCGTTGCGGACGGCCACGGACAGAATCTGCGCCAGTTCGCGCAGGAGCGCTATGCCGGCGGAGTCGAGCGGTTGATGGAAAGCGGCCCGCAGCATCCCCACCGGAGCATCGTCGCCGACCGGTGGCAGGAGCGCGCGCCAAGCCTCCCCATCTCCTTTGGAGATCCGTGCCATCCCCTCGGTCAAGCCGCCGCTGTCCACCCCCGACGGCTTGGGAGGGGGTGAGTCTTCTTCAACCCCGAACTTCAGGACCTGCAAAGGGTCGCCTTCGAAGAACGTGAACAGTTCGACATCACAGCGTCCCAACAGTTCGGAACAGACGAGCTGGAAGGTCTGTCGGATCGGGACCGCTTCGAGACTCGACAGCATGCGCGCCGCATGCTCGGCGGTCAGACGGCCAGGATCTTTGCTGGAATTCGGCACCGGTCGTCGTGTCCCCAAGCTGTCAGCCCGCCTACCGCCTGGGCGTCAGGGTTCGCGTTTCCTCGGCCACTCCGCCGGTCGGGGAAGTCGATCGAATGACCACGCGCTGGTCTCCCTGCGTGCGGGCCAGGGTCACGAATTCGCTGAACGACCCATCGGACTGGACCCTGACCGGGTCCCCGTTGACGGTGAGGCGAGCGCCCCGCTCCGTCTTGCCCACCAGCCGAAGCACGTTGTCTCTGGCCTCGAAAGCGTCAATCACCAAAGATGGCGGAGCGACCACAACCGGCGGCGGCGCCGAGCGCTTGATCATGAACGAGACCGCGTCCGAGAACTTCCCCTGGACCCCATCCTCGGTCAGGCCCGCCACCCGGAAGGAGAATTCCCCCTCGGTCAGGCCGGGAATAGTCGCGCTGGTCCCCTTCACGCCGTCCTCATCAAAAACCACCTCCGGCGATCCGGTCCGCTTCGATTCGATCTGGACGCGGTAAGCGGCGGCTCCCGCGGAGGGCGTCCACGACACGGAGACCGGCGCGGCTGCGGTCAGGGAAACCACGCGGTCCGCTCCCCCCGGGTCGACGCCGGTGGGCGGACTTGGCAGGACCTGCTTGGCTCCCGCCTTTCCGGAAGCATCAACGCGAAGGCCCTCGTTGGCCACGAGACGAATCTTCTCTCCGGTCTTGGTTTCGATGTTCGCGGCGCCGGAAAGCTGCGCCACCGAGCTCAGACCCCCCTCACCCACCCGCATGGTCCCCGCCGAGTTTCCCTCCAGGGCGAGCCGAAAGGTCGGGGTGACCGCCTCGGTGGAACCACTCTTTCGGGTGGTCGCGTAGTTGACCTCGCCCGAACTCACTTTCCATGCCACCCTGCTTGAAGTGGAGTTCGGGTCGCCCGAGGTCTCCTCGATGGTGATGAGACTGTCGGGCCGCACCGTGACCCGGGTCTCATCGAAAAACTTGATTTCGGCGGAGGAGGAAGGATATGTGCGCACCAGATCGTTTCTCCGGAGGGCCACCCCAACCTCGGCGTTCTTCCAGTCCAGACCACCGACGCCCCGCGTCTTTACGCTTCCCTGGATCGACTCGAACATGGCGGCGACATCCTTTGGAGCGTCGGCGAGGGGCGCCGGCGCGGGCTCACCGCCGAGCATGAAGAAACCGATGGCGCCGACCGCCACCAGAAGTGCGACCGCGGCCACCAACCGGGACACCCGCAGTCGGCGATCCTTCAAGTCCGAGGGCAGGCTAGCGTTGGACAATCGGGGAGTCCTTTCGAGAAATCACCCACGTTCTTAGGGCGGCGAGAAGGAGAAATTCGATCCTTGGCACATCAGGAAACACACGAAGAAACGACCGCCGGAACCGCCCGTACGGCGAGAATTGTCGGCGGAACGCCGTCCTTAGTGAGGCTCGAGACGGAGGCGCGAAGTATACTCGAACACCGTTTCCCCCAGGTGCGATTGACCCTCCGACCCCCCGTCGGCGGAAAGTCCTTCGAGCCTCTTCGAGATCTGGAGTTGACTCTCTGATGGCCCTCGCATTCCTTCGGCGTCACCGTCGCTGGTTCTTCGTGTTTCTATGGGTTGTGATCCTGGCGTTCGTGATTCTCTACATCCCGAATTTCGACCCCGCCACCAGAATCGCCGAGTCCACCATCGCCACCGTGGGCGGGCGCTCCATTCAGACGAGCGAATTTCAGCGCCAGTATCTCCGGCAACGACGGCAGTTCCTGGAGATGAACCGGGGACAGATCGACGAGGCCATGCTTGAACGCATGGGACTTCGCGAACAGGTGTTGTCCTCCATGGTTCGAGATCAACTCGAGTCTCTTGAAGCCGATCGTCTGGGCTTCAGGGTCGACGATCAGTCCGTGGTGAAGGCGATTACCGAAGATCCGCAACTCCAGACCGAGGGCCGCTTCGTGGGGGCGGCCGCTCTGACCCGGTTGCTGCAGCAACAGGGAATAACCGCGGCTGACTTCGAGAGGCAGGTGCGGGAACAACTGAAGGCCCAGCGTCTGCGCGAGGCCGTCACTGACGGCGTCGGGGTATCGGATGCGGAAGTGAGCGCGGAGTTCCGTCGCCGAAGCGAACTGGTGAGGGCGGAGTACGTTCTGATCGACACCGCCCGATTCGAAGCCGCGATTCAACCCACCGATGACGAGGTGAAGGCGCGATTTGAAGGGAACAAGGAACGATTTCGATTGCCGGAGCGCCGGGTTCTTTCCTATCTGTTGGTGGATCCGGTCGAGCTCCGCGCCAAGGTACTTCCCACCGGGACGGAAGTCGAGACCTACTACCGCAACAACGAGGCCGAGTTCACCACTCTCCCGCAGGTGTGCGCTCGCCACGTACTCGTGAAGGTCAAGCAGAGCCCGGGCGCCGCCGAAGGTCACGACGACGCGGCCGCGAGGGTCCTGGCGGAAGGGGCGCTGGCCCGGCTCAAGAAGGGAGAGCCCTTCGAGAAGGTGGCCAGGGAGAGTTCGGAAGACAGTTCCGCGGCCAGCGGCGGGAGCCTCGGATGTTTCGGTCGCGGTCAGATGGTCCCCGAGTTTGAAACCGCGGCCTTTTCCCTTGATCCGGCCGCCATGTCCGACCTGGTGCGAACTTCGTTCGGGTATCACATCATCAAGGTGGACACAAAACTCGACGGGTCGACCCTGCCGCTCGAGCAGGTCCGCCAGCGCATCGAGCGGGAGCTTCAAGACTCCAAATCCAGAGATCTCGCGAGCCAGAAAGCGGAGGCGGTGGCGGAGGCTCTCAAGGCCAACCGCACGCTGGAAGAGATCGCCGCCGCCCAGGCGCTCACGCTCAAAAAGAGCGAGCCCCTCGTGCTCGGAAAGGGGGCGGGCGTCTTGACCAGCCCCATTCTTCTGTCGCGCGCCTTCGAGCTCAAGGCCAAGGAGACGTCCAAGGACGGGTTCCAGGCCGGATTGGGCGCCGCCTTCATTCGCGTGGACGAGATTCAGGACCCCCGGACGCCCGAGTTTGCCGAGGTCAAGGACGAAGTCAGGCAGGATCTGATCAAGACCCTGGCTCGCGACCGGGCGCGGGAAGGCGCGCGGGCCCTTGCCGCTGATGCCGAGCGCACCGACTTGACCAGGGCCGCGTTGCGGGCCAAAGCCACGCGGGTTGAGACCAAGGGCCTGGTGGGTCGCGGACAGGCGTTTACGGACATTCCTCAGAGCGCCGTCTTCGAAGGTGAGGTCTTCAATCTTCCGGAACAGAAGCTCTCGCTGCCCATCGACACCCCCGCCGGAGTGGCGATCGTAAGGGTCATCGAAAAGAAATCGTCCGACGAAACCGCGCTCGTCATGCAGAAGGACGCCATCCGAAACTCCCTGGTTGTGGCCAAGAAGGACCAGGTCTTTTCAAGCTATCTTCAGACCCTTGCGGATCGGTATCCCATAACCCGCAACGCCGAGGTGATGGCCAGCATCCGCTGATCATCCCAAACGGCAAAAGGACTCTCTTGGACTATCGCGCGGCCGGGGTCGACATCGCGGCGGCGGACGACGCGAAGGGTCGAATCAAACGTCTTCTCTCGGCCCGGCGGTCCGCCTCGGTCCTGTCGGAGATCGGGTCCTTCGGTGGAGTCTTTCAGCCGGATTTTTCCGGCCTCGAAGAACCAGTTCTGGTCTCCTCCACCGATGGCGTGGGCACGAAGATCCGCATTGCCCGCGACTGTGGTGTTCACGATACGGTGGGTTACGACCTGGTGGCCCACTGCGTCAACGACATCCTGGTTCAAGGAGCCAGGCCCCTGTTCTTCCTCGACTACATCGGCCTTGGCAAGATGGATCCTTCGAGGGTCGAGTCCATCGTGAGCGGTATCGCGCGCGCATGTGAAGAATTCTCTTGCCCCCTCATCGGCGGGGAGACGGCCGAGATGCCAGGCACCTACGACGAGGATGACTACGATCTGGCCGGGTTCATCGTCGGCGTGATGGACAAGAAGAACCTTCTTCCCCGGGATATCGACGTTGGCGATCGAATGATCGGTCTCCCCTCCCTGGGCCTTCACACCAACGGATATTCCCTCGCGCGAAAGGTGTTGATGGAGCGCCAGGGCCATTCCGTGGCTGACCGCCCGGAAGGGCTTTCGGGCACGCTCGGCGAGGCCTTGCTCGCACCCCACCGAAGCTATTTGAAAGCGGTCTGGCCGGAAATCGAGAAGAGGCGGATCAAGGCCCTCGTCCACATCACGGGAGGCGGCTTCGAAGGCAACATCCCGCGGGTTCTGCCGGCCGGGGTTGGGGCGCGGGTGGTGACCAGCGCCTGGGAACCACCCGCGATCTTCCGGCTGATTTCCGAGGGCGGACCGGTTTCCCGAGACGAGATGTTTCGCACCTTCAACATGGGCATCGGCATGATTCTCGTCGTGTCCTCCGAATCCGCAACGGAGGTTGAAGAGTCCCTCCGCGACCGGGGCGAGACCTGCTTCCGCCTGGGTGACCTCGTGGCCGGCGACGGCGTCATCCTGGTGTGAAGAGAGTCGCGGTTCTGGCCAGCGGGAGGGGCAGTAATCTGGGCGCCCTTCTCGCCGCCCAGGCCACCTTCTCGTCGTATCGCGTGGTGCTGCTTGTCTCCAACATCGAGGCGAGCGGCGCCCTGGCCATGGCGCGCGCCCGAGGCGTCGAAGCGGTCTCGGTGCCGAGTCGCGGTGTCGGCCGCGAGGATCACGAGCAGGCGATTCTGGCCGCCTTGACCAGCCGCTCCATCGACTTGATCTGTCTGGCCGGCTACATGCGAGTCCTGGGTTCCGCCTTCGTCCTTGCTTCGGCGAGGCCGATCCTGAACATTCACCCCTCCCTGCTTCCGGCTTTTCCGGGGATGCATGCGCAACGGCAGGCACTGGAGGCCGGGGTTCGCTGGTCGGGCGCCACCGTCCATTTCGTCGATTCCGGCCTCGACACGGGGCCGATCATCCTCCAGGAGCCGGTTCGAGTGGAACAAAACGACAGCGAGGACTCTTTGTCGGCCCGGATCCTGGAGATCGAACACCGGCTCTATCCGCAGGCCGTCGACCTGGTCGCTCGGGATGCCTGTGAAATCCAGGGTCGCCGGGTTTACCTTTGCCGCGCGAAAGAAGCGAGATGACACCAAACCGGATAGATCAACAGTTCGATCAATTGACCAAGGGGTGCGTGGATGTTCTGACCGCCCAGGCCCTCAAGGCGAAGCTGGTCAAGGCGCGACCGCTCGTGGTCAAGGTCGGTTTCGATCCCACCGCCCCCGACCTTCATCTCGGCCAC
>JAQBHL010000042.1:0-15430 GCA_032127745.1 Acidobacteriota bacterium
GCGCCCCTCGACCGGGGAGTCACGTGCGACACGGTGATGGTCACGAAGCGATCCGGCTGTTCGAGGCCCCGGCCCACGTAGAACTGAAGGTCGGGCGGGGTCTCCACCCCGCCCTTTGGAGCACGCGGCAAGCGGGTAAAGAGTCCGGCGGTGACCGTCGATCCGGGCAACACCGTCTTCCCCTGCCAGCGGATCGAGAGTTTCAGGTGATCCTGCAGATTTTGTCCCACCCCGGGCAGATCGGACACCACCTTGAGGCCCAGAGCGCGCAGGTGATGGGCGGGACCGATGCCGGACAGCATCAGGAGTTTCGGCGAGTCCACCACGCCTCCGCAGAGGAACACTTCGCGCGTCGCTCTCGCCTCGTGGCCGGTTCCGTCCTGGCCATACTCGACGCCCACCACACGCCGTCCGGAGAAGAGGAGTCGAGCCGCCCGAGCGCCCGAACGGATTTCGAGATTGGGACGGCCGAGGATGGGCAACAGGAACGCGGCCGCGGCGCTGTGCCGCCGACCGTTCAGGATGTTCTTTTGATAGAACCCGGCTACATCCAGGGGCACCGGCCCGTTGAAGTCGAAGCGGGGGTCGGCCTTGAATCCGCTATGCGCCGCCGCCTCCAGAAAGGCGCGGTGCCCGTCATGCGCGTCCGGGCAATGGGAAACGGAGAGCGGGCCCTCACCGCCTCTGTACATGGAGCCGCCAGCGTCGTTTCGCTCGGAACGCTTGAACAAAGGCAGCACATCGTCATAGCCCCAGCCCTCGCTTCCGAGGTCCCGCCAGCGATCGAAGCTCAGCCGGTGGCCACGGATGTGGGCCATGGCGTTGATGGCGCTTGACCCGCCATGGGCCCTGCCGCGCGGGAACTGAATCACCCGCCCATCGAGTCCGGGCGCGGGCTCGGTTCGATAGGCCCAATCGTAGGCGGAGCCAATCAGCGACGTCCATCTTCCCGGGGTGGTGATCGTCGGGTCCGTCTCTCCGGAAACGCCGGCCTCCAGCAGCAGGACGCGGGTGGCGGGATCGGCGGACAGTCGGTGGGCCAGGACGCATCCCGACGAACCGGCGCCGACCACGATGAAATCGAAGGCCCGGTCGGGCATTTGAGCGGTCGCGGTGTGGGCGAGGGGCGTCGTCGTAGCGGCGAGCTTGAGAAACTCACGGCGTTTCATGAGGCCATCTTGCCAGAAGCCGAGCGCCCGCGGCGCCTCAGTCTCTGACCGGGATGTGAGCGATAAGGTGGCCGAGTTACTCATCGACCACGACTGCCGGGTGGCCCCGGCGTCCTGAAGGCGTCTGTTCAGGCCTCGGCGCACCATCGGCCCGCCCAAGCCGCCACCTTGGTGAACCGCGGTGGCTGCCCGGAGCCGACCGATTTCCGCGGGGACCCGTAAAATCACCGGGCTGATGATCATCGCGGTCGCGCTGGCGCTCCTGGACTTCGCGCCTGTCTTCTTTCTTTCCCTCGGGCTCTTTTTCCTCGCTCAGCTCATCGACCGACTCGACCCGCGCTGCCGGCGCATGGCGCTTTCGGGTTTTGTGCTGGTGGTGGTCGGCGCCCTCGCCCGCGCGGTATCGAATCTCGACCTGGCGATCTCGGGCGAGACGATTCAGGTCTTTTCCGCGAGCCTGTTCGTCTTTTCCGGCCCGGGATTCACCCTGATGGCTGCGGCGCTGATAAGGGGAAGGGCCACGGAGTTGGGCCGACACGTGGCGCGCGATCCCTGGATCGTGCCGACGGTGATCTCGTGGGGCGTGCTGCTCGGGGCGTTCTATCTGAATGGGTCGGTGGAGGGCGATGCCTGGAAGACCGCGCTGTTCGGTCTGGCCCTGGCGGGTCTGGCCTCTACGTCCTTCGCGGCCGCGAGCCTCGGCTTGAGGCGCCAGCTGCATATGGCGGCGGGGCTGTTCGTGAGCAACCTGGCCGGCGTTTCCATGGTGATCGCCTTGCAGACTCTGATAACTCAAAACGTTTGGAGTCAATTGCTTGGAGAGTTAATCAACGTGGCCGCCCAGGCCGCCTTCGCCTTCGCCGCCTGGCGGGTCGCCGCCGAGTATCACGCTCGGGTAGGGCCGACTGCGGCGACCTGAGACTGAAATAAGGGTTGTGATATGACCGCCGGGTCATTAAAATGACCGGCTGGTAATCCAAGTGACCACACAGTCAGATACGCGTGAGGCCCTGCTCGAGCGATTCCGCGTCGAGTCCATCACCGAGGGAGCGCTCCGCGCCATCGCGCGCAAGGGCGCCGCCGCGACCATGCAGGACATCGCCGACGAGTCGAGTATCGCCAAGGGAACGTTGTACCTCTACTTCAAGGACCGGGACGAACTGCTGCACCGGGTGAGCGAGGCCGCACTGGCGCAACTCCTCGCCAAGATCGAGGACGTCTTCTCGCGGAAGTTGACGTTCGAAGAGACCATCCGCGAGCTTGTCCTCACCAAGCTTCGTTTCTTCGACGAGCGTCGCGACCTCTACCGGGTCCACTTCGAACTGAGGTTTCCCGGTGGGCGCGATCCTTTGTGCGATTCCCGAGCCAGCGTCCCCCCCCCGGAAAGACAGATGTACGTCGACCGGCTCACCCGCTATTTCCAGGAGGTCCTGGAAAACAAGGAAGAAGCGCCCCGCCTGGCCTTGTTCCTCTCCGAGACCGTGGCCGCGCTCCTGATCCGGCGGATCCCCGAGACCTCCGGTCCCAAGCTTGAAGACGACGCCCATTTTTTGTCCGACCTCCTGCTGAACGGACTGTCAGGAAGAAGAAAGAAGTCATGATCCACTTGATTCTGGCGGCAACCCTCGCGGGCCAGGCCGCCTCCTCGGCCGCGCCGGCCGTGCCCCGCCTCACCCTTCGGGCTGCCCTCGACCGGGCCTTCCTGCTCTCGCCGTCCGCCCTTCGGGCTCAAGACGAGATCGGGGCCGCGGTCGCTCAGAAGGACGCGACGAAGGCGCTCGTTCTTCCTCGGGTCGGCATCACCGGCAGCCTGATCCGCAACTCCGAGGAGGTCGCGTTCGGGTCGGCCGAGGACTCGCGCACCATTCTTCCCCGCGCCGACTGGAGCGCGAGGGTAACCCTGGCGCAGCCCATCTATGCGGGCCGGCGGGAGTTCCGGCTCTACAACCAGTCGAAGGAGGGCATCACCCTGGCCAAGGACGCCCAGCAGGCGACCCGCGACCGTGTCGCCCTTCGCGTCATCGCCGACTATGCGATCGCGGTGCGGGCGCAGGCCTTGATCCACGTCGAGCGTCAGGCGGCCGACCTGGCCGAGAAGAGAATCCAGCAGGCCCAGGCGCTGTTCGACGCCGGGGAAGTCACCCGGGTCGATGTGCTGCGCGCCGAGACCGCGCACAAGGCGGCCCTTCGGCGGACGGCCAGCGCCGAGGCCGACGCGATTCAGGCGCGCTCCCGCTTGCGCTCGGTGCTGGCTATCGACGGGGGCGAGGGGGAACTCGGAGAACTGGACGAAGACACGGAGATCGGCCTGCCCGTCCTGCGTCCGGACACCCTCGAGGAAAGAGCCTTGAATCGCCCCGAGATCAGGCAGGCGGAGACGAATGTCCGAATCGCCGATCTCGAGGTCCTGAAGCAGAGGGGCGCCTATTTCCCCGTGGTCACCGCCGACCTCGGCTACATCCGGCAGAAGTCGTCATTCCCGTCGGACAGCTACGGCTACGCCGCCCTCCGCTTCACCGTCCCCGTGTTTCAGGGTGGAGAGGTGGGGGCCAAGACCCGGGTGGCGGCGGCTCGGCTTCACCAGGCCGAGGTGACGCTCGCCGAGGAGCGCCGGCAGGCCAGCGAGGACGTGCGACAGGCGCTCGCCCTGCTCGAGGTGGCCCGGAGGTCGAAGTCACTGGCCGACGATCAGGTGACGGCGGCCGAAGCCGAATACGCGCAGGCCAACGATCTCTATGAACAGCGGGAGGCCACCGCCCTCGATCTGCAGGCGGCCGAGTCCGCTCTGTCCGAGGCGCGGCGCGACCTCATCCAGGCCCGATTCGAGGTGCTGCGCGCCGAGGCGTCGGCCTGGCTCGCCGCCGGGTCGCTGGCCGATGCCGCCCTGGAGAATTTCAAGTGATAACCGACATGAACCCAAGAAATCTCGGACGCCTGGCCCTGGCCACGCTGGCATTTGCCGCTGTGGCTGCGGGTGCGGCGCACTGGCTGCCCCGGACCTCCGCTCAGACTCCGCCGGCCGCCAGCTCGCCTTCCCGGGGCCTCCCCGGCGACGTTCGGGAGCTTGCCGCCGCGGTGGACAAGGCCGCCGAGGATTCGGCCGCTCTGTCCGCCCGATACTCCGGGGAGTTCATCTCCGTGCAGAGATCCGAGCTGACCCCGCGCATCGCCGGCCGGGTCAAGACGGTTCTGGTCGATGAAGGCTCTCTGGTCGGGAATGGCGATGTCCTCCTCGAGATTGAAACGGAGTATCTCGACCTGGATGTCAAGCAGGCTGCGGCCGAGGTGGCCCGGGCCCAGGCCGCCCTCAACGAGGCCGAACGCGACGCCCGGCGCAAGACGGAGCTGGTGGCGAAGGGCTCGGTCTCGGAGGCGGCGAGCCTTCGTTCGACGAGCTTCTTCGAGCAGGCCAAGGCCCAGCTCGACGCGGCCGGGGTCAGGCTGAGCCTGGCCGAAACCCGGCGCGGCGACGCGGCCCTGAAGGCGCCGTTCAGCGGTGTGGTCGAACGACGCATGGTGAACACGGGCGAGCGGCTGGCCGAAGCGACGCCCGCGTTTCTGATCGTTCAACTCGCTCCCCTCAAGCTCCGCTTCCGGGTTCGGGAGACGGATCTCACCCTGGTTCGGAAAGGGCAGAGCGTCGAGGCCGAGGTCGAAGCGTATCCGGGGGTGAAATTTCGGGGCGTGATCTCGGTGGCGGGCGGCGCGATCGACCCGTCCACCCGGACCTTTCTGGCCGAAGCCCGGTTCGACAATCGCGATCTGAGGCTGCGGCCGGGGCTCTTCGCGCGCGTGCGCGTGCTGACCGGCAAGTGAGGCCCCATGCAGAAACTCGCTGAAATCTGCATCGATCGTCCGGTCTTCGCGACCGTTCTGATCCTCGTGCTCGTGGTGGTTGGCGCCTTCGGGTACACCACCCTCGGTCTCGACCGCTTTCCGAACGTCGACATTCCCTTCGTCACCATCACCACCCGCATGCCCGGCGCCGCGCCCCAGGAGATGGAGACCGACGTGACCGAGAAGCTCGAAGAGGCGGTGAGCTCGATCTCCGGCATCGACGAGTTGCGTTCGTTTTCCTCGGACGGTTTTTCCGTGGTCACCATCGGTTTCAGCCTCGAGAAGGACGGCAATGTCGGCGGCCAGGAAGTTCGCGAGCGCATCGACGGCGCGACGTTTCAGCTCCCTCGCGGTATCGACCCCCCGGTGGTCGAGAAGATAGCGGCCGACGCGACCCCCGTGATCGCGGTCATCCTCTCCGGTGAGGCGTCCCTGCGAGAGTTGACGGAGTTCGCGGACAAGGTGCTGAAGCGCAACCTCGGCACCGTTTCCGGGGTGGGCCAGGCGAGCCTGATCGGCGGTCGTGCGCGTCAGGTCCGGGTGGTGACGAACGCGGGAGCGCTGGCCAGCCTGGGGCTGAGCGCGGCCCAGGTCGTCCAGGCGATTCAGGCTCAGAATCTGCAACTGCCGGGCGGGAAGGTGGAACAGGGCCCGCGAGACATGTCCCTGCGCACCTACGGCCGCGTGGCCTCGGTCGAACAGTTCGGGGAGGTGGTGGTCGCCGAGAAGAATGGCGTCCCGGTGCGCCTCAAGGATGTGGCGCGCATTGAAGACGGCGAGGAAGACCCGGAGTCGACCGCCTTGTGGAACGGCGAACCCGCGGTCACCCTGCTGGTCCGGAAGCAGTCGGGCGCCAACACCGTGACCACGGTGGCGGGCGTGCGCGCGCGAGTCGAGTCGCTGCGCGCGCGCTTGCCCAAAGGCTGGAAGATCGACTACGCGCGCGACCAGTCGGAGTTCGTCAAGACCTCGATCGCCGCGGTGCAGGAGCACCTCATTCTGGGGTCGATCCTGGCTGCGATGGTGGTGTGGATGTTCCTGAAGCGCTCGCGCCCGACCATCATCGCCGCCCTGTCCATCCCCGCCTCGATCATCAGCGCCTTCGCCATGATTAAGTACATGGGATACACCCTCAACACCATCACCCTGCTTGCCCTCACCCTCGTGGTGGGCATCGTCATCGATGACGCGGTGATCGTGATCGAAAACATCTTCCGTCACCTGGAGGACAAGCGGATGCCGCCCCGGCAGGCCGCGATCGAGGGGACGCGCGAGATCGGCTTCGCGGTCATGGCCACCACGCTGTCGCTGATCGCGGTGTTCCTGCCCATCGGTTTCATGGGTGGCATCGTGGGCCGGTTCATGGGCAGCTTCGGCATCACCATGAGCTTCGCCATCCTCATCTCGCTCATCGTGGCCTTCACTTTCACCCCCATGCTTTGCGCCAAGTGGTTCCACACCCCGAGGGAGGACGAGGTGGTGGTGCCCGTCCATGGACTCGACGAACGCGCCCCCGGGATCTACGGCGGCATCGAAGCCGGCTACATGACCCTGCTTCGCTGGGCCATGGGCCACCGCAGGACGATGCTGGTGATCATTGCCCTCACCATCCTCGCCTCCGTGCCCCTGGGCGGCCTCGCCAACAAGAACTTCCTGCCCACCGATGACGAGGGTCAATTCGAGATCCTGGTGCGGGCCCCCGAGGGCTGGTCGCGCGATTCCACCAAGGAACTGCTGGAGTCGATCGGCAAACAGGTTCGCGCCCTCGAAGGGGTTGACGCCACTTTGACCACCATCGGCTCGGACCCCCTGCGCACCCAGAACTTCGGCAGCATCTACGTGAAGATGAAGGGCCTCGATGCGCGGACGGTCAGCGTGTTCAGGGTGCAGGAGCACGTTCGTGAGGAAATCCTGCCCCGGTACGACGAGTTGAAGATCCGGGCTTCGGTCGCGCAGGTGAACGTGTTCGGCTCGGGGAACAACGCCACCATTCAGTTCTGGGTCGGCGGCCCGGATCTCCAGAAGCTCGAAGAGTACTCGGCGGTCCTTCTGGCGGAGATGAAGACGATTCCCGGGGTGGTCGACGCGGACACCGATCTGGTGACCGGAAAACCGGAACTCGGCGTGGTCATCGACCGCGAGAAGGCGGCCGACCTGGGGGTTCGCGTGGTCGACATCGCCACCACTCTGAGCGCCATGGTGGGCGGGGTCAAGGTGACCGATTACTACGAAGCGGGCGAGCGGTACGACGTGTGGATCCGCGCCGAGGGCGTGGACCGGGCGTCTCCCGCCGCGATCGCCGAGACCCGGGTGCCCTCCTCGCGTCTGGGCTCGGTTCGTCTGGGCGATCTGGTGCGGATCGAGGAGTCAAGGGGGCCGGCGGTGGTGAACCGCATCGGCCGTACCCGTCAGGTCCTGATCACCTGCAATCTGAAGCCCGGGTTTTCGGAACAGGCGGTCATTCAGGCGCTCATCGCCAGGGCCGCGTCGCTGAATCTGCCTGCGGAGTACTCGTACGGTTTGACCGGTCGATCGAAAGAGCAGGGCCGGTCCGCCCGGGCGTTCATCCTCGCCTTCCTCTCGTCTGCAATATTCATGTACCTGGTCCTCGCCGCCCTGTTCGAGAGCTGGCTGCACCCGTTCACGATCCTGATGGCGTTTCCGATGACCATCCCCTTCGCCCTGCTGGCCATCGTCATGTTCAACCAGTCGATCAACATCTACTCGGCCCTCGGGATCATGGTGCTGTTCGGGGTGGTCAAGAAGAACGGCATCCTCCAGATAGACCACACCAACGGCTTGCGGGAGCGCGGCATGGATCGCGCCACCGCCATCCTCCAGGCGAATCGCGATCGTCTCCGACCCATCCTGATGACCACTCTGGCCTTCGTGGCCGGCATGCTGCCGCTCGCGATCTCGAGCGGCGCGGGCTCGGCCACCAACCGCTCGATCGCGGTGGTCATCATCGGCGGACAGACCTTTGCCCTGCTCCTCACTCTGCTCGCGATTCCGGTCCTCTACGCCCTGTTCGACGACTGGACGGTGGCCCTGCAGCGCCTCCTGCGCCGCCGCCAGCCGGAGCCCGAGCCCGCCCCGGCAGCGTAGCCGTCCGTCCCGGCTGCCTCAGGCCTGGTAGCGGTGGCCCGCGGGGCCGGGCCCTGCTGTGGGGTCGCCGCGTCGGGGACGCCTCGCGCGTCGCCACTGGGATGACCGGACTTCGGAATCGTGTGGCTCCTTGCTCGGCTCGGATGGCGTCAACGTCGCTGACTTAAGTGCGGTTACTCACGCCATACGCCCCGGTGCGGCGAGCCCGCATCGGCGCCTGGCCCCGCGGGCCCCAACGAGACCTCGACGGGGGAGCCGCAGATTTCATTCCGTTGACGTGCTTGGTCCCCCGCACGCTCTTAGGGCTGGAGCAGTTTGACCGTCCAGCCGTTGCCGGCTCGCGTGTAGAGCTCGCGCTCGTGCATCCGATTCTCCTTGCCGAACCAGAACTCGATCGACTCCGGTGTGATCCGGTACCCGCCCCAATGCGCGGGCCGGGGGACCTCGCGATCCTTGAAACGGGTTTCGACCTCCTCGAACTTACCCGCGAGTGCCTCGGCGGATTCGATCTCGCGGGACTGATCGGAAGACCAGGCCCCGAGACGGTGGCCGTAGGGGCGCGATTCGAAGTAAGCGTCAGACTCCTCGGCGCCGGCCCGATCCACCGTCCCTTCGACCCGGACCTGGACCTGCATCCCGGGCCAGTAGAAGGTCAATGCGGCCTGTGAGTTCGATTCGAGTTCGGTGGACTTTCGGCTCTGATAGTTGGTGTAGAAGACGAAGCCCGAGACGTCGAGATGCTTCAGCAGGACCATTCGAACGGAGGGGCGCCCGTGCATGGTGGCGGTGCCGAGGGCGGCTGCGGTGGCGTCGGTCGCCTCTTCCCTCTGCGCCCTGGCAAAAAGCTCCTGGAAGCGCACGATGGGCTCGTCGAGAGGGGCAATGCGGGCGGTCATTGACCCCAGTATCTCCCACTCTTCGTGTTTCGGACCCCTGAGTCATTTGACTCACCGTCCCTTCCCGGCTGACCGACGGGCGGGCGTTCAGGGCCAGGGCCGAATAGAATCCCCTCCCCCATGGCCGCTCCACGCAAGCGAACTCTCACCCGGAAACCGAAGGATGGCGCCCTGCCCCCGCCGCTCGAGCCGCCCAAGCCCTTCGCCGCGTTGGACCTGGGGGCCTCCTCGGTCCGTCTGGTCATTGCCGAGGGCGAGGGCGATG
This sequence comes from Acidobacteriota bacterium, assembly GCA_032127745.1. Taxonomy (GTDB): domain Bacteria; phylum Acidobacteriota; class Vicinamibacteria; order Fen-336; family JAGNNV01; genus JAGNNV01. Next base: position 9,273 of record JAQBHL010000042.1, read on the forward strand.
CCATGCGCATCGTGGAAGAGGCGTCGCGGGCAGTTCTCATCGGCAAGGACACCTTCACCAGCGGTCGCATCGGTCAACCCTCGGTCGAAGCGGTCCTGAAGGCCATCGAAGGCTTCCGGTCCATCATGGATACGTTCGGCGTGGTCCGATACCGCGCCGTGGCCACCTCGGCCCTGCGCGAGGCCAGCAATCGCGACACCGTGGTCGACCGGATCCGGGTGCGCACCGGGATCGACATCGAGATCATCGATGGCTCGGAGGAGAACCGCCTCACCTATCTGGCGGTGCGAGAGTCCCTCAAGTCCCTGCCCGAGATCGCGACCGAAACCGGCCTGGTGGCCGAGGTCGGGGGAGGCAGCGTGGACCTGTCGACTCTGCATGAGGGCGAGCCCGCGCACTCCGGCACCTATGCTCTCGGCTCGATTCGCCTCCGGCAGAGTTTCTCCGCGTTCCAGGGCACCCCGGTCCATTTTCAGAAGCTGATCGTGCGGCACATCAAGAACGTCGTGGACGACATCGGGCGCGAACTGCCCCTCGGCGAGGTCAAGCACTTCGTCGCCCTGGGTGCGGACGCGCGGCTGGTGGCCCGGGTGCTGAGCGGTTCCGAGCCGGAGCCGCTGGCCGCGATTCCGCGCGACTCTTTCCTGAAGATCTGCGCCGAGATCGCGGCCCTCGACGTGGACGCCATCCTGAGCAGCTACCGGCTGTCTCTGGCCGAGGCCGAGACCCTGGCCCCGGCACTCCTGGTCTACGCCGAGCTGCTGCGCGCGACCAAGGCCAGGACCATCACGGTCTCGAACGCGACCCTGCGGCAGGGGATGATCTTCGATCTCAGCCGGTCGGAAGCGGGGCAGGGGATCGAGGTCTTCTCCCGCCAGGTGCTGGCCAGCGCCAACGCGGTGGGCGAGAAGTACGGTTATGACGCCAAGCACGCGCGGCACATCGCCAGCCTGTCCCTCCGTCTTTTCGACGACCTGAAATCGGAGCACGGTCTCGACCCGCGTGACCGGCTGCTCCTCGAAGTGGCCGCCATCCTGCACGACATCGGCCTGTTCGTGAATATTCGCGGCCATCACAAGCATTCCCAGTACCTGATCTCCGTCTCCGAGATCTTCGGCATGTCCCGCGAAGACCTGCTGGTGGTCTCCAACGTCGCCCGCTATCACCGCCGCGCTCTGCCCCAGCGCTCGCACATCCCCTACATGGCTCTCGACCGGGAAGCGAAGATCGTGGTCAACAAGCTCGGGGCCATCATGCGCATGGCCAATGCCCTCGATGCCGACCACCAGCAGAAAGTGAAGAATCTCCGGGTCAAGCGGGAGGGGGGCCTCATCGCCATCGAGGTTGAGGGAGTGGGGGATCTCACCATGGAGCGTCTGGCCCTGCTCGCCCGAAGCGATTTCTTCCTGGATGCCTTCGGTCAGCGGGTGGTGTTCCGGGAAACCACGAAGGGCGAGTTCTGATGAAGACCAAGTCGAAGCGCAAGGCCCATGATCCCGAAATCTTCCTGAATCGCGAAGTGTCGTGGCTTTCCTTCAATTCCCGGGTTCTCGAAGAGGCTGAAGACGCGGCCACGCCGCTGGCCGAACGGGCCAAGTTCATGGCCATCGTGACCAACAACCTGGACGAGTTCTTCATGGTCCGCGTGGCTTCGCTCAAGAACGCCATCGCCGAGGGGGACACCGGCCCCGACGCGGCCGGCCTCTCCCCGGCCCAGCAGCTCGCCCTGGTCAGGGAAGGGGCGGCGCTGCAGCTGAAGCGCCTCCACGAGCTTTCGGAGCGCGACGTTCTGCCCGGTCTGGAGGCGATGGGAATCCGCATCGTCGACTTTGCCGACCTCGACCCGAATCTGCGGCCGGGGGTCGTCCGCTTCTTCAGGGATGAGGTGCAGCCCGTCATCACGCCCCTGGGCATCGACGCCGCCCGGCCGTTCCCCATGCTCCCCTCGCTGTCCTTGAATCTGGCCGTCCTGTTTGAACCGGAGAAAGGCGGCGATGATCCCAGGCTCGGGGTGGTTCCGGTGCCTGCCGTCCTGCCCCGGCTGGTCCGGGTGCCCGGCGCCGAGTCGACCTACGTCCGGCTGGAAACGGTGGTGCTGTCGCAGTTGGGCTCGCTGTTCCCCGGTCAGGTGGTGCGGGACGTTAGCGCCTTCCGCGTCCTGCGCGACGCGGAACTCGAGATCGACGACGAGGGTGGCGGTGACGATTTTCTTTCCCTGGTGGAGGATGAAGTCAAGGGCCGCCGCCGCTCGAAGGTGGTTCGATTGGACATCGACGCCCGGGCCACCGAGGCGCTGCTCAAGGAGCTGGTGTCCCGCTTTCAAGGGGCGGATCCGGTGGTCCACCGCATCGTCGGTCCCCTCGATCTCCGTTTCTTCTTCCAGATTCTCGATCTGCCCGCCCTCGACTCATTCCGAGATCCGCCTCAACGCGCCCAGGCCACCATCACTCCGGCCGAGTCGGCCGATGTTTTCAGTCTGCTCTCGCTTCGCGACATCCTTCTGCACCACCCTTACGAGTCCTTCGACACCGTGACCGATTTCGTCCGGCAGGCCGCGACCGACTCCCAGGTCCTGGCCATCAAGCAGACGCTCTATCGTCCGGCCTCGGACTCCGAGATCATCCGGGCCCTGGCCGTGGCCGCGGAAGCGGGAAAGCAGGTGACGGTGGTGGTGGAACTGACGGCCCGGTTCGACGAGGCCTCGAACATCCGCTGGGCTCGTCGACTCGAGGACGCGGGCGCCCACGTCATCTACGGCGTTCGTGGTCTCAAGACCCACGCCAAGGCGACCCTGGTGGTCCGACGCGAGCCCCAGGGGATCAGGCGATACGTCCACCTGTCCACCGGCAATTACAACGAGAAGACCTCGAAGCTCTACACCGACATCGGCCTGCTTTCCGCCAATGAAGTCCTGGGCCGGGACCTTTCCGCCTTCTTCAACGCCATCACCGGTTTCTCCGATCCCCCGACCATGCAGCTCCTCACCATGGCTCCGGTGGCCCTGCGCACCCGCATTCTCTCGATGATCGATCGGGAACGGCGTCGTGCCGAAGAGGGCCAACCCGGTCTCATTCGGGCCAAGCTCAATGCCCTGGTGGACGAGGACATCATCCGCTCCCTGTATGCCGCCTCGAAGGCGGGGGTCAAGGTCAAGCTCAACGTCCGGGGCATCTGCTGTCTCCGCCCCGGCCTGAAGGGGGTGTCCGAGAACATCGAGGTGGTTTCGATCGTCGATCGATATCTCGAACATTCGAGGATCTATCACTTCTTCAACGGGGGCGATGAGGAGCACTACATCTCGAGCGCCGACTGGATGCCCCGGAATCTGGATCGCCGGATCGAATTGATGAGCCGGATCATCTCGAAGGAAGCTTCGGACCGGCTCTCGAGCATTCTCGACTGGTTCTTCGAGGACAATCAGAAGGCGCGCGCGCTGGAGCAGGACGGTTCCTACCGACGCCGCAAACCCGGCCGGAGCGAGGACCCTTCCCGCGTCCAGGTCCGGTTCTACGAAGAGGCGAAGGCGCGTGCGGAGAGACTCCGGACCGCCCCCCTCACCCTCGAGCCCATCAAGCGCGACCGGGAGTCGTGACCCCACCCCCCGCTCGAAGCGAGCTGGGGATCGCCGCCCTGGTGTCCATTCCGCTGGCCTTGTGGTTCACCTGGACGCAGGTGTTTCCACTCGACGCCATCCCGGTGCTGGGGACGGACTACGGTCAACTGGTCTGGAACATGTGGAGCGTGGAGCGGGCCATCTTCTCGTTTGAATCGCCTCTTCACTCCGACCTCGTCTTTCATCCGATCGGGACCTCGCTCGCCGCTCACGTTCTGGTCCCGGCCTTCTTTCCGGTGACCGCCGCGGTGAGGATCGGGCGCGCGGCCCTTGGCTACGCCGGGCCCACCGGAGCGGACCTACTGTACCCGTTGATCGCCTACAAGATTGCCATTGGCCTGAGCTACATGGCCATCGCCTTCTCGATCTACGCCTTCCTGCGCCGGATCGGAGCGGGAGTGGTCTCCGCGCTCGCCCTCACCATTGGCTACGCCTTCTCCCCTTTCAATCAACTGCACGCGCCGCACCTGAACCATCTCGCGGTGGCCGCGATCCTTCCCCTCGTGGCCTGGAGCCTGGTCAGCCTGTGGGAGCGACCTCGGCTGGGGCCGGCGCTGGTGGTGGCTTTCCTCTTCGGCGGCGGGCCGTATTTTGGCGAGCTGATCGTCTTTGCCTGGATGGCGTTCCTCATGATGGGAGCGATCCTTCTCTTCACGGTGACCACCCGAGCGGAGGTCGTGGCGAGACTCCGGAGTCTCGGGCCCTCGCGCCTCTTCGTGGCCCTGGCTCTTGGCGCGATCCTGGTGTCGCCCTTTGCCCTCGCCTGGGCGGATGGAGGCGCTCAGCCGATGAACGCCCGACAGGCCTGGTTCTGGTCGGCCAATCTTGCCGCCTTCGTGGTCCCGGATCCCGCCTATCAGCCGATGCTGTCGTTCATGGCCCCGCTCCACCGGATGATTGGGGGCAAGGGGGTAGGAGGGCGTGAGGTCTTCCTCGGTTTCGTCCTCCTTGGCTCAGCCCTTGCCGGCCTCGTTCGTTTTCGAGATTTCTGGACCCGGCTTTGCGGCCTTTTCGCCCTGGGCTTCCTCGTCCTGAGCCTCGGACCCTCGCTCAAGATCTTTGGCTCCGATCTCGGCCTCCCCCTTCCGTATTCGTTTCTGATGTCCGTTCCTCCGTTTTCCATGGGGCGCACCCCGGTGCGCTGCGTCCTGTTTGCCCTCTTCTTTCTGACCATTCCGGCCGCGCGCTTTCTGAGCTGGATTGAAGGGAAGGGCGCCCGTGGCGCCTCCGGGGTGGCGGTCCTGGCGTTGTGCGCCGGCCTCGAGATGTGGTCCCCCCGTCCGCTGGCCGGGCCCTTCGTCTCACCCCTCGATCTGGCCCGCCTCGTTCCCGGCGAGGTGTGCAACATTCCCCTCACCAGTCTCGATGGCTTTGCCGTGCTTCTGCAGACCCAGCATCGGAGGAAGATCGTGACCGGCCTGGTGTCCCGCCGTTCTCAAGCGGTGGCCGATCACATCAACGAACTGGGCGACCTGCTGGACCACCAGCCGGAAGCCTTTGCCCAGAGGCTGTTGTCCTGGGGGGTGACCAACGTGATTCTTGAACCGGGGGCCCCGGACGGCCTCGAGCTGAGCCTGCCCCCTTTGGGACTGAACGTCATCGACCTGCGTCGGAGCGCGGGCCGGGTTCAATAGGCGGCTCGTAAGCCTTTCTGCTAAAACCATCGCGGCATGATTGACACTGGTCTCAAGAACAAGGTTGTGATCGTCACCGGCGGCGCCGCAGGCATTGGTCGGGGCACCGCTCTCGCTTTCGCCCGGGAGGGCTGCCGGGTGGCGGTGTGGGATGTCAAGGGGGAGGGCGATGCCCTGGTGGGCGAACTGAAGGCGGCGGGAGCGCCGCAGGCCACCTTCACCCGTCTGTCCGTGGCCGACGCCGCGCTCGTGCAGGCCGCCACCGCGAAAGTGATGGAGGGGTTCGGCCAGATCGACGTCCTGATCAACAACGCCGGCATCCTTCGCGACGGGATGCTGGTGAAGGTCAAGGACGGCCAGGTCTCCGTGATGTCCGACGAACAGTTCGACATGGTGATAGACGCGAACCTGCGCGGCGTCTTTCTCTGCACCCGGGCAGTGGCCCCTCACATGATCGCGAGAAAGAGTGGGGTGATCATCTCCGCTTCCTCCGTGGTGGGGCTGTACGGCAACTTCGGCCAGACGAACTATGTGGCCACCAAGGCCGGGGTCATCGGCATGACCAGGGTCTGGGCCCGGGAGATGGGGAAGCACGGCATCCGGGTGAACGCGATCGCCCCGGGGTTCGTGGAGACCGAGATGGTGCGCCAGATGCCGCCCAAGGCCCTCGAGTCGATGGTCCAGCACACGCCGCTCGGCCGCATGGGCACGGTGGACGACATCGCCAACGCCTACGTGTACCTGGCCAGCGACCAGGGGAGCTTCATTTCCGGCCACTGCCTGTCCGTCGATGGCGGCGCGGTGCCCGGGACGTAGTTTAGGTAGGGGGGGCCAGACACGGACCCGGCCCCCCCTACAACCCCCCGCGGCGATCCCCCGGCGAAGCTTTGTTGTTGCCCGAATCGCCCGAG
>JAQBHL010000043.1:0-11964 GCA_032127745.1 Acidobacteriota bacterium
GGTCAGATCGCCTTCCAGCAGGGCTTTTTCACCGTGGCCCGCACCTGCGGACGCTGCCGGGGCTCCGGCAAGATCATCGCCTCGCCCTGTCGGGATTGCCGGGGCGAGGGTCTCGTTCCCACCGAACGCGAGATCCAGATCAAGGTTCCAGCCGGCGTCGACACCGGATCCCAGCTCCGGGTCTCCGGGGAGGGCGAGCCGGGAATGAGCTCGGCGCCTCCGGGCGACCTCTACGTGGTGCTGCGCGTGCGCGACCACAAGGACGGTTTCTTCAAGCGCGACGGCACCGCACTCGTCTGCGAGATTCCCATCAGCTTCGTCCAGGCCATCCTGGGCGATCAGGTCGAGATCCCAATGCCCGACGGCTCCCGGGCCAAGCTCACTATCCCCGAAGGCGCCCAACCGGGTTCGGTGCTCCGGCTAAGGGGACAGGGCGCCCCGGAACTGGGCGGCCGGGGACGGGGAGATCTCTACGTGCAGATCAAGGTCGTGATTCCGAAGAAGGTGGGCGGCGACGAGAAGAAGCTCCTCGAGAAACTGGGCAAGACCATGAACGTGGATCTCACCTCCAAGGGGAAATCGTTCTTCGACAAGGTCAAGGATCTCCTCGACTGATCGAGCGTTCCCGCAGATCGACCACGCGCGCTCCCTGAGTTCGATCCAACCAAGTGGCTGATCCTGATCCGAAGTCCTCCCCTCCCGGACCTTCGGTCGAAGCCTGGGTTCTCACCGTCCCGGAGGCGATCGAGGATGAGGTCACGGGCCTGGTCTGGAGCCTGGGGTGTACCGGCATCACCATCGAGAAGGCGCCGGCAGAGGCGGTGAGGCTGGTGTGTTTCTTCGCCGATCCGCAGTACCCGGAACGCGGGATGCGCGACCTGGCCCTCAGATTCTCCACCGTCGCACGCAGGATCCAGGTGCCCAATCCCGACTGGGTGCAGCGGTTCAGGGAGACCTTCGTCGCCTTCGATGCGCCGCCCTTCCAGATCGTGCCGGAGTGGCTCGATGAACCAGCCCGGGCGCAAATCTACCCCGCGGGCGGGACCGCGGCGAGCCAGGCTCCCCTCAGCATCCGCGTCGATCCCGGCCGGGCCTTTGGAACGGGAACCCACGAATCCACCAGGCTCTGCCTTCAGACCCTTGGCTCCATCGCAACCCGACTGCCGCCCTCGCCGCGCACCCTCGACCTCGGCTGCGGCACGGGAATTCTCGGCATCGCCGCGATCAAGCTCTTGGGCGCCCACGTCGTCGCCTTCGACTGCGATCCGCTCGCCACCGCCTCGGCCCGCAGACATGCCGGCCTGAACGACGTGCGCCTGGAGGTGGCCTTGATGGACGGATGCCGTGGTTTGCGTCTCGGGCGGTTCGATCTGGTCTTCGCGAACCTCATGGCCCCGTTTCTCATCTCCCGGGCCGGCGAGATCGCCGCGGTGGGGTCTCCTCGATGCCGGTACATTCTGGCCGGCCTCCTTCGCGAGGAAGAAGCATCGGTCAGAGCCGCGTGGCCCCGGGGCTGGACGGCGGCGACGACCTATATGGGCGAGTGGGCCAGCCTTCTCTACGAGCGACCGTGACCATACCCCGCTTTCATCTCCCCTCTGCTCAACCTGGTTTCATGGAACTGCCCGAGACCGCCCTGGTCCATGCGACCCGCGTCCTTCGACTCGAGGAGGGCGATGCCCTGCGGGTCTTCGACGCCGGCCGGGAGTTCGCTGCCACCATCAACTCGATCCAGAAGGGTCACGTACGGATCGAGGTGGGGCTCGAAGTTTCAGGTCTTCCTGAACGGGCGATTCCTCTTCATCTCATCATGAGTCCCTTGAAGGGCGATCTCACGGAGATGGTGATTCAGAAGACGACCGAGCTGGGGGTCGACCGAATCTCCCCGGTCACCTTCGAACGGACGGATACCGTGGCCCGGCGTGATCCGAGCGAGGCCCGTCTCGAGCGCTGGCATCGGGTGGCGACCAGCGCGGCCGAGCAATCCGGACGAACCGTGGTGCCGGTGGTGGACACCCTCAGGACCCTGAGAGAGGCCGTCCAGGCGCTCGGAGCGCCCGCTTCCGGCGGAGCGCGCATCGTGGCCGCCGAGCCCGCGCTCCAAGGTAAGTTCTCCGGGACCCAGGTGAAAGCGCCCGGGGAGGCGGGATCGCTGGTCGTGGCCGTGGGGCCCGCCGGTGGATTGAGCCGGAGCGATCTGGATCTGCTGAGCGACGCGGGCTTCCGCCCGGAACGGCTGGCCGCGCACACCCTGCGTTCCGAGACCGCCTGCATCGCCGCGGTGGCCATTCTCGGCCACCGGTTCAAGTAGGCGCGCGGCCCGAGGCCGCTACAGCGTCTCTCCGCAGAACGGACACTTGGTCGACCGCTGCGGCTGCGGTCTCCCGCAGTTCCAGCACAGGCCGCGCTTGGGAGACTCGCGAGCCCGCAGGCGCTTGCGGATCTCCTCCATCTCCGTCTGTCGATGGTCGATGTCGGCCGCGGTCTGAAGGTCCTCGAGCAGTTCGGAGGCCGAGAGGTAACGCACGGTGAGATCGGGCGCCATCGCCTTCATGACGATGTCGGAGAGTTCCTTGGAGATGCGGGAGTTCCGGACCCGCGGCGCGGTGCAGCGACCCTGCAACACCATCCGCTCGATTTCCGCCGGATTCGGGGAGAAGTAGGGCAGCATGCCGGTGAGCATCTGATAAAGCATCACCCCGACCGAGTAAACGTCGGCCGGGAGCTGGGCCTTGCCCGCGAACTGCTCGGGGGCCATGTAGGGCGGCGAGCCGATCACGGTGTTGGCGTGAGCCTTGTCCAGGATCCGCGAGGTTCCAAAGTCGGCCACCTTCAACACCCCGTCCTCCGAGACGAGGACGTTGGCGGGACGAAGATCGCGATGAAGGATCTGCGCTTTGTGCGCGTGCTCGACGCCTTTCAGGATCTGGACCGTGATCTCGACCGCCTTGAACTGGTCCAGGACCTTCTCCCGATCAAGGAGCCCTTCGAGGCTTTCGCCCTTCACGTACTCCATGACGATGAAGAAGGTCCCGTCGATCTTCTCCGCGGTCAGGATGGAGACGATGTTCGGATGGTTGAGCGCGGCCAGGAGGCGCGACTCCTGAAGCAGGTCGTCCTCCCGGCCGGACTGCCGGTGGGGAACCTTGATGGCCACCCTCTTGTCGATCCAGGTGTCGCGGACAAGGAAGACGGTGCCAAAGCCCCCAGAGCCAAGATTCTGGAGGATCTGGTATTTCCCGACATTCTGCCCCAGCAAAAACACGCGCCGGTCAGTATACGAGGCGGGCTGAGGCGAGAGTACCTATTCCAGAAACAGCCCCTTGCGGAGTTTCTCCATCTGTTCTTCGCTGAGATTGTGCTTCTTGAGCGCGCTCATCATGCGCGAGGCTCCGAAGGCGATGGGGCGATAGCCGCAGCCCTCCAGCATCTGCGGATCGGGCTGATACATCAGGCGCCGGGGATAGTCCCGGCACATTCCGGGCCGGGTATCGTAGCTGAGGCATCGGCGGGTTTTTCGATCGAAGTGCTCACAGCGGAAGACGAAGGCCTGCAGGCCCCGATCCTCCCGGACCAGATGAAAGCCGTTCACCTGCTTGTGCCAGGCGAGGAAGAGGGCGCGCAGAGTCTTGAACCTCCGCACCGGCCAGAAGGCCGAGATCGCCGGAGCCTCGCAGCACTTCGCGCATTTCTGGCAGGAGCCGCCCAGATCGAACATGGGCTTCCCCCGGTACTTCCCCCATTTCTGTTCGCAGGCCAGGTCGAGCTCGAAGGCGGCGAGGGCGAAGCGCTTGACCACCCTTCGAAGCAGCTTGTCCAGCATGGAAGAGGCGAGGGTAACACTCCGGCTATCCGGGCCGCCTGGTCCGCGCCAGTTGACGATCGGTTTTCGGCGCGACCATGGTCCCGCGGACGCTCCTCCGCGGGAGCCATGCGACGGTGGAGGCGATCAGCGCGCCGCCGCCAGCGCGAACAGGCCGGACCCTAGCGACCGGGTCCGACGTTCACATCTCCACTGCCCGTGTCGACATCGATCTTCACCTGCAGGTCGCCACGCCGGAATCCCCGAACCTTCCGGCGCTGCATGATTGCGGTGGCATCGTCGAAATCACTGGACACGTCTCCACTGCCCACGTCGGCGTGCATCTCGAAGCCGACTGCCCGGGGCAGCTTGAGGTCCACGTCCCCGCTCCCGGTGTCGGCCTTGATGCGCGAAAGCCTCGACCCGCTGGCCTCGACGGAGACATCACCGCTGCCAGTATCCGCGCTGATCTCCTCAGAGTCCTCCACCTCGAGCCAGACACTCCCCGAACCGGTGTTCGCATCCACCATCCGGGCGCTCGACGCGGTGACGCTGATGTCGCCCGAGCCGGTATCCAGGCTGATTTTCTCGCCGGAGAACGACTTCAAAGTGCAGTCTCCGCTCCCGGTGTCGCACTTGAAAGTCCCGCTGCCCTCGGTCGCGTTGACGTCGCCCGAACCCGTGTCCGCTACCACTTCACCCTTGAACTTCCGCAGCGAAATGTCGCCGGAACCCGAATCGAATTTCAGCGTGCCCTCTACCCCGGATCCTTCGATCCTTCCCACCGCGTTCTGGAAGGTCCCCGAGGCGCCCTGCGGAATCTCCACCACCAGATCGGCATAGAGGGCGAGACCCCGAGAGCCGCTCACGGAGACGCGCGTGCCGTCGTAGGTCGTGTTCGTGCTGCCCGAGAACATGCGGGCGAAGAAGCCGTCTCCGCCGCCATCGTCGCGACCGTACCGGTAAGAGGTGTGGTCGCGCAGCGGATACTGCACGCGAAGGGTGGGCAACCCGGTCTTCGAGTCGCGAACCTGTTCGAGGCTCAGCAGGTCGGCGGTCTTCTCATCCCCGCCGTGCACCGTGGCCGTCACCACGACCCTGGGGCCCGTTCCCTGGCGGACCACCATCGATCCGGCGAGGTTCTCCACCCGGAAGGGCTGGCTGGCGTCGGCCGACAATTCGGCTCGCAGGGTGCGAGTGACGTCCGCCGAGGCGACACTCCCCGCGAAAAACAAGGACGCAATGAACACGTAGGCTGGTCGCATGGCGAAATCTCCTGAATGAGGGAAAGGCATCTACGAGGAGAGACGAACCGGGACGGCCTGAGGTTCCGTGGCAAATTGCCCCGACCCGCCCCATGGATCAATTCCCGCCATGAAACGTGATCCTCCGGATCGCGGCCGCCCGATAGGCCCGCGCGCCGTAACCGCGGGAGCGGAAGAAATGCGGAGCCTGTTCAAATTTCAGAACGATCTCGTTGGTTCCCTGGCGCCAGACACTCTCCGGCAGGACGAAGCGCACGGTCTGCCAGGCGGGGGCGATCTCCTGCTCCCCAAGGGAGTGCCCGTTCACTTCCACTTCGAACCTCTGCGGGGCCTCCGTCTCCATCGCGCGGATCTCAAAGGAGAGGCGCAATTCGCCGCGCCCGCGCAGGGCAAGCCAGAGCCTCGCTTCCCGGCCGTCCACGAAGCGACACAGCGACCCGTCCTCGGTCTCCACTTCGGAGAATCGCCGGGCCCGCCGGGGTAGGCGCAGCCACCAGTCGGCGCGGCCCAGATCGAGGTCGGACCTCCCCTCCTGCAGAAAGGGAGAGCCCGTGTACCCCTCCAGAAACGCCACCGCCAGCCCGGGTGAAACCCTCTCCAGACCCTGGTAGACGGGGGTGGCCAGAGAGTCCGCGGTCTCTTGGAGAGCGGCCCGGACCGGGACGGGAGCGCCGGGAAGCGGTCGCAGAGAATCGATGGCCACGTCGTACTGGTGGACCAGGAGCACCAACACAGTGGCGGCGAGGACCGAGGCGCGTGCGAGCGCGGGGGTGATCGCCAAGAGCCCGATCGCGATCAGGGGAATCGTGCCCGTGAACCTTCGCACCTGATACCAGTCGAAGATCGATGCGTTCAGGCGCCACTGCAGAAGGAGCACCACGATCGCGGCCACCGCCCAGGCCCGGTTCTTCCTGAAGGCGAAGGGCAGGCCCAGGACGGCCAGGAGCACGACCGGGTAGGTGGAGAAGAGGCCACCGCGATCGGAGAGAAGCATCTCCAGCATCCTGGGCGCGGAAGAGGAGGCGAAAGCTTCGCCATGGAGGGTCTTGTGCGGCACCAGAAACGGGGTCCCGAACATGGACCACCAGACCGCGCTCTGAATCCAGGCCAGGCTCGCGAAGCCGAAAAGGACCAGCGCCCCCTCTTTGACCATGCGACCGAACTGGCGGTGACCCAGCCAGGCGTCGAACGCGAAGATCGCGGGGACCAGCAGGAGCAGTCCGTCCTGCGATCGCACCAGGTAGACGAGACCGCAGGCGAGGCCCGCCATCAGAGCCGCCCTCGAACCGCCGGTCGCTCGCAGTCGCCTCGAGGCCACGATCACGAGGACCCCGGCGAAGAACTCGATGGCGTGGGCGAAACTCGGCAAAACCCGCATATAGAAACGCAGCGGGGAACCGAACCAGATGAGGAGCACCGCGAGCAAAGCCGCTTGCGGACCAGTGTGGTCGCGAAGTTCGCGATAGAGCAGAAACAGTCCCGCGCCGCCAAGAGCGATGGAGGTGAGGCAGGCGGCCGCGATGAAGGCCGGTTCGGCGCCCGTGACCGCGAAACCCATCCCCGCCCCGAGGGTCGACAGCAGCAGGTAGAGCGGAACCATCAGGATGCCCCAGACCAGCGGCGCGCCAATGGGGAGCACGTTCTTCGCGTGCATCTCCTGGCCGAGCAGGGCATAGTCGTTGCTCAGGTTCAGGTCGCGATCCGCGATCAGCGAGCGAGCGAAGGTGAAGTAGTGGACGCCATCCGCGTCGAGAGACCTCGGATGCCGGAGATAGAGGACGGCGCACAGGAGCACGAGGACCAGCAGGGCCCACCTCTCGCCTCCGCTCCGGCGGTCGCGGAGAAACCACCGCCACAAAAGGGCCATGGCCAGGAGGGTCAGGGTAGCCTGAAAGACGGGGATTCCGGGCGGCAGGGATGGCCGCATGAGGTCAACCGCGACCAGAGCGACCGCCATCAGCACGGAACCAAGACGGCGATTCATGGGGGGGTTCACTATACTTTTCGCGGACCGAGATAACGCCAAGGAGACCATTGACCGAACTCACGCCGGAAATCATCCAGAAACTGCCCAAGACCGACCTGCACGTCCACCTCGACGGCTCCCTTCGCATCCCCACCCTGATCGAACTCGCGCGCGAGCGCCAGGTGAAACTGCCCTCCTACACGGTCGAGGGACTCCGGGAACTTGTGTTCAAGGACACCTACCGGAATCTGCCCGAGTATCTGGAAGGATTCCAGTACACCATCGCGGTCATGAGCGACGCCGAGGCCATCGAGCGCATTGCCTACGAGTTCTGTCTCGACAACCAGGCCGAGGGCGTGCGCTACGTCGAAGTGCGGTTCGCGCCCCAGCTCTCGGTCCGCGACGGCCTCTCCATGTCCGACGTGGTGAGCGCGGTGGACCGGGGCCTGAGGCGCGCGGCCCAAGAGTTCAACGCCCGGGAGGAGGTGACGAACGGCTCGGAGCCCCGCTTCGTGGCCGGCATCATCCTCTGCGCCATGCGCTTCTTCGAGGGCACCTGGTCGCAGGGATTCAAGCGACTCTTCGACGCCATGCCCGAGGCCGACCGCTACGAGCTCTACTCCACCGCGAGCGTCGAGGTGGCCCGGGCGGCGGCCCGGCTCCGGGACGAAGGGCGCCTCGTGGTCGGCATCGATCTGGCGGGTCAGGAGAAGGGCTATCCCGCCGGAGACCACAAGCACGCCTATCAGATCGCCCACGAGGCGTTCCTGGGCAAGACCGTCCATGCCGGCGAAGACTATGGCCCGGAATCGATCTTCCAGGCCATCGGCGATCTCCACGCCGATCGCATCGGTCACGGCACCTGGCTTTTCTCGGAGGACAAGATCGAAGCCGGGATACCGGACAAGAAGGCGTATGTCGATGCCCTGGTCCAGTTCATCGCCGACAAGCGCGTCACCCTGGAAGTGTGCCTGACCTCGAACCAGCAGACCGTCCCCGAACTCGCGGCCGACCTGTCGAAACACCCGTTCGCGGAGATGAGGAAGAGGAAGCTCTCCACCACCTTCTGCACGGACAACCGCCTGGTTTCGAACACCACGGTCTCGCGCGAGCTCGGCCGGGCGGTCGAGGCCTTCGACCTCAGCGCCCGCGAAGTGCGCGACACCCTGATCTACGGCTTCAAGCGCTCCTTCTTCCCGGGCAGCTATCTGGAGAAGCGTCAGTACGTCCGCCAGGTCATCGACTATGCCGACCGGATTCTGGGCAAGACCGAGGCCAGTTGAGCTAGTCCCTGCCCGCCGCGTCCAGACGCTCTTGAAAGGCCTTGCGGGCGTCTCGTTCGACCCCGGTCATGAATGAGGAATGCTCATGAACGATGCGGGCCAGGAAGGCCAGTTCGTTGGGCGTGAGACTGATGGCAATCCGGCTTTCGCGGGGATTCAGAACCACCTCGTTCAATTTACTGTGCAGCAACTGGCGCGCCACCTGCTCCTGATCAGTGATGAACTCATATTCGGCCTTGGAGATCTTCTGAAGAAACGCGAGCTCGCGATGGTCGAGAATGAACAGCTTCGAGGTGATGTTACTGTCCACGGAAACCCACCTGATCTCTTGAACCTTCGATTCTCTGGGCCAACCTAGCGAATCTGACCCGGATCGCCGCCGGCCAGCAGGGTCCCCACCCACTCCGAGAACTTCATTCCCGAGACGGCCTGGGTGTAGAAGGAGGGGCGGTTGATGACGCAGTGCTCGGTCCCGGGCGCCAGGTAGGCGCGGAAGTTGGGATTCTGGGCGGAAATCTGCTCGACGTTCGAAACCATCTTCGCCGACCACTCGGCCGCGTCCGCGGCCGAGATCGAGCCCTTGGAAAGCGCGTAGAAGAATATCTGTGTCGTATCGGTCCGGGTGTTGAACTGCGAGAACGAGGCGGTCGGAAAGAAGCCCGCCACCGCAGTGTAGAGCCTGGGAAGGGTGAGAGTGCCCGGATCCACTTCATCGAGAACAAGATCGGGAATGAAATCGGGCCAGGCGTCCCGCACATTCCAGTTGGTGAAGGGCGTGCCGAAGAATCCATCGGGCACCACCCCGGCCGCCGAGTCCGCGAGTTCGACCATGCGCGCGCCCGGATAGGCCCTCGCGATCCTCGCCGACCACAGGGCCGCTCCATAGCCTCCGGCGCTGCACCCGGCCACCACGACTTCCGCCGGAGCGCTCACGTGGTCGGCGGTCCAGTTCAGGGCGGAGGCCGCATTGACCGCGCCCTTGTGCTGAATCACGTAGGCGACGCCGGTGAGCCCGGTGTAGGGCGTGGCGGCGTTGCCCCAATGCAGGTCGCCGGTGCAGTAGGGAATGTAGACGTGGGTGAAATCCCGGAGCGGATTGTCGGGATTCGTCCGGTCGTAGATGCCCTGAAGCTGGCCGGTCTGGCGCGCCACCTCGGGGTCGGTGGTGACGGTCTTGTTGTAGACATCCTGCTCGCAGGTGCCTCCGTTCCAGCAGGCCCCGCCGCCCTCGAACTCGATGAGCAGTTTCGAGGGATCGCCTTGATGAACGAAGAAGCGGTAGGGAGACCCATCGGAGCAGATCGTGTCACCGCCGGGAACCACGGTTTCCCACTGGGCCAGAGCGTGCGGCGCCGGGCCCAGGACGGCCAGGGCGAATATGGCAATAGCCGGCGTCCTTCTGTTCACGGACGCCTCGGTCTTCATCCTTTCCAGAACTGTCCTTTTCACCGACATCTCAGTTCGCGCTCACCGTGCGCTCGACGCGTTCCACGATGTCCTTCAAGGACGCGCCGGGCAGAAAGACCTCCGAAACCCCCATCTGGTGCAGGGTCTCGATGTCCTGGGTGGGAATGATACCGCCCACGAACAGCCGGGTGCTTCCCATCCCCTTCTCCTTGAGCAGGCTCACGATCCTCTCGCAGATCGGCAGGTGGGCTCCGGACAGGATGGACAGGCCGATGATGTCGGCATCCTCCTGAGCCGCGGCGCTCACGATCTGCTCCGGAGTCTGGCGGAGGCCGGTGTAGACCACTTCCATGCCGGCGTCGCGCAACGCGCGCGCCACCACTTTGGCCCCCCGGTCATGGCCATCGAGACCGGGTTTCGCCACCACGACGCGGATCTTTTTGGCGGGGAGATTCTCTCTCATGGGGGAGCGCGATTATAGGCGTCAATCCTTCCCGGCTTGGGCGCCCGCCCGCGCGGCGATTCTCTCGCGAATCGCCGTGAGCTGTGACGGCTCCACCGCCAGGGGCTGCCAAACGATTCCCAGCCCCTTCCCTTCAAACTTCGGAATGATGTGGAAGTGGACGTGGAAGACGGCCTGATGGGCCGAAGCTCCATTGTTCTGAAGGATGTTGTAGTCCGTGGCCCCCGTGGCCGCCATCACCGCCCGCGCGAGCCTGGGCAGCACCCGGCCGATCGCCGCCGCCGAGTCGTCCGACAGCAGGTCGAGAGTCGCCACCGCCTCCTTGGGGATCACCAGGGTGTGGCCGGGCGCCAGAGGGTTCACGTCGAGAAAGGCGAGGACCGCCTCGTCCTCGTAGACCCGATGGCAGGGAATCTCGCCGCGGAGGATCTTGCTGAAGATGTTTTCGCTCATTTGGATGGAGTTTAAGGATGGGCAGGCGTACGTCCAAGAGAAACTCCGGAAGAGAGAAGACGCCTCCCGCATGTGCGAAACTGCGCTACCGATGCGAGATCGTGCCAAATTCCTCGCCGCCTTCGTGAAGCGGCCCTTCGACACTGGTTCCATCACTCCCAGTTCCGGGCGCCTGGCCGACGCCATGGTTGAAGGGATGGAGATTTCGGATGCCGACACGGTGGTCGAACTGGGACCGGGAACGGGCGTGTTCACCGCCCTGATTCAGGGTCAGCTGAAGCCGAACGCCCACTTTCTGTGTTTCGAGATCGACCTCGGCATGGCGAACGCCCTCTCCCACCGATTCCCCCGCGTCCAGGTGGTGAACGACTCGGTCGAAAATCTGGACCTGCACCTCAAGGCCGCCGGCCGCGAGTCGGTGGATGCCGCGATCAGCGGGCTCCCCTGGGCCGCCTTCTCGCTCGACCGGCAGCAGCGCCTTCTGGATGCCACGGTGGGGCCGCTCAGGCCGGGCGGGCGTTTCGCCACCTTCGCATATTCGCACGCGGCCTGGCTTCCGCAGGCGCGTCGGTTCCGCGAGTTGCTGGATTCGAGGTTCTCCCGGGTCGAAACGTCGAAAGTGGTGTGGCGGAACATGCCGCCGGCCTTCGTGTACCGCTGCCGCCGCTAGCGGCTCTCCCGAAATTCCCTATTCGACGAAGTAGCTCATCATCCGGAAGCCGCGGGCGCCATCTTTCACCAGGGTCACGGACTCCGCGCCGGCCTGGTGCTTCTCGAAGACCGAGGTGAAGCGAATGGTGATGTACTTGTCCGGAGGGAGGCTCGGAAGGGCGGTGCGAATCTGGAAATTGCGGAAGGTTCGCGAAATCAGCTTGCCCATGGTGGGGCGGGTCGAGCCCAGGCCTTTCGACCAGTCGGCCTTCTTCTGGCCCTTCTGGAATGAGGTCGCGGCCTCATCCCAGGTGGCATCGAATCTGCCGGCGTCGACCAGAGCCAGCCAGGCGAGAGCCGCTTCTCGCGCCCGGGCCACGTCGGGGTCGGGTTTGGCTTCGCTCGGGGACGCGGTCGCCGCCTTCGGCTTGGCGGCGCTCTGGGCCGCCTCGGTCTGGGCGTGAGCCGGACCGGCCAGCCAGAGGGTGAGGAGCGCGGCCAGCGCGGGCCGGATGAGATTCTCGATTCGTTTACGCATCGGTAGATCCTATTTTCCTGCCACGCGGGAATTCGCGGGCATTTCCGTAAGACCCCCTATCAAACCGTGCATGCCGATTTCCGGCACACGGCTTACCAGTGGTCTTTCACGTATCTGCATTACGCTGTCTCCGGGT
>JAQBHL010000044.1:0-9166 GCA_032127745.1 Acidobacteriota bacterium
CCCTCGAGGATTTCGACGAAGGTCGTCTTACCCGCGCCGTTTGGCCCGAGGAGGCCGACGATTCCACCCTGGGCGACGTCCATCGATATTCCCCGCAGCGCCTGCACCCCCTCATACGTTTTCGTGAGCGACTGAACTTGAATCACCATGACGGAAGGATGGCCGACCCGGCGTCGCCGATGAAGTGTCTTGCGTCGAGACTTTCAGGTGACGTTTGTAATGCGGTCCTTCGGGTGCCGGTTCAGATTCTTGAACCCGAGTGATTTCAGCGCTTTCGGGAACCAATGAACCCTGTGCTGCGTCTTATTCGGCAAAGGCGTTGTATTGCCGTTCCATATTGAGGACACATGCCATGCTAGAGACGAGCCCCGGTTTCATTTTCCCCGATCGTCGTCCGCTCAAGGAGATGGTCGGCGATTACGAGCGCAAGATTGTCTTGATGGCTTTGGAGCTTTCGCACTGGAATCAGCGCCGGGCCGCGTCCTCCCTGGGCCTACTCCCTTCCACCCTCTCCGAAAAGATGAAGCGGTTTGGCCTGAGGCGAACCAGGGACGAAGCTCCCGAGCATGGCTCCTCGCACGCGGCCTGATCGCCCGCCAAAGTCCGCCGACGAGAATTCGATAGTCGCGAACGCGCGAGTCGCGATCATCCGCTCCGTCCGTTTGCGGACACCCTAATGCGATGATTGGGTGGGGAGCGAAACCAACCAATGACCGATCGCCGAGAGTTCATCGCCGCCGGAACCGCCAGCCTGATGGCCGCGGCATCCTTCGGCGCCGCCCCGTCGGGACCCGCCGCCTTCGTCATCAAGCCGCCCCGTCTCAAAGCCGGCGACACCCTGGGTCTGATCCATCCCTCCTCGGCCACCTTCGTGAAGATGGATCTGGAGATCGCGATTGACAATCTGAAGGCTCTTGGTTTCAAGGTCAAGGCGGGCGCGCACGCCCTGGACCGATACGGTTACCTCGCCGGCAAGGACGCGGATCGTGCCGCCGACATCAACGCCCTGTTCGCCGATCCCGAGGTTCAGGGCATCTGCGCGGTGCGTGGGGGCTGGGGCGCGGCCCGGACCCTTCCCTACTTGAACTTCGAGACCATCGCGAAGAATCCGAAAGTCCTCTTTGGCTTCTCGGACATCACCGCCCTCCACATGGCCATTCCTGCGAAGACGGGCCTCGTGACTCTCCACGCGCCCACCGGTTTTTCAGCCTGGACGGAGCTTTCGGCCAGCTGGTTCAAGCGGGTGGCGGTGGATGGAGAAGCGGTCGAGTACGTGAACGAGCCGGATTTCAAGGGACGGATAGCCCCCGTCGGCTTTCGTACCCAGGCCGTGACGGCGGGGAAGGCCCAGGGCCGGTTGCTGGGCGGCAATCTCACCGTGCTCGCCCACCTCGTGGGCACGCCGTATCTGCCGGACTTTGCCGGGAAGATTCTCTTCCTGGAGGATGTGCATGAGGGCATCTATCGGATCGACCGGATGCTCACCCATCTGAAACTCGCGGGACTGCTCGCGAAGATCCAAGGGTTCATCTGGGGCCAGTGTTCGGAGTGCGAACCGGACAGCAGCGGCTACGGCTCGCTCACCATCGAAGAGGTCCTCGACGATCACATCAAGCCGCTGGGAGTGCCGGCCTACCGCGGCGCCATGATCGGCCACGTGGATAATCAGTTCACGGTGCCCGAGGGCATACTCGCGGACATGGACGCCGACGCCGGCACCTTCCGGTTGCGGGAGAGCGCGGTGGGGCCATGATGGGCGGACTTAACATGCGATCCCAACCCCCCGGCGAATCCGCGCGGTGAGAGCGCAGGGGGAGTGATTGGGGCGCTGCCGGATTTGAGGCTAGGCTAGAAACGACTACGGAGGAGTTTCAATATGACCGCAACCGCCCCACCATTGCCGGCCGAAATCCAGGGAGTCGTCGCCACCGAAGTGGAGCGTCAGTTGAAGGCCTTCCGGGAGGAAATGGAAGGCAAGCTCGCCGAGGTGCGCGAGCGCACGGTCGACGACGCTGCGACGATCGTGGTTTTCAGCGGCGATCTCGACAAGGTTCTGGCCGCCTTCGTTATCGCCACCGGCGCGGCGGCGGCCGGGCTCCGGACTTCGATGTTCTTCACCTTCTGGGGCCTCTCCGCCCTCAAGAAGAAAGGAGCGCACCAGGGCTCCAAGAACGTCATGGAGAAGATGTTCGCGCTCATGACCCCATCGAGTTCGGAATCGCTTGGCAGTTCGAAAATGAACTACTTCGGGGCGGGTGCTCTCATGTTGCGCAAGATGATGAAGGACAAGCAGATCGCTTCGCTCGAGGAACTGATGGGGGTGGCGAAGGATCTGGACGTCAAGCTGATCGCCTGCACCATGTCGATGGACGCCATGGGTATCGCCGAGGAAGAGCTGCTCGACGACCTGACCTACGGCGGGGTGGCCACCTACATGGCGGACGCGGTTCGTTCGCGCGTCACCCTCTTCGTCTGAATCGCGAGACAGCCGGCGCACGTCTCCCTCGTTCGAAGTAGCGATGTCCGACCCGATCCAGACCGGCGGCGCCTCCCCCGCGGCCACCGTCGAGGTGGCCGATCTCCTGCCTCGGCTCGATCGCGGCGACGACATTCTCCTCCTCGATGTCCGCAACCTGGAGGAGTACCTGGCCTGGAAGTTCGAACCCCGCAGGCCGGTGGAGACCGTCCACGTGCCCTACTTCGACTTCATCGAGGATGCGGACGAGGCCATGGCCCGGGTGCCGCATGAGCGCGAGCGGGAGATCGTGGTGCTGTGCGCGAAAGGCGGCTCGTCCGAAATGATCGTGGACATGCTGCGGGACACGGGAGTCAGGGCGAAGAACGTGACCGGGGGCATGGTCGCCTACGGCGAGTATCTCGAGCCGGTGAAGCTTCCGCTGGAGGCGGCGGAAGCCGCGCGGTTCAGCCTCTTCCAGGTCAATCGGCGGGGCAAGGGCTGTCTTTCCTACGTCATCGTCTCCGGCGGCGAGGCCGTGGTGGTGGATCCGAGCCGGGACGTCTCCTGGTACGAGGCCTTCCTGGCCGCCCAAGGCGCGCGCCTGGTGCGCGTGCTCGACACTCACGTCCACGCCGACCATGTGAGCGGCGGCCCCGAACTGGCCCGACGACTGAGGGCTCCCTATTTCGTCTCCGCGGGCGCCGGGTTCGAGCTCAGGCACAAGGTGACGCCGCTCGAGGACGGCCAGCGGATCCGCCTGGGTGGGGAGCAGGGAGTTTCGATCGAGGTGCGCGTGATCCCCACTCCCGGCCACACCCCGGGCTCAACCTGCTTCCTCGTGGACGGCCGCTATCTCCTGACCGGCGACACCCTGTTCGTCGCCAGCGTGGGCCGGCCCGATCTCGGCGGGCACGCGGCGGAGTGGGGCCGCGACCTTTTCTTCAGCCTGCGAGATCGCCTTGGCGAACTCGCGCCTCATACCCGCGTGCTGCCCGCTCACTATGGCGGAGCCGCCGAGATCTCGGAAGAGGGTGTGGTCTGGGGGCGTCTCGGCGATCTCCGAAAGATGGTTCCCGAATTGCAGATAGAGACCCCGGAGGAGTTCGTGAACGCGATGCGCGGCGCGGTGAAGGACCCGCCCAAAGCCTATGCCGAGATCATCAAGCTCAACCTCGGAGGGGTGGCGAGCGAGGAGCAGATCTCCGAGTGGGAACTGGGGAAGAACCAGTGCGCGGCCGCGGTGCGGGGAACGCCTCGGGGGTAACATCCAAGAGGGACTTTTTCAACAAGGAGAAGAGGATGGCTCTCAAGAAGCTCGACGCTCGCGGGTTGAAATGCCCCATGCCCATCGTGAAGGCCAAGAAGGAGATCGATGCCATGGCCCCCGGCGATGAGCTGGAGGTCACGGCCACCGACTCGGGTTCCGTGCCGGACTTTCAGGGCTGGGTGAGAACGGCGAAGAACGCCCTGCTGAAGGAGCAACGCACGGAGCAGGACGAGCAGGGCAAGAGCCTCTACATCCACCTGCTCGCGCGAAAATAACCCGGCGCCGCCCCCGGGGGCTGCACCGGAGGGAGGCTGCCTTACTTCTGCGCGATCGGGGTGATCTCAACCGTGGAGTCGTGCATCCAGCCGCTGTCTTCGTTTTCGTACCACCGGATCACCATCGACGTCTTTCGGAGTTCCGGGGTCAGCCGAACCTGAACCCATTCGCCCTTGCGACCGAGGATGGGCATCACGGTCCCCTTCGGCACGATCACGAGAAGAATCTGGCCGGATGAAGGGCCCTTGTGGACGTTGGCGTGGCTGGTTGGAACCGTGGCCTGTTCCGTGGGTGCTGCGGGCGCCGCGGTTGCGGCGGGAGCTGGCGTCTGGCTGAAGACGGACCCGGCCAGGAGCAGAAGGGCCACCATCATGCCGAGCGGGCGCGCCACCTTTCGCGCGGATCGACTCTCGCGAATGTTCCGAATCTGGTCGTTCATGTCCGGTAGTCAACAACCTGTGGGCTTGCTTGTCAAGCGGCTTGTTTTCCTGGCCGCCGCTTCCACCCGGAAAGGCCTGGTGCCCCGTTGACAGTTGACCCGGCATGCTGGCATCCTGACTTCATTCGGCTCTGCGCGGAGTGCGGTAGTCGGTCACCGCGGCGATGGATCACTAACTTGTCACCCGGACCTCTTGGCCGCTCTCGCTTGGAGTATGTGAATCATCTCGGATCATGGAGAACCAGAAAATGCACGCGACAGACACGCTGTTCAAGGCGGCGGTGGGGTTGGGAATGTCCGCCTCCCTGGCCATGACGGGGTGCGGTAACCCTCCCGAGGCAACGCCGTCCGCGAAGTCGACGGTTCAGCTCGCGGTTCAACCCGCGGCGATGGGCGACTATGAGGTGGTTCCGAACTGGCCGAAACCTCTGCCGGACACCGATCTTTCCCACGACGGGTGGACCTGGGGCTCGGGCTCCGGGGTTCGGGCCGAAAGTCCGGACAAGGTCTGGGTCTCGCAGCGCAGTGAGATTTCGCTTCCGCCCGGCGCCGATCCCTGGATTTGCCCGTGTCTCCTCACCCCGCGCCGGACCAATACCGGGCGGCGCCCCTACTCCGGCACTCCGTACCCCTACGAGCAGCGGCGGCACCACGTCGTGTTCGCGGTGGATCGACTCGGCAATACCATCGAGGAATGGCTCCAGCACGACGCCTACCTCGCCCCGCCACGGGGTTCCGGCCTGGGAGAGGTGAGTCGCGGACCCCACAAGATCCTGATCAACCCCTACGACCCCGAGAAGAACATCTGGATCGTGGACGACGACATGCACGAGATCAACATATTCACGAACGACGGGAAGCTGATCAGGACCATGGGCGAACGCGGGGTGCCCGGCCGGGGTCCGAACAACTTCGACCGGCCTACCGACATCGCCTGGCTGCCTGACGGCACCTTCTTCGTGTCCGACGGCTACGCCGGGACGCGGGTGGCCAAGTTCGATAAGAATGGAAACTTCATCAAGGACTGGGGCCGTCCCCCGGTCGATTCAAAGAATCCCGGACCCAACGAGTTCTGGTCGGTCCACAGCATCGGCCTCAGCAAGGACCGCCGCCTCTTCGTGACCGACCGCGAGCATCACCGCATGCAGGTGTTCGACGAGAACGGGAAGTTCCTGTACCTGTTTCCCACCGGCCATAACTCGAACGTTCTCGCCCATATCGTCACCGATGATGACTACGTGTGGGTGGCGGACTGGCGGACGGACCGGCTGATCAAGTACGACCTCAACGGACACTACCTGCTGGATATTGGCGGCCCTGGCCCGCAGCCCGGCCAGTTCGACGGCGTCCACCAGATCGACGTCGACCAGGAGGGCAATCTCTACGTCACCGAGGTGGCCAACGACCGGTCGCAGATGTTCCGGCCCAAGAAGGACGCCGATCCGGCCAGGCTGATCCACGCCATGGTCGGGCGGGAACCCGCCAAATTCGATCTGGCGCCGGCTACTTCCGGAGCGCCTGCTCCCGGAAACCCTTGACCGCCTCCCGTAGATCGTAGGTGGGATAGAACTCGGTCCGGAACGCCTTCCAGGCGTTCTGTTCGAGGGAGAGATTCACTTCCCGGAGCCGCGCCGGAGGCACGCGCAGGGTGACCACCTGGCCGATGCCCATCATCACGTACCAGGATTCGATGACGATGCCTTCGGGAGGGAACTTGGCCCAGAAGCCGGTCTGATCCAGTTGCTGGTTGATCTCGGCCAGAGTCTTCGACTGATCGTGCCGGAGGAAGACGGTCAACAGGACGTAGTCGGCCGGCAATGTCGGGGCCGGCGCGGGTTGCTGGGCCGGCGCTACCGAGCCGGACGAGAGGACGGCGAGAATGGACACGAATGCGATCATTGAGCGACGTTTCATGGGGCAGCCTCCTGGTCTGAAGATTCCGGTGTGCCGAGGGGCGGCCGGCCGAAGCGGCGCGTTTCCGGCCCGCCCTCTCGCCGTGTTGTGAGCGACCCCTCGCGGGGTCGGTCTCTATTTGACTTTGCGCGCCGGGAAGTTGGTGTACCCGGGTATGGGCTTCGAAACAACATAGTTTCTCAAAGTACCGAGGCCCTCGACCACGACCTCGAAAGTATCTCCCGCCTTGAAGGTGATGCTTGGCTGGGGCACGCCGGTGGAGATGATGTCTCCGGGCAGCAGGGTATGTCGCTCGCTGACGTAGGCCACGACCTCTGGAACGTTGAAGGTGAGGAACGAGGTGTTCCCGTTGGGCACGGGCCACTTGTGGCGGACTCCGTTCACGATCCCGTACACCTCCAGGTTGCCGACGTTCGGGACGTCCTCCTTGAGGGTGATGTAGGGGCCGACCGGGCTGAAGGTATCCAGGCCCTTGCTCATCATCGACCCCTGGGAGTTGTGCTTGCCTTCAGGAAGGTCGCGAGAGCTCACGTCATTGAGAATGGTGTATCCCATCACGTAGTCCATGGCGTCAGCCACCGATACGTTCCGGGCCAGCTTGCCGATAATGACCGCCATCTCCGGTTCCTGAACGCCCTTGGTCAGCAGGCCTTCGAGGTTGATCTCGGACTCGTGACCGGTGAGGGAGGAGGGCGGCTTGAGGAAGAGGCTTGGGAACTCGACGTTATCGAAGCCGCCAGGCGTGCCGTCCGCGTTCTTCCGAAGGTAGGCCCCGGCCGCTCCGTAGACCTTGGACGGATTGATCACGGGAGGCAGGTACTTGATGCCCCGTTCCGGGTAGAAGACCCGATGAGACCCGCCTGGTTCGGTGAAGGCGGCGCCTGCCTTGAGCGTTGTGATGGCGTCGTGGACGGTCCGGACGGCGGCGATCGACGGCGCTCCGGCCTCGATCAGCGATCGCATATCGGGGGGGATGGGGGCCAGACCCTTGAGTTCCGGCGCCTGGGCCTTGATGAGCTGGAGAATGGCGTTGTGCACGTCGACGACTTCCTGTTCGCCGTTCCCCCGAGTGGTTCCGAGCCGAGGCCCGCTGTTGCCGACTTCGAAGGTCAAAAGCCTGAACGTCGGCGTTTGCGCGACCGCACTCTCGGCCAGGAAAACCAGGCTCGAAAGGGCGGCGACCGCAGTGAAGGTCGCGTTTCGGAATGAGATTCGACTTTTGTACATGCTTTGTCCTTTATTGATGGGAGGCGTTGACCCCGGCTTGCAGCCGATAAAGAGTTGAACCATAGGGGCGGTTGTCGGTCCAGTCAACCGGGTGGCGCCGTGCTACGGATGCCCTCACTCACTCCGCGTCGTCGGATCTGACCCGCTATGCTGAGCGTCTCAGCGAGACCGGTTGGATCGAAAGCCTCAGAAACACTTCAGGAGACAATTGTGGCCAATTTCATGGCGCCGTTCAGTTCTCAGACCTACGCGCTGCTCAGGATGGTGTCGGGGTTCTTGTTGCTCTGGCACGGCAGCCAGAAATTGTTCGGGTTTCCCGGTGGATTCAGTGAGCGCCCTTTCCACCTGACCTACATCGCCGCACCCATTGAGCTCGTCGGAGGGATCCTGGTCATGCTCGGGCTGTTCACGCGCGGGTCCGCCTTCCTTTGCAGCGGTCTGATGGCGTTCGCCTACTGGATGTCCCATGGTACGAAGGCCCTCCTCCCCATCGAGAACAGGGGCGAACTCGCGGTGTTGTATTGCTTCGTGTTTTTCTATATTTCGGCCCAGGGAGCGGGAATCTGGAGTCTCGACGGCGTCCGGCAGCGTTCGAGCTAGCCGGTCCGCCGCGCCGGCCCCGCGGTCGTCACCCTCAGGCTCCCCGTCGCCCCCGAGAACCGAGTCCGGGATTCCCAAAGAGGGCCGGGCCCGACCATGCGCGTGGTCCCGATTTCCAACCTTCGCGCGGGCGCCCGCTCAGGTCGCGGCCGGCCGGCACCACGAAGTCGGACCACCGAATAGGATGACCTTCCAAGATGCATGATTCCAAGACACTCGACGCCCATGGACTGAAGCCGGACGAGTACGAACGAATCCAGACCTTGCTGGGGCGTGAGCCCAACCTGGTCGAGCTTGGGATGTTCTCGGTCATGTGGTCGGAGCACTGCTCGTACAAGTCGACCCGCATCCATCTGAAGAACCTGCCCACGAAAGGCCCCCGGGTCGCGCAAG
Source organism: Acidobacteriota bacterium (assembly GCA_032127745.1). GTDB lineage: Bacteria > Acidobacteriota > Vicinamibacteria > Fen-336 > JAGNNV01 > JAGNNV01. The sequence continues at coordinate 8,575 of JAQBHL010000044.1, forward strand.
GGCCGGGCGAGAACGCGGGCGCTCTCGATATCGGCGATGGCCTCCTGGCCGTGTTCAAGATCGAGTCGCACAATCACCCCTCCTTCATCGAGCCTTACCAGGGCGCCGCCACCGGCGTAGGCGGCATCCTTCGCGACATCTTCACCATGGGCGCGCGTCCCATCGCTCTTTTGAACTCGCTCCGATTCTCCGACGCGTGGGATCACAAGACCCGCCGGATCATCTCCGGGGTGGTCGCGGGCATCGGCGGCTACGGCAATGCCTTCGGTTGTCCGACCGTGGGCGGCGAGGTCGTGTTCGAGCCCTGCTACTCCGGCAATCCGCTCGTGAATGCGTTCTGCCTCGGCATCACCACGAGGGACAAGCTCTTTCTCGGTCGCGCGGAAGGCGTCGGAAACACCGTCTTCTATGTCGGGGCCAAGACCGGCCGGGACGGAATCCATGGCGCCACCATGGCCTCCTCGGAATTCGGGGAGGGCAGCGAGGAGAAACGCCCAACCGTGCAAGTCGGTGATCCCTTCATGGAGAAGATTCTCCTCGAGTCGTGCCTCGAGGCGATGGCCACGGGCGCGGTGGTTGGGATCCAGGACAT
>JAQBHL010000045.1:0-2736 GCA_032127745.1 Acidobacteriota bacterium
CTCCTATCGCGACAGCCACAAGCTCCCAGCCCCCGCTGCCGTGCTCATTTAATGCAGCTTGCAAGGCTTGGGTATCTCCCGGCACATCGACGACCCTATACACGAACCGCTTGGCCTCCTGTGCGGATGAAGGCCCGTGCAACAGCCACAGTCCGATCACGAGATTCATCAGCATGAGCACCCCAATCGCGATGACCCATCTCCAACTCATGGAATTGCGCTTCATGCGTTTCCTCCTCCTCTCGCCTCTTGCCCTGCGCCTCTCGCCCCTTCCCGCTTGACCTCGGTCTGCCACCGCCACATGACATAGACCGCCGGGATGACCAACAGTGTCAGGAGCATGGCCGAGAACACCCCGCCGACCATCGGCGCGGCCAAACGTTTCATGACATCCGCACCGGTTCCTGTGGCCCACATGATCGGAATCAGGCCGAGAATATTGGCGAAGCCGGCCATGGCCATAGGTCTGATGCGTTCCACGGCGCCGGCCTGTACGGTTTGGATGAGATCCTCCAGCGTCGTCAGTTCTCCCGCCGCCTTGCGCCGTTTGCAGGCTTCATCGAGATAAGCCAGCATCACGGCACTGGTCTCGGCGGCCACGCCGGCCAAGGCGATGATCCCCACCCACACGGCGATGCTCACGTTGTAGTCAAGCCACACCATGTACCAAACGCCGCCGACCAGGGAGAGCGGCACCCCCAGCATGACCATGAGCGTTTCCGCCACAGAGCGAAACGCTAAATAGAACAGCACGAAGATAATCGCGATGGTCAGCGGGATAAAGATCATTAGTCGCTCCCTGACCCGTTGCATGAACTCGTACTGACCGGACCAGGCGATGGTGTAGCCTGGAGGTAAGGTGACCTTCTCTCGCACCACCTGTTTAAGATCCTCCACATAGCCCCCGATGTCCCGGCCGGCCATATCGACAAATACGTATCCGGTCAACATGCCGTTTTCATCGCGAATCATCGGCGGCCCTTGCGTAAACCGAAGCGTGGCCAGCTGCGCGATGGGCACCTGCACGCCGGTCGGCGTTGCGACGAACACCCGACGCAGTTTCTCCGGATCATCACGCAGCTCGCGGAGATACCGCACATTGATTGGATAGCGTTCCCGCCCTTCGATCGTGGTGTCGATGTTCTCGCCGCCGATCGCCGTCTCGATGATCTGGCCGACGTCCCGTACCGTCAGCCCATAGCGGGCGATCTCCTCCCGGTTAATATCGAAATCGAGGAAGTAGCCGCCCGCCACCCGCTCCGCGTAGACGCTCCTCGTCCCGGGGACATCCTTTAAGGACATTTCGAGGTGTTTCCCGATCTCCTCAATCTGCTTCAGATCCGGTCCAAAGATCTTAATGCCCACCGGCGTCCGGATCCCGGTCGTCAGCATATCGGTTCGGGCCTTGATGGGCATCGTCCAGGAATTGGTCACGCCAGGGAATTGAAGGGCCTGATCCATCTCATCAATCAAGCTCTCATAGGTGACCCCGGGCCTCCATTGTTCCTTCGGTTTCAGTTCAATGACCGTCTCGATCATACTGAAGGGAGCCGGATCGGTGGAGGTGTCGGCCCGGCCCGACTTGCCGAACACCCATTCCACTTCCGGAAAGGTTTTCAGCTTGCGGTCCATCTGTTGCAGCAGCATGGAGGCTTGGGTGACCGAAATCCCTGGCAGCGTCGTCGGCATGTAGAGGATCGTGCCTTCGTAGAGCGGCGGCATGAACTCCGTCCCCATGCGCTGGAACGCGGGAATGATCGTGACCGTCAGCCCAAGCGCCACAACCACGACGGCGACCCGATACTGCAACGCCAGGCGTAGAATAGGCGCATAGACTCGTTGCAAGAGACGGCTCACGGGATTCCGTTGCTCGCTGATGATCCGACCACGAATGAGGAGCGCCAGCAGGGCCGGAATCAGCGTGATCGCGAGGAGGGCGCTCGCCGCAATGGCCAGATTCTTCGTCCAGGCGAGCGGCTTGAAGAGACGACCTTCCTGTCCCTCAAGCATGAACACCGGCATGAACGCAACGGCAATCACCAGCAGCGAGGCGAAAATCGCGGGGCCGACCTCTTTCGCCGAGTCGATGAGCACCTGCGTCCGGTCCCCAATGCTGCCGTCGCGCGCCCACTCCTCCAGCCGTTTGTGCGCGTTGTCCACCATGATGATCGCCGCGTCCACCATGTCGCCGATGGCCACGATGATCCCGCCGATGGACATGATGTTCAGGCCAATGCCCATGAAATACATCGGGATGAATGAAATCAGCACGGCCAACGGCAAGGTCACAATCGGCAGCAACGCGGAGCGGAGATGCAGCAGAAATCCGACGATCAACACACTGACGACGATCAGTTCCTCGATGAGATTCTCGCTGGCCGTGGCGATGGACTCCCGGATGAGGTCGCTGCGGTCGTACGTCGTCACGACCTTCACCCCCTTGGGCATGGATGACTCCAGCTCTTTGAGCTTGGCCTTGATCCGTTCGATGACCGCCAGGGCATTTTCCCCGAACCGCATGATGACGACCCCGCCGACCACTTCGCCCTTTCCATCCAGTTCGACCAGCCCGCGCCGCATGTCAGGACCGAGCCGGACCGTGGCGACATCACGCAGTAGAATGGGCGTCCCGTTCGAATTGACGCCGACGGCGATCTTCTCGATATCGCCGACCGACTTGATATAGCCCCGGCCGCGAATCATGTACTCGATGCCGGAGAATTCCACGACGCGCCC
>JAQBHL010000046.1:0-4233 GCA_032127745.1 Acidobacteriota bacterium
CGAACTCCTCGCACGCCTTGGTCTACGGCTCCCAGAAAGGCTCCGCCTGCCCGCTACCTCACGTCAAATGTAGTGCCAACCGACAGGCATAAGTGCTTTAGAAGCAACACTCGTACCCCCTTAACTGCGGAACTCGGGCTAATCGTACTCGGCCGTAGCATTGATCCCCAGAGGCTGCCGATTGGGCCTCGGGTCCATCACGGCCGAGGTACGGGCACGCAACCACGAGTACGTCCACGATCCTCGCCCATGAAGCGGTAGAAGTCCACCACTTCGTCGACCAGGAAGTCCGAATCGCCCACTTCTTCGATCTTCACCCAGCGCATCATCTGACGGCCGATGACCTCGATGTGCTTGTCTCCGAGGGAGGGGAGGCCTGAAGGAGCCGAAGGCGGCGAAGGCATCCGATCCACCTCGGCCGTGAGACGAACGTTGGGGTCGAGGGACGAAGGACCGAGACACCCTTCCCACGTGACACGAGCCCTCCCTCCACAGTCCGTCCGGCAACGTGGGAGGAATTTGGGGTGGGGACTCAGAAACAAAACCGGCAGTCACTTCGAACGCGTCTGCCCTCCTGAGTCGCGGCGGGGCCGCTAACCAGAAACAGGCGCCATCTCAACGTCTCGCCACGCAAGCCGCCACAAACCCAGAATGGCCGCATCGCGTGTCTGTTCGTCCCCGAGCATCGTCAGCAGAGCTGGGACTACTTCCGGACCGCCGAGACCGCCCATAGTTCGAGCCGCTTCCGCGCGCACGAAAAGTTCGTTGTCCCTAAGCGCTGCAATGATGGGACCAACGGTAGTGGCCTTCATCGCGTAGAGGGCGCGAAGTACGGCGCCGCGAGCCCACGGTGATTTGTCTTTGAGGGCCTTCAGCAGTGCGGCCTCTGCATCGCTCCCTCCGAGTTCTCCGAGCGCTCGCGCCGCTTCGATGCGGTACGAGTCATAGCGTCCGCGAGCGAGGATAGTGGCCGAGTAGCGCGGAGCTTCCCCTTGGGGAAGCGCAAGCCTGGCCACGGGCCGCGAGTACGCTTCGACGCACGGCACCAAAAGAAAACGGGCACTGAATCCAGTGCCCGTCTTCACGTTACCGGGTTCTCTACGAATCCCCCCCATACATCCCGCCGACCACCGCCTCTTCCGAGGCGAGATCGGTCTTGTAGTCGGCGTCGAAGGTCTCTTCGGCGGTCTCGTAGACCTCCTCGGGGATTTCGACGCGCTGGTAATACGGCATCCCGGTGCCGGCGGGAATCAGGCGGCCCATGATGACGTTTTTCTTGAGGCCGCGCAGGTGGTCGACGCGGCCTGAGATGGCCGCTTCGGTGAGGACGCGGGTGGTTTCCTGGAAGCTCGCGGCCGAGATGAACGAGTCGGTCGACAGCGAGGCCTTGGTGATGCCGAGGAGGATCCGCCTGGCTGCCGCGGGCGCTTTGTCTTCCCGCTCGAGTTTTGCGTTCTCGCGCATGAAGCGGTGGAAGTCCACCCCGAGGCAGGGGATGCCTGAAGGAGCCGAAGGCGACGAAGGCAGCCACTCCACCTCGGCCGTGAGACGAGCGTTGGGTCGAGGTCCGAAGGACCGAGACCCTCTTCCCACGTGACACGAGCCCCTCCCCCGCAGTCCGTCCCGGGACGGGGAGGGGTTTGGGGTGGGGCTCATCTTTCCCCGCGATGCCGTAGTACGATCCGTGCGTCCCAGGAAATACGCATGACCACCGTAGATCTCGTCAAACGGATTGAAGCCCTCCCAGGGGCCGAGAAGCTGGAAGTCGCCCGCTTCGTGGATTCCCTGACTGCCCGTCTCAGTTCGAGCCCGGAATCTCCGGAGCATCTCTACGACCGCATCGTCGGCAGGGCTGAACGGATTTACGCGCTTCAAGGTTCCCTTGGCGACTCGACCGCGGAGATACGCGAGTTGCGCGAGGGGCGTCAGCCAGCGAGGGGTACCAATCAATGAGCACGGTCTCCGTTCGCGGACGTCTCACAAGTCCGACCACACTCGTCCTTGAAAGTCCTGTCTTGACGCAGCCCGAGACTCTCCAAGTCGAACTGACTCCGGCTCCACCCCGTGGTGACGCGAGACAATTCGTGAAGTTCATCGACTCGCTTTCCTCCCGGCACAATGACGAAAGAGGAGATTGATCGTGAGATTGAGGATGTCCGTGGCGACTGGGACTGATGATCCTCTACATCGACACGAACGCCCTGATCTACAGTCTGACCGGCAAGCCTGAGTTCAAGGATCCGGCGCGCAATTGGCTTGATTCCTTCGCGCGCTCTCCCGGCTCCCTTCTCGTTACCTAAAGACTCACGATTCTCGAGGCGCTAATCGGACCGCTGAAACAGGCGGATGTCCAGCGCACTACTCGAATCGAGGATGCTTTCAACGGGCTGGTCCTTCTCGAGATCGATGACGTGACGATAAGAAGGGCTGCCGCGATTCGAGCCGCTCACCCTCTTCGCACCCCTGATGCCATCCATCTCGCAGCGGCCCTGGAGTCAAGGGCGGATATGTTCCTCACCGCCGACCGTCGTCTCAAGCAATTCAAGGACCTGCAAGTCGCTGATGTGCTGCGCGACGACCCGGAGGCCTTTCTGGCGGGTCGCGTCCCCTAACCAGACGAGACGCGGCTCCCCTTCTGACTGGCGGCGTTGAGGAGTGCGGGCGCCAGCGAGGCGCCGGCCACGGCCTCACGAGGGCTTGGCCTTCGCCTCGGCCGGCCCCATCCGCTCGACGAGCCTCGTCAGCATCTGAACGCAACGAACCGCCAGCGAGCGAGCGCGGAAGCACTCCGACGGAGGCGTCATGCGGCGCAGTCGGAGAACGTCGGTGAGTGCCGCACATTCGGTAGCAGAACCTCGCGCGACCCCGAAGTGGTAGCGGCGCGTTGCCGACGGGAGACCCGGCCGCAACCTACGCGCCGCCTCTTCAATCGCGCTCACGCTCGCCGAGGGCTGCGCCCGACGCACGCGCCGGGACCGCCACCACTTCTTCTCGATGGCCCAGGGGTCCGCCATGGAGTGCGCCGCCGCCCTCGACATCCTCCGCGTGACCGGCTGCCTCAGCCAGGCCGACGCCACCCGCGCGAAGCACAAGCTCACCCGCATTGTCCAGATGCTCGTGGCCCGAGGCCAGGCTTTCGCTTCCCCAAGGGGAAGCTCCGCGCTCGGCCTCCGCCGTTGCCGCTAACATCCCGCTACTCGCATGGCGCCCGACGCCGACCTCCCCATCCCCGACTCCGAAGCCGAAACGCCGCCGTCCAAGCGACGCGGCATCGCCCTCTGCCTCTCCGGCGGCGGCTTCCGCGCCACCCTCTTCCACCTCGGCGCCATTCAACGCCTCTTCGAACTCGGCATCGCCACCCGCCCCGACTTCGACACCGTCACCTCCGTCTCCGGCGGCAGCATCACCGCCGCCCAGTGGGCCATCGCCGAAGCGCAAGCCGCCACCAACCAGAACCGCCCCCTCGACTTCACCCGCGACATCACCCGCCCGCTTCAAGCCCTCACCTCAAGAGACATCCGCACCGGAGCCATGGCGAAGAAGTTTCTCCTCCCCTGGAACTGGTTCCGCGGCGCCCTCGTGATCGACGCCATGATCGACAAGTTCGAAGGAGCCTTCGGCAAGGGCACGCTCAACCTCCTGCCCGACCACCCGCGATTCGTGTTCTGCGGCACCGACATGGCCTTCGGAGCGAACTTCGTCTTCGGACGCGATCGCGTGGGCTCCTACCTCGCCGGCTACGCGCCGCCAGAAGGCTTCACGCTGGCCCAGGCCGTGGCCGCCTCCGCCTGCTTCCCGCCGCTCTTCGGCCCGCTGCGCATCGACCGCGCCGCCCTTCGGTTCAAAGGAGGCCGAGCGAAAGGCGTCAGCGCCGATGAGCGAAAGCAGGTCCTCGAAGACCTGCGCGTGACGGACGGCGGCGTCTACGACAACATGGGCCTGGAGCCCGTGTGGAAGAGCCACCGCGTGGTGCTGGTGTCAGACGCGGGCGGCCTGATGGACGCCGAGGCCGACAAGAATTTCTTCTGGCGCATCCAGCGATATCAATCGATTCAGGACACACAAGCGCGAGCCCTGCGCAAACGCTTTCTCATTTCGGGCTACACGCAAGGCACGATCAACGGCGCCTACTTCGGAGTGGCAAGTTCGCCGACCCACTATCCGGCCGCGCGAGATCCCGGCTACTCCAAGGCGTTCGCGATGGACGTGATCAGAAACATCCGCACCGACCTC
>JAQBHL010000047.1:0-3884 GCA_032127745.1 Acidobacteriota bacterium
TACGAGAAGTCGGAGCCGCTCATCCAGGAGTTCCGCACCTCGCCCCAGCTCCGCATCGCCGTCACCGTGGACATGATCGCCACCGGCACCGACATCAAGCCGCTCGAATGCCTCCTGTTCCTGCGCGACACCTGCTGATCTTCCCGTTCCCAGGGAGACCAAGACTCGCTCAGGACGGCGAATTGCTCGGGCGGCTCACACAGACCTTCGTGGATACGCTGCAGGCGTTTTATTGCCCGCCGAGCCGCGCTGGAGGGCGCGATAGGTGCGAAGACCGGCGCGGTCGCTGCAATGCAGAGAACTTCGTCGCACATGATGCGTCACGCCAAGCTGGTCGGCTCCGGGGGCTCCGGTCGACCGTTCATCATCGCCAGGGCTGCCCTGGCCGCGGTCGCAACCTCAGGGTGCGGATCTCCAGTAAGCCTCGTCAAGTTGCCCGCGGCGGCAAGAGCCACGAACTGGCCAAGCCCCTTTGCCACAGCCTCACGCACCTCCCAGGATTTGTCCCCAGCGCTTGCGAGTAGGGCAGGAACAGCATCCGCAGATCCGATCTCGGCCAGGGCCATGGCCGCGGCAACTCGAACGACCGGTTCGCGGGCACGGAGGCATTCGGCGATGGCGCCTCGGGCAGCCTCGGCCTTCATCGCTCCAAGCGCCTTGAGACAGCCGGAACGAACGTGCCGGTGCGGATGCGCGAGGCCGTCCAGAAGTGCCGTCACCGTGCTTTGGCCCAAGCCCGTCAGCAGACCCACGAACTCGGGATCTGCCAACCTGGTGCGAGCCATTGCTGAAATGAGAGCAGGGGCCGACCGCTCATCGATACTGGCGGCAAGCTTGGCAAGGGCTGCCTCCCGGATCGACATGTGGTGATTCCCATGGGCGAGTGACACCAGGAAGGACTCACGATCCCATTTCTCAAGAATGTTGACGTGGTCGATCAGCGCGTGGGCTGCAGTCGAATCGCCAAGGTTGGCAAGCCGCGCGATCGCCTCCGGAATCGCTTCGAGTGGGATCTGTGCCATCGCTGCACAGGCCCGGCTTCGAACTTCAGGGGGCCCGTACAAACCTTCGACCATCCATCGAGCGCCGAACTCTTGCCTCAACCGCGCCACCTCATCATCTACTGACAACAGGGTCGGCGGTGAAATCTCCGAGGACCTTTCGGAATCGCCTGCAGACGTGGCCGAGACCAGGCGGCGCCGCGCCCCTTCTCCGACGGCCGACCGTACGGCCCAGATCAACAGCAACGCCGCGATGCCGAGATCGAAGCGGAACATCGAGGCCACCCAGAAGAGGAGAATTGCGATGACCTGAGAAGTGCGATTCCGAGAAAAGCCGAAGCACAAGAGTGCCAGGCCGACGCCGGCGAGTCGGTCATCGAAGGTTGGCCGGGTCAGCGCGGTCAGTCCAAAGGCCCCGAAAACCAGGAGGGCCGTCAAACCGCGTCGCAGCATCAGTCGGGCCAGGCCCCGCCGAATTCCGATCATGACCAGTTCGGCGCCATCTTGAAGGGTATGCCGGTGACTTCCTCGAGATCATTGAGCAACGACGCGTCGGCGAAGCCATGACTATGCAGCGGCGAAGACTTGGGCTGTGGCGCAACTCGCAGGGCGAAAGTGAACAAGGGAAGAGGTGTTGACAGGTCACGCGGGCAGGCCTGGCCGCACGTCCGACAGGGATCTGCCAAGTGGACACGCACGCCGGCCAGAAGGCTCCATAGGGCAAGATCCGGCTCCTCCTCCCGAGACGACTCGTAGAGGAAGTCGGTGCCGCACGATGGGCAGGGCGCGGCGCGGTTCTCATCGTTGGGCACAAGGTGCGGCGTCTGGGTGACAATGAGGTGGACTACGTCGACGTACTCAACTTTGAGAATCGCCGTCTCGTCTTCGTCGAAGTCGTAAGCCTTCGACCGCCCATCAGGGCGCACTGCCTCTGCGCCCCACAAAGTCGCCGGGTCAGGCGAGACGAAGGGCCCGACAACGATAGGGCCACCCAGATCAAAGAACACCGACAGGTCCTCGGCAAACGCGGCCGACAGTGTAGTGGTGCGGTGTTCTGCTCCGAGTATTCGAACATCCTTCCAATCCGGCTTAATCCACCGGTGCGCTTCCAGGCGACGCACGAGGGCCACGACGACATCGAGGCTCGGCCGATAGCGGCCAAGTTCGGTTGTCGGAATCAGATACTGAGAGTAGTAGACGCCCATCCGCTGTTTCGGATTCTAGACACTTGCTGCAGGCTCCCGTCCGCGCCACGGCCACGGCTGGCAAACGCGCGTGGATGCAGCGCTGCGCTCATGGCTCAAGCGCCATTCTCCCGCGCAGAAGTCGACATAAGCCCCGGGCTAGTACTGCGCCCGGCATCACGGCTGTCGGGCGATCAGCTATCGTCTGCCCACACTGGAGGCGGGCGGCGTTTTGACTGCAAGTCCCTGCTGACGGGCGCTCTGTTCAGGGTTGATGTAGCTGCCTCCGGTTGGCTCATCCAGGACTACAAGCAGTTCAACCCCCTCGCCGGCCAGGGCATCGCCGTCCGCGAAGCACCCCTGAAGTCCGGGACCTGCGACTACCTCCTCCTCGTCGACCGCAAGGCCGTCGGTGTCGTGGAGGCGAAGAAGCAAGGAACCCTCCTCTCGGGCGTGGCCGAGCAATCGGGCCACTACGCGAAGAACCTCCCGGACTTCATGCCGGCCGCCATTCCGGGAGGCGCACTGCCCTTCCGCTACGAGGCCACCGGCGTAGAGACCCAGTTCCTGGACGCCAGAGACCCATCCCCGCGTTCCCGTCGCGTCTTCTCCTTCCACCGCCCCGAGACGCTCGCCGCATGGATCGCCGAGCCCGAAACACTCCGAGCCAGACTCGCCGCCCTGCCCACCGCTCATCCCCTCCCGACACAAGGCCTCCGTGCCTGCCAAATCGAGGGCATCACCAACCTCGAAGCATCCCTCGCCGCCGATAAGCCCCGCGCCCTCATCCAGATGGCCACCGGCGCCGGCAAGACCTACACCGCGTGCAGCTTCACCTACCGCCTCATCAAACACGCCGGAGCCAGGCGAGTCCTCTTCCTCGTGGACCGCGCCAATCTAGGCAAGCAAGCCACGGGTGAGTTCCACCAGTTCGTAGCGCCCGACACCGGCCGCAAGTTCACCGAGGTCTACAACGTCCAACACCTCAAGTCGAACCAGCTCGACGACGTCTGCCGCGTCACCGTCTGCACCATCCAGCGCCTCTACGCCATGCTCCGCGGCGAGGAGTTGGAGGAGGATCTTGACGAGAAGTCCACCTTCGAGCTCTCCGCCGCCGACAACCGCCCGAAGGAAGTCGCCTACAACCCCAGGGTCCCGATCGAGACCTTCGACTTCATCGTCACCGACGAGTGCCACCGCTCCATCTACGGCCTCTGGCGCCAGGTCCTCGAATACTTCGACGCCTATCTCATCGGCCTGACCGCGACACCCTCGAAGCAGACCATCGGCTTCTTCAACCAGAACCTCGTGATGGAGTACAACCACGAACGCGCGGTCGCGGATCAGGTGAACGTCGGCTACGACGTCTACCGAATCAAGACCCAGGTCACGGAAGCAGGCGGCAAAGTCGAGAAGGGCTACTACGTCGACAAGCGCAGCAAGGAGTCACGCAAGGTCCGCTGGGAGCGCCTCGACGAAGACCTCACCTACGCCGCCAAGGACCTCGACCGCTCCGTGGTGGTGAAGTCCCAGATCCGCACCGTCATCGAGGCCTAGGAAGGAAGCCCTCGCCACCGACCTGTTCCCCGGCCGCGCCATGGTCCCGAAGACGCTGGTCTTCTGCAAGGACGAGTCGCACGCCGAGGACACCGTGCACATCGTCCGCGAAGTGTTCGGCAAGGGCAACGACTTCGCCAAG
>JAQBHL010000048.1:0-39312 GCA_032127745.1 Acidobacteriota bacterium
CTTTGATCCCGAGCACGCCCTCGCTCGCGCCGACCTGGTCCATGACCAGCTCGATCCCGCGCACGACCTCGCGAGCGCGGTGCTCGATCACCGCCGCGTCCTTATGTAGCAGGGGCTCGCATTCGGCCCCGTTGCCGATGACGATGTCCGCCCGAGCCGCGAATTTGACGTGGGCGGGGAACCCGCCACCCCCGGCGCCCACGACACCCGCCCTCCGCGTCAGCTCGATCAGGGTCATGGAGCCCGTACTCTATGCCGGAAGCCGGCGGCGTCTCCGCGTTCTAGGCTGTCCGCTTCACGATGACGAGGGTGGCGTCATCGTCGAAAGGACGCTGATCGCCGAAGGTCTCGCACTCCTTGAAGACGGTGGCGAGGATGTCCTGGGCCGGGCGGCCCAGGTTCTTGCGGACCGTCTCGATCAGGCGGACCTCGCCATAGAACTCGTCGGCCGGGTTGCGCCTCTCGAGGATGCCGTCCGTGCACAGCACCAGACAGCCCTCGGGAGGAAGGATCTTCAGACCCCGCTTGAAGCGGACCTCGGGCAGCGGCCCGATCACTGTTCCCCCTACGCTGAGGCGCTCCACCGAACTTCGGGTGATGAGAAGGGGGCTGGGGTGGCCCGCATTCACGTACGTGAGCGTTCCATCCCGCTCGAGCTCGGCGTAGAAGACGGAGATGAATTTGCTGGAGAGGGTGCTCGCGTGAATCACCCGGTTCAAGCGCTGAAACACCGAGGTGATCCGGAGATCCTTTTCGAGACCCATGCGCAGGCCGATGACCACGTCGCGCACCAGGAGAGCAGCGGGCAGGCCATGTCCGGAGGCGTCGCCGATGGCGATGCCCAGGATCTCTTCCTCGAGTCCCTCGTGATAGTCGAAGAAGTCGCCGCCGACTTCCTCCGCGGGGTGGGATCGTTGCGCCATCTCGAAGGGAGGAAAGACGGGGGTGACGTCGGGAAGGAGACTGGCCTGGATCTCCGCCGCTTCCCGCAGCCCCCCCTGCAACCGCTCCTCGAGGAGGCGCGAGGAGAGCGCGGCTCGCAGGGTGTTCAGGGCGAAGTCCACCTCTTCCGCCTGAAATCCTTCGTCGAGGGCGAATACGTAGACGTAGCGCCGGGGACGCCGGCCGACCACGCAGGCCGCGAACGAGCGCCCGACCCCGTAGGGCTTCGCCGAAGCCAGCGTGTCGGGGTCGGCGTAGAGGAAGACCCGGTGCCGCAGGACTTGAGAAAGAGGCTCCGTATCCGGCGACAGGGTGTCGAAGGCCGACTCGAGCGGCTCTCCCAGCTGTTTGGAGAGTCGGAAACCGGAAGCCCGTTCGATGTAAAGGGACGCCGACTTGAACCGCAACCGTCCCGCGAGTTCTCGAAAAACGCCATCGAGGAAAGCCTCGACCAGACGGCGAGGCGTTCTCGCCTTCTCGATCGACCGGAAAAGAGCGTCGAGGAGGCGATAGAGGTGCTTGGCCTCGATCTTGGGCGAATGGAAGCCGTCCTCGGCGCTCATCGGGGCGCACCCCTACCACTCGGATCCGGCGAAGGAACGACGATGGATGTCATTTGATGGGCGTGGTTTCTATGGGCAGGTCGTCCCTCCGGCTCCACTCGTCCCACGATCCGTCATAGACCCTGGCCTTGAGGCCCAGGCGCCTCGCCGCGAGATACACAACCGTGGCCTGCCGTCCGGTGTTGCAGTAGGTCACGATCGCGTCTCCGGTTTTCACCCCGGCCGACTCGAAGATGAGGGCGATTTCGCTATCCGGCTTCATCCGCAGGTCGGGCGTGGCCAGATTCTTGAACGGGAGGTTGAGAGCCCCCGGAATGTGGCCGGCCCGGGGCATCGAGCCCTTCGTGGTGCCATCGAAGAATTCGGGTGCGCGGGTGTCGATGAGGCGGAAGCTCGACTGGGCAAGCCCCGATCGAACGTCCTCGAGCCCGATCACCAGTTCCGGCTTCGGCGCGACGGTGATCCGGCCCGCGGGCCGGGTCTCGATCTCGTCCGTGACCGCCCCCCCCGCGGCCTTCCAGGCGACCAGGCCTCCGTCGAGGATCGAAGCCCGATCGCCGAGCCCCGCCGCGTCGAGACTGAAATAGACCCGTCCAGCGGCGGTCATCGAGTCGGCGTCGAAGTAGATGACGATCCTGGAGTCGTCGCTGACTCCCAGGCCTTCGAGCGTCCGCTGTAGCCTGTCGGGGGGAAGCAATTGAAGCAGCAGGGCGCTCTCCGCGAGAGGGAAGGAGAGATCCTCCCCCGCCACCAGTTGGGCCCCGGGAATGTGCTCACCTTCGAACCCGGCCCTGGCCCCGACGTGAAACACCACCAGCTGCGGATCGGCGAGGTTTTCCATGAGCCAGGAGGGCGAGACCAGCACATCGGCGGCCGGCGCGAGCGCCGAACCGCCCAGTAGCAGGGCGGCAATCATGACGTTTTTCATTCGGGGGCTCCTCATCGAAGGACGGGCGCGGAGATGGCGCGCCTTGGAGAGAGTGCTCTTGGGCACTAGGGCTGGTCGCCGGTGGCGACAGGCAGATTCGGATCGGAACTCCATTCGCTCCAGGAGCCCGCGTACAGCTGGCCCTTGAAGCCGGCCACATGCAGGGCGAGCAGGTCATGCGTGGCCGTGACCCCTGAACCGCAGTACACCACGGGCTCGTTGTCTTCCCGCACCCCGAGTGACTCGAAGTGCGCTCGCAGTTCGCTCGCCGGCCTGAACACCGGATTCGCCCCGGCGGTGAGGTTCCGGGTGTAGGGGGCGTTGAGGGAGCCCGGGATATGGCCGGCCCGCGGGTCGATGGGCTCCGTGTCCCCACGGTATCGCTCCTCAATCCGCGCGTCGAGCACGAGACGACGATCCTTCTCGGCCAGGAACTCGGCCTTGGACAACACCCGGTCCGGTCGAGGCGTCACCACGAAATCGGTCATGGTCGAGATCGAGGGAGGCTGATCCGTGATCTCGCGGCCTTCGGCGATCCACTTCGTGATGCCGCCGTCCAGGACGGCGCACTCATCGAAGCCGTAGGCGCGGAGAACAAACCAGACTCTGGAGGCAATGCTACCCGCGGCATCGTCGTAGACCGCGACCTGCACTCCCGGAGTGATCCCGAAAAGGCGGATGACGTTTTGAATCTGGCCCGGGGGGGGGAATGGGTGTCGTCCGAGCGGCCCGCCGCGCCTCCCTCCCGGACCGGCGAAGTCGTTCTCGATGTCCGCGAAGAAGGCGCCGCGGATGTGTCCGGCGACGTAGGCGTCGATGCCCTGGCGAGCGGGGTCGAGATACCATCGCGCGTCGAGGATGCGCAGCTTCGGATCGCCCAGGCGGGCCGCGAGTTCGGAGGTTGAGATGAGAGCCATAGAAGATCGGTCGAAGGAATCCAAGAAAAGGTCAACGCGCGATCAGGGTCAACGGAGACGCCACCTGAAGCCAGGCCCGGGCAAGACCCTGGTCTGAGTCATCCCTTTCTGGTGGCGCGCTCCCGGATCCACATTGACGCCGCGTAGCATAAAGGGAGAGATCGTCGCGCTCTCAATTCGAGAGCTCTCCCCTCTAGGAGCCTGATGCCACGCCCTGAACGACACCTGCTGATCTGCTCGAACAATCGCGGTCCCGGCCATCCGAGAGGGTCCTGCGGTGACAAGGGCGGGGAGAAGCTGGTGGGAGCGATGAAGGATCTCCTCAGGGAGAATGGCCTCAAGGAACGAGTCCTGGTGAGCCGAACCGGCTGCCTGAAGCACTGCAGCCTGGGCGTCACCGCCGTGGTCTATCCGGAAACTGTCTGGTATCAGGGGGTCACGGAAGGAGACCTGAAGGAGGTCTGTGAAACGCATCTGATGAAGGGGTGCATCGTCGATCGTCTGCTCCTTCCCGATGATGCCGCTTGGGAGTGAGCGAGTGAGGGTTGACGCGCCCAGGGAACCTGGTCAGAATCGACGGTAGTCTTGGAAGCCAAGAAGATCGAATGAAGTACTTGACCACTCTAGAGGTGGCCCGCGAGTTGGGCGTCAGCAAACAGACGGTGCTGAACTGGCTCTACGCCGGACGGATTCAGGAGCCGCCCCGAAACGCCCAGGGGTATCGACTGTGGAGTCCGAGCCGGGTCGACCTTGTCCGCACCATGATGCAGGACGGACGGGTCCACAAGCGAACGATCATGCACCACATCCCGAAGGCGACGGCCGCCTTTCTGACCGACTACGCCCGGGAAGTGGCGGGTGTCCTGGGCGAGGCCGGCATCGCCGAGGTCGCGTTCACTCGCGAACTCACCAAGGCGCTGGCCCGGCAACGTCGCGGCAGTCGCTGAGCGAGGCTCCGGCCTACCAGGCGACCTGGGTGCCGTCGAAGCGCTGGAACTGTGCCGCTCCGGAGTGGGGCGTCTCGTCGATCAGGCGGCGAAGCCCGCTCACGCTCTGCTCCACCGTCGGGGTCCCGCCCGGTCCGCCCATCTCCGCCCTCACTTCGCCCGGGCACAAGACGAGGAACCCGATTCCCCGAGGCTCCAGATCCCTGGCCAGGGTGGCCATGGCCATGTTGAGCGCGGCCTTGCTCATCCGGTAGGCGTAGTAGCCGCCTTCGGTGTCGGCGATGGAGGCGAGCGAGCTCGAGATCGCGACCATCTTCCTGGAGGCGCTTCGGGCCACGTGCTCGGCGAAGAGCTGGGCCACCATCATGGGCGCGATGGCATTGATGCGCATCACCTTGGCGACGATTTCCTCATCGGTGTGTCCGAGTGACTGGCGGAGATCCTTGTCGGCCTCGGCCCCGGGGCCGAAGACGCCGGCGGTGTTGATCAGGATGTCGATGGGGGTTTCGGACAGGGCCCCCGCGAGTCTTTGCACGGCCTCCGTCTTGGTGACGTCCAGAGCGTGAACGTAGAGGCGGGTTCGATTCGCCTTCTCCAGGGCCTTGAGCTCGGCCGCGCCGCCGGGCCGCCGGCAGCAGGCGTGGACGATCTCGCCCTGGGCGATGTACTGCCGGACGAATTCGAGGCCGAGGCCACGGTTGGCTCCGGTGATGAAGACGGTTCGCATGCTGGTTTGCGTTTCTTTACTCTCGTCTCTGGTAACGCCCTAGGGAATGGGGACGAGTATAGGAGGTGGACCGGGCGTCTGTCGCAACTCCTGGGGGAGGGGAGGGTCTCCTCTCTCAAGGCGCAGCCTCGAGGCCTCGACCTCGCTCAGCTCGAACAGGAAGTGAGTGAAGGCCACGTGAGCGATGGGTCGCAGCCCCGACTCCCGGAGCCACTCCATTCGACGCCGGGTCACGACACCGGTGAGCTGATTCGCGCCCACGAGCAGCCGTCCCGGGAACGGCCGGGCGGGGGCGCGGAGAACGTCCGGATGGCTGGCCAGGTACGCCTCCACCCGGCCTTTGGACTGCCCCCAGTCGAGATTCGAATCGGCGGCAATCTTGTAGGTGAGGACGGGATCGACGAACTCGTTGAAGTAGGAGAGCGGGTCGTTGCCGTGCCGAGTCACCGACGTGGCGGAACACACGAGTCCGAAAACGCCGAAGGCGGTGCGCCACCGCGATCGCGAAAGCCACGGACCCAAAGCGCCGGCCAGGACGAACATCGGGGGGCAGGCCACGAGGAAGTGGCGAAGGCCAATCTGGGCTCGGAACACAAAACTGAAGTACAAGGAGAAGATCACGATGGCCGAGGCCAGAGTGACTTCGTCCACGCTCCAGGTCGCGCGGCCCCGCTTCACGAGCAGGGCGAGGGCGAGGGCCAGAGCGATCAGGGTGGGAATGGGCGTTTTGAAGAAACCGACGACGAGGAAGTAGGAGGGAAAGCCCTCGCTCCCTGGGGTTTTCAGCTCGCCGAGGAGGTAGATGTTCCCCGAGCCGCCCCCGTTCCTTTCGCGGTGGAAGACTCGATCGAGTCCTTCCACGAACGGTCGCGGCACGGGCAGGGGCAGCGAGGCGAGGATCGGCACTTTCTGCAACTTGCGGAAATGCGGGCTCTCGAAGCGCTGATCCCGGAGCGAGGCGCCGGCGCCCTCGCCCAGAAAGGCGCCATTGATGACGGCGAGAATGAGGGCGAGAGCGATGGCGGCCCCGGAGATCCGCAAGCGATGCCCGGCGCGTGGGGCCCGGTTCCGGCGGGGCCAGAACGCGGCGACCAGGAAAATGATGGGCAGATAGGCGGCGGTGTACTTCGAGATGAAGGCGGCTCCGACCGAAAGACCCAGAAGCACGCTGTTCCGAACTCCCGGGACCTCGAGCCAGCGCGCAAAGGCCCGCAGCGAGAGCAGCAGGAACAGGGCCCCGAAAACGTCGGTGGTTACGAGCGTCGAATGAGCAAGCAGATTGGGATCGAACGCGAACAGGCCCAGGGAGACGAGCGCCCCCGGCCATCCATACAAGGCCCGCGACCAGGCCGCGATGGCGAGCCCGAGCGCGAGACCCCCCAGAAGGGTGGGCGCTCGGGCCAGGGTCCAGTCGCAGGGCCCTGAAAACTCGTCAAGATCAAGGATCCGCCCTCCGGTTTTCTCGGACACGAAACAGGGGAGAGCGTTCAGGGCGGAAACCGGCATCTTGCTGTCGTCCCAGCGCTCGGAAACCCCGCGCAGGATCCGGTGTCCGTAACGGTAGTGGCCGGGCTCGTCCAGGGTGGGCGAGGAGGCCCCGATCACCCGAATGCCCTGAAGCAGGAAGAGGCCCCCCAGCAGGATCACCGCGAGTCTCGGCCACAGCCAGCGGCGGCGCGGATCCTGGTCTGGCCTCAACTCACGATCTCCGCGAGTACCGATGGATCGATGTTGCCGCCGGTGATCACGCAAACGATGGGCTGGGGCCAGTCGCTGCTGGCCTCGAGATTGAGCGCGGCCAGGCTGATGGCTCCGGAGGCTTCCGCCTTAACCCCCTCGGACCGGTAGAGCTTCCGAATGGCCTCGCGGATCCAGGCTTCGGGAACGTTGTGGACCTCGTCGATGAGGTCCCGATGATCGAAGACGATCCGGCCGATGCCGCCTGAGAGGCCATCGGCGAGAGTGGGTCCGGCCGGATACTCGAGCAGAGCGCGGCCAAGCCGGATCGACTCCGACAGCGCGGGAGAGGCGTCGGGCTGAACGGCCACGATCCTGGTGGCCGGTAATCTCTCCTTGAGCCAGGCCGCATTCCCGCTGATGAGCCCTCCGCCTCCGACCGGGATCACCAGCGAGCCGATGATTCCGATGGATTCGTGAATCTCCCCGGCGAGGGTGCCCTGTCCGGCCGCGGTGAGGGGGTCGTCGTAGGCATGGATGAATCGGGCCCCACTCCGGCCCTCGAATTCATGAGCCTCCCTCTCCGCGTCGTCGAAAGACCGACCGACCACGCGAAGCTCGACCCTGTACTCACGAAGCTTCTCGATCTTTGTGGAGGGAGCGTTCTCCGGAACGAAGATCGTGACCGGCTCGAGGCGCCGGCTGACCTGAGCCGCCCAGGCCAAGCCCAGCCCGTGGTTCCCGGCCGAGGCGGTCACGAAGCCCGCGGGAGTCTCGGGCTGAAGGAGCAGATTCGAGAGGGCGCCTCGCACCTTGAAAGAGCCGGTCGGCTGATCGGTCTCGAGCTTGAGCAGGACGCGCCCCCGGCCGGCGACTCGCATCTCGACCAGTGGAGTCGGGGGCAGGAAGGGGCGAATCGCCTCTCGGGCCCGGTCGACATCGCTCGCGGCCAGTCTCGTGGGGGTGCTCACCAGGGTTGCTCCACGCCGGCGGACACGAGTTCCAGAACGACTTCGCCCGATTCCGCTCCAATGATCTCTCTTGCCTTGTCCCTCAGGGCCACCAGGTCGCGGAACGACTCGCCTCGAGGAATCAGCGGCTCTCCCACCCAGAGGGCGATCCGGCCCGTCCGCGGGATGATCTGGCCCTCGCGCAGCATCCTGCGGGTGCCCCGCAAGGCCAGGGGAATGATGGGACAGGCGGCGTCGGCGGCGGCGCGGAAGGCGCCCAGCCGGAAGGGGCGGACCCCATCCGCATGGGTGAAGGTACCTTCAGGAAAGACGAGAACACTGGTGCCCTCGTTCAAGGTCGCGGTCACCTGGGAGGCGTCCTTGGCGCTGCGCTCCGCGTCCTTGCGCTCGACCGCCACGTGCCCGGCCCGACGGATGAATCGACCGATGAACGGGTAGTGGAGGACCTCGCGCTTGGCCACGAAGACGAAGTCCTCGGAGAGGAGAGCGCGGAGCGCGATGACGTCGAGGTAGGAGGCATGGTTGCACACCAGGAGCGCGGCCCGTCCGGGCTCGATTCTCGCAAGTCCGCTGGCGGAGGCGTCCCGGGTGAGAAGGCGCAAGGCGATGCGAGCCGAGTGGTGCTCGAACCGGCGCGCGGCCCGCGGCCCCAGAAACCAGAGCGCGATCCACGAGATCGGCGCATAGACCATCAGGGTCGCGAAGAGGAGAAGACCCCGGAGGAGGAGGAGGAGACGGCCCCGGGCGGTGTCCAGCGCGCTTCGGGCCAGCCACCCTCCCATCTTCAGGCGCGCGGCGACCGAATCACCCCTCTCTCGGCCCAGGGCGCCCGAGAGGAATAGGGCGCGCGTGTCGTTTCTGCGAAGCTTGCCGGAAGAGGTCTTGAGCACCGATCCCGGCTTCACCAGGCGCACGATGTCCGGAGGCGAGCCGATGGCGTGAGTCACCCGATCTATGACCTGACCCTCGATGGCATCGCGTTCCTCCGTAGATCGGGCCTTGGTCTCCGCCACGATGACCACCTGCTCGGTGCCGGTGCGGGCGTCGGTGACCCCGAAGGCGGCCACACATCCCTTCCGCACTCCGGCGACCACAGACGCGGCTTCCTCGATCTCCGCGGCCACGAAGTTACGCCCTCCGCGAATGATCAGATCCTTGAGCCTTCCGGTGATGTAGAGCTCGCCCTCCGCGACATAGGCAAGATCCCCGGTGTCGAGGAAGCCGTCCGCTCGCCGGATGGCCGCGGTGGCTTCCTCGTTCCGGTAGTAGCCCGCGGTCATGGAGGGGCCTCGGAACAGGAGACGCCCGACTTCCCGCTCGGGCAGCGTCTCACCCGCTTCGTTCACGACCTTGATCTCGTGTTCCGGCAGCGCGCGGCCCACGGAAACGAACCGGCTGGCCTGGGGATCGCCGTCCTTCGCTTTCGCGGCATGGCCCTGCTCGAATGCGGCTCGATCGACCCGGTCGAACTTCGGACCTCGCTGGACGGGTGGAAGAGTCAGGCCCACGGAGCATTCGGCCAGGCCGAAGGCGGGCATCAGGGCCTCCCGCCGGAAACCGTACCGGCCGAATCGCTGGACAAACCGCTCGATGGTCTCGGGACGGACCGGCTCGGCTCCATTCAAGGCGCATTTCCAGGATGAGAGATCGATGCCCTCGATGTCCTGGTCACGGATCCTTCGCACGCACAGTTCATAGGCGAAGTTTGGCGCGGCGGACAGCGTGCCTCGACGTCGATGGATATCCTGCAGCCAGCGTTCCGGACGGGACAGGAAGGAGAGGGGCGAGCGGAGAGCGAGCGGATAGGCCGAGGCCATGGTGAAGAGCCAGCTGCCGATCAGACCCATGTCATGGTACAAGGGCAGCCAGCAAACGCCCACCTCCATGGGCCGTGCCTCGAGCCCGAGACCGATGGCCCGGATGTTCGCCATCAGATTGGCATGGGTGAGCAGAACCCCCTTGGGAGAGCCGGTGCTGCCCGAGGTGTACTGGATGAAGGCCGGATCCTCGGGCCGCGACTGCGGTGACATGCGAAGCCGCGCGTGGGGATCGCTGGTGAGATCATCGGCGGTGACCACATCCTGCAGGGTGGGTACCAGCGATTTCAGCACCTCGGCGATCACCTTGGCCCGCGCGATGGTGATCATGATCCGAACGCCGGCCGAGCGCAGGATGGCGCTTTCCTGGCCCGCATACTCGGCCAGCCGGTCCAGGCGCACCGGCGGGTAGATGGGCACCGCGACCGCTCCCAGCAGCAGGGTGCCCTGAAAAGCACGGAGGAAGTCGAAGCCGGTCGGCAGCATCAAGGCGACGGTGTCTCCGCGCGAGATCCCCCGGGCCGCAAGCCCGGCCGCGATCTGCGAGGCCCCGCGGAAGAGTTCGCCGTAGGTAATATTGCGTTCCGATCCATCGTCTTCGCTCAGAAAGATGGTGATTCGATCGGGCGCTTCCTCGGACCGAGCGGCTAGGGCCCGGTCTACGGTGGCGGCGAGAGCCCGGGGTCCGGTCTGGATCAGAGCCTCGACTTCGGGCGCTCGCTGGATCAGGGGGGAAACAGAGGCGGTCCGGGGAGCCGCCGAGAGGGCGACCGCGATCTCCTCGCAGGTCTCGGCCTGAAGGATCCCGTCCGGCAGGGTGCAGCCTGCCCGTCGCTCGATCCGGGTGACCAGTTCGACCTTCTCCAGGCTCCCGAGGCCCACGTCCCGCTCGAGGGATGCCGCCGGGCTGACCGCGCGTCCGGCCCTCTCCCCGCCGGTTTCGAGGGCGAGCGCGCGCGCCTCCTCGAGCACCAGTTCGAGGGAAGGCGGGATCGGGGTCGGGTTCATCGGGAGGTCATGACGCGAGAGCCAGCGCCACTCGAAGCCCACGAGACCGGCGGGCCGGGGTGACTACAATGCCCAGACGCTGTCTCGCCTCAAAGACGCGCGAAGGGATGGGAACATGATGCAGCAGGTGGGAATGGCCGAAATCGAGAAGATCTTCGCCGTCACCGATCCGATGGGGATTCACCGGGAGAACCTCATGATTCCGCTGGGCCCGAGGAACCCGGGCTCGGTGAAGCGAAAGCCGAACGGCAAGTTCGAGATCGTGGTGGACGGGTCGATGGCATTCGACGCATGGTTGCAGGGCCTCGCGGAAGCGCTCCGCGCGGCCGGGGCCTGAGCCCCGGTCTAGTACGTTCGGGGAGGGGGCCGACTCTTCGAGGGCGCCTTCGCGGAAAAGAAAAGCGGCGCCGAGGCGCCGCTTCTCAAGACGACGGGTTTCGAGGCTCCTGGACGCTCCCACGAGACTGCGACGAGCGTCGCCCCTGGGGGAGCAAAGACCCTCGGAAGGGCAAACTACGCGCCGAACACCGCGTCCTTTGCAGCCTTCGCGATCACGAACTTCAGGCGCTTCCTGGCCGGAATGCGGATTTCCGCGCCGGTCTGGGGGTTGCGACCCTTGCGAGCCTTGTAAGCACGCACCACGAGCTTGCCCACGCCCGGAATCACGAAGCCGTTCTTCGCCTCTTTGTGAGCCAGACGAGCGAGCTCTTCGAGGTACGCGGCCGAAGTCTTCTTCGGGATGGACGTTGCTTCCGCCAGAGCAGTCACGAGCTTTGCCTTCGTCATCGGCTTTGCCATTTGTTTTCTTTCCTCCTAGAAAGGGTTGTTTTTGGGAACGGCTGTATCACACACAGAAATCTGGGTCGAATCGCGACACGATCAGGGTGACGCAACATCCGCCCGACCGAAGTGGATTGTAGCCTGTTTTGGCGCGGTTTCTGTCAAATAGCGCCAAAGGCGCCCAGAAATCGCGGGTTCGCGTCAGCGGTTGGGATCGGAAGGATCGCCTTCGAGAATGAAGACGATCTCTCCCCGTCTGGAAAGGCCCAGGTCTTCGCGGGCCAGTTTCTCCACCGCCCGCGGATCCTCGCGGAGCGCCTTGATCTCGGCGCGGAGGCGGTTGTTCTCCTCCTTGAGCCCGTCCACGGAGTGGTTGAGTTCCTGAAGCCTCGATCTCTCGCGGAAGACGTGCATGACCCCCTCGTCATCCCGCAAGGCGCCATACGCGATCGCACAGACGATGAAGGCGGCGACGGCCAGGCTCTTCAGGCGTGCGGTATGGGAAGGATCGTCAGCGGGAGGCAACATATCAAGTAACTTCTCTTCATCAGAGTCTAAGAGACTATCAGACATTGATATTTCAGTCACAGCATTCCCGCGCGCCTGGAGCCGGCCTGGGTTGCCGAGTTCTCATACTTTTCGAAGAGAGCGTGGAGCTTGGCGGCGAGGCCCTTGAGGCGCTTCAATCCCTTTCGAAACCGGCGATGCCGGTTCACCAGGTCTCTCACCCGGCTGACCTGGCCCTCCTTCAGGTAGATGAAGGCCCCCGCTCCCCGGCTTCGGTTCGACAGCACGTAGTAGGGCCCGTGCTTCTCCCCTTGAGCGCAGGCGCAATTCGACTTGCCGCAGGCCGCGAACCTCGAGAACAAGGAGCCCCGGATCTGCTCCCGTTCCTGGAGGAGCGTGTCCACCAGCGACTCGTGCTCGGTCAGCCGATCGCGAATGCCCTGTTCCAGTTGAACGATGTCGGCCATGTCTTACAGTCAGACTATGGAAGAGCACTGTAAGAATGTCAAGCCCGCATCTTGGCTACACTTCGGCTTTCATCAAGGAGACAGCGATGAACGACTTCCTTTTCAAGACGGAGCCGACCGAGTATTCCTTCGCCGATCTCCTGGCTCAGGGCCAAGGGGTCTGGGATGGCGTCCGCAATCCGGTCGCGCTCAAAAACATGCGTGAGATGGCGAAGGGCGATCGAGTGTTCGTGTATCACACCGGTTCCGAGAAGGCGGTGGTGGGCGTGGCCCGCGCGACCTCGGCTGCCTATCCGGATCCGAAACAGCCGGCCGGGACGAAACTGTTCGTGATCGACCTGGCGCCTTTCAAGGCCTTGCCGCGGCCGGTGAGCCTGGCCACTCTGAAGGCCGAGCCCGGCTTCGCGTCTTCGCCTCTCGTGCGTCAGGGACGGCTCTCGGTGGTGCGCCTGACCGCGGCTCAGGCCGCGATCATCGGGAAGCTCGGCGGAGACAGATGACCCCGATCGAAACCGAAGCGATCGTGGTCATGTGCACGGTGCCCGCCGACTTCGACTCCGAACCCCTGGCCCGGGACCTGGTGCAGCGCTCTCTGGCCGCCTGCGTGCAGGTGCTGCCGGGTGTGGCCTCCATCTACCAGTGGAAGGGGTCAGTGGAGAAGAGCCAGGAAAACCTGCTGCTCATCAAGACCCGGCGAGGCCGTTTCGCCGCCATCGAGGCCGCGATTCGGGCCCTTCATCCCTACCACGTTCCGGAGATCCTGGCCCTCCCGGTATCGGATGGACATGGGCCTTATCTGGACTGGATAGCCGGGAACACGGCGTCTTGAATCCATCTTCCGCGTCCTCTCGGACCGCGGGGCCGGCTAGGTCAGCGGCTTCAGGTAGTCCGGGGGAATGAAGTCCGGGGACACCGGATAGGCGAAGCTCCGATAGCCCTTGAAATCGGGCTCGCCCGCGTCTTTCCAGGCGAGCCACCACAGGTTGGCCAGAACTTCGGCCGCGGTGGCCAGGCGTTCCACGGTGAGATCGTGGTACCTGGCCCGTAACTCGGAGGGAGGGCGGCGATCCGCTCCGACTCTCTTCCCATCAGGTCCGGTGCCGCTCTTCCGGGTCAGGGCGAACTTGAGGTCGATCGCGTTCGCGGCGGCGAGCCTTGAGTGAGAGTCGAGGGCGAGGGCTATGGCTATGGCCACGGGATCGCGCGAGAGCGCCGAACGGTCGGCCGCGGGGAATTGCTGCAGCGTCCGAGCCAGGCCGCGGCCGGTCATGGCGGCGTCGAAGACCTCCTGATCGAGGGCCAGGGGGTACGCGCTCACCAGCGCGCCCTCGAAGTAGCTGTGGATGCCACCTTGTCCGGTATCCCAGCCGTCGTAGTTCATGGTGCTGTGATAGGGATTTCCCAGATCAGCGACGAAGTGGCTCATGATCCCGGCGCTCACAAAGGCGCGGTCGATGGCGGTGTCATCGCTCCTCCCGTTCGCGGCCGAGGCCTCGAGGCTCTCCACGGTCATGCGAAAGAGTTGGCCGGTTCGCCACGGCGCCGTTCCGGCGCTGCTCTCATTCGGGATCGACCCCTCTTCGGCCGCGCACACGTACGCCCTGGGCGGGCTGGCGCACAGATCCTTCATGCGCGCGAGTGCGGCCGCCGGCGTCCGCGGGATGGTGGCGAAGGTGAGTTTTGGGGTCACGTATTCGAGGTCAAGGAAATGGGTGGGCGCGTTCACCTTCTCGATGGCCTCGCCCTGATTGCGCCAGACGATGTCGGGCACGTTGGAGAGATGGCCGAGCATGAATTCCTTGCGAGCGAACTGAGCGGCCAGGGCCGTGCCCGGGGCGACACCCGCCGCGAGGAGGCGAACCGCCACCCGGGTCACGATGTCGTGTCCCCGCTCTCCCCAGGCCAGAGCCTGGGGGGGAAGGGTCAGCCCCAGGGCGATGGCGAGGGCCAGGATGCGGCTTGCGGTTCTGGACATGTATGACTCCTGAATCTAGGCGCTCTTGATGGTCTTTAGGGTCAGCCCCAGCAGGACGATGATAGCGGCGATGATCGCGCCCCAGACCAGGCCGCTCGGAGAAGCGGTGCCAAAGCGCGAGAACAAGGACTCCCTGGCCTCCTGGTTTTGCCTCAGCTCCTGCGCGGCCGCCGGCACCGCCGAATAGGCCAGCAACTCAGTGCGCAGACCAGCGAGGTCGTACCGCGGCGCCTCCGACCCTTGATTGCCGAGCAGAAGACGGAGGCTTCCCGGCGCCGCCTTGAAGACGACCCGGGGAACACGAATGATGGCGTGGGCCGAGCGGATATCGAGCGGAGCGTTGTCTCCGTCGTCCACTTCCAGGGTCAGGGGTTCGAGCGGCAGGGTGGTCGAGATCCTGAGCGGGCCGGAGGAGGGCGGGCGTCGCGCCAGAGTCAGCGAGAAGGGCGCTTCGCGCTGGAATTCATTCCTCGCACGCCGGAGGCGCGCCGGACGTTCGAAGAAGGCGTCCCTGACCTCGATCTCCATCCTGGAAAGCTGAGGCGAGCGGTTTCCAGGCATTGGTTCAGGGAGAGCCAGTTCGTAGCGGCTCCGAGGCGAGGGCGAAGAAACGCCCTTTTGGACCCTGAGCGAGATCTTCTCTTCCGCGAAGTTTGGGTCGATCAGAAAGGGCACCTGCCGGTTCGCGTCGTCCACGATGCGCAGGTCCGCGAGGTCCGGCCGCGAAACCGCCAGGTCCTCGGCTTTCAGGACCAGGGCATAGACATCTTCATCGCGGATGGGCATGAGCGAGCGCTCGTGATGCCAAAGAGCGGGGTCGAGCGATGCGCCCACCACGGCCGCGAAGCGAAGGGGAGGCTCGCGCCTGAAGAGCGGATTCGCTTCTTCTGCGCCCAGAATCGCCGTGCCCGTCCCCAGGGCCTGGATGAGCTGGGGGCGCAGGCTCTCGAGATCATAGAAAGGGGCGCGTGTGGCTTCGTTGCCGTAGTACAAAGTGAGGGCTCCATCCGGAACCGGGAAGAGGAGCCGCACGCGCGAGCCATGAAGGCGCACGCTCAGGCGGCGCAGAGGGGGGCTCGCCGCGTCGTTGATGTCGAGGTAGAGGGCGCCCCCGCTTCCGTTTCGCGCCCCGATCCGGGTGGACTCCCCGGCCACCACCGAATCGCTCGCGCGTAGACGGAAGACACGTCCCTCGCCGAGCAGCCTCTCGCTCTGCCTTCCCGGCGTTTCGATTTGTTCGAACAGGCGGGCGTGGCGCGCGAACGCGGCATCGTCGGTCCGCACCTCCAGCTCATCGAAGGGCAGGAGCGATGATGCACTCAGGCGATAGCGGGTGATGTTCGCCGGGAGTCCGAGGATGCCTTCAGCCGGCTCGGCGCTCACGTTCATCGACCAACTGTCGCCCTTCAGCCGGCGGCGCCACGTGACCGACGCGCCCGCGAGTTCCAGCAGAGGCGAGCCCGAAGCGCTGCGGGCGGTAAGACGCAGGTATCGGGCGGTCACCGGAGCGTCGAACCGGATATCCGTCTTGCGGACCCGTTCGCTGTTCCAGGCCTGATCGAAAAGCGACGCCTCCGTCTCGATCACGTCGTATCGTTTCCCAAAGACGGAGGCCTCCACCCGCACATGCCAGGCGAAGGCGACGTCCGGGACCGCAAGGCTGAGGTCGGTAAAGGTGCGCTCGTCGCCGAGGTCGATCGTCCACTGACTGCGCACCGCGGATCCGGTCCCGGCGTTCTCCTTCTCTCTCCGGATGTCTTTGACCCCCGCTCGCCAGGTGGCGAGACCTTCGCGCTCGCTCGTCCAGTCGAGCAGGAACGGCGTCTCTCGGCCATCCCCATCCACCAGCCGCAGGTCCCGACCGGAGGCCCCCGCCTTCGCGGACAGCTCGGGGGGCAGGACCAAGGATGCGAGCGCCTCCCCGGCTTCGACCACGACCGCGCGTCTGTACTGCCAGGCCGCGCGCTGGGCGTCGCTGGGGTTGTCGGCCGCCATGAGAAGCGCGGCGAGGAGGTAGATCAAGGGAGCCCGCCCATCACTGATTCTTCTTGAAGACGAACCGCTGGTAGAAGAGCGAAACGAGTATCAGGCCCACCGCGAGCCCCAGGAACGAGAAGACGCGGAAAATGCCGCCCAGCTCCGAAAGATCGTAGAGGAAGACCTTGGCCACGGTGAGAAGGATGAAGGCCAGCGAGAGGTGCCGGAGAGGTTTCAGGTCCTTCGCCACTCCCGTGACCAGAAGCACGATGGCGTAGAGCCCCCAACCGGCGGAGAGAGCGAGCTTGACCGAGTAGCCGCTCTGGCCGGAGATCGCGATATAGGTTCCCGTGGAGTAGTAGTCGAGGATCTCCAGATTGACCAGCCAGAAACCCAGCAGCAGACCGTTGAGCGCGATCGCATCCGCCAGCCGGCGGATGACGCCGTCTTCGGAAGTGCTTCGCAGGAGCGATTGCCCGATCAAACAGCAAGCCGTCGCGATACCGTAGGTGTAGAGAATCCAGTTGAACAGGGGCAGGCCTCGCTCGTGGTAGCGGAAGACTTCAGGGTTGAGCAGCAGTCGCACGCCCACCAGGACATACAGGATGAAAGCGAAGGTGGGCAGGCCGCGATGGGGCAGGCGGCCGAAGAGCCAGCACAGGGCCATTGCCTCGATGGCCCACCCGAGGGTGATCCATTGTCGGTCGAGTTGAAGCGGGATGGCCACGGCAATGAACCACAGCGCGACCGCGGTGAACAGAGCCAGATAGCGAAGCCGCAGGCGAGCGCTGGTGGCGTCGCTCGGGCGGGCCACAAACCGGCTGGAGACGGCCCGCAGGCTGACCACCGAGACTCCGGCCATCCCCACCGGGAGGAGACCAATGGCTGATTCTCCTAAAGCCTCCTTGAAAACGTTGTAGAGAGGCAGGAAGAAGACCGGCCCGGCGAGGGCGGAGGTCAGCCACGGGAGAAGCGCCTCCTTCCACCGGGCGAAGGGCACCATCATCGGAAGAGTGACGAAGAACAGATAGAACAACCCCGCGAAGGCGAAGGCCATGCGCTCCTGGTCCGGCTTCATGTATTCGAGCTGCCAGATCAGCATGTGGAAAGCGCTCGCCCCCAGCAGCGCGGGCAGGCCGATGGTCCAGTTGGAGCGAAGGACCGAGCCCACCACCACGAGCCCGTGGGCGCCGAGGGCCATGAAGAGCGGCCATCCTTCCCGGGCCAGGCTCGACTGGGCGAGGGCGACGAACAACCCGAAAATGCTGATCCAGCTGAAGGCCCGGACGGCGAGTTCGGCTTCGGCGTCGACCGTCCCTCCCGTATCCCGCGCGGCCAGGAACGAGAAGAACAGCGAGTACAAGACGGGCACGGCGAGATAGGGGACGAGGGTCGAGTCGCTCGCCGAGGCGAAGAACCACAGCTGCACCACGGCCGCGATGCCAAGGGCGCCGAGGGAGAGCGCTCCCCTGAGCCGGCCGTGGTGGCCGGCGCGTTCCATGAGGAGGAAGACCAGAGCGGTGGTGAGAGTCAGGAACGGAGTCGCGGGCGCTCCCCGATCAT
This sequence comes from Acidobacteriota bacterium, assembly GCA_032127745.1. Taxonomy (GTDB): domain Bacteria; phylum Acidobacteriota; class Vicinamibacteria; order Fen-336; family JAGNNV01; genus JAGNNV01. The sequence goes on from JAQBHL010000048.1 coordinate 17,767, forward strand.
GGCCGACCATGATCAGCCCGAACGCGCCGAGCCCGGCCCAGGAAACGAGAGCCGCCACTTCAATGACCCGGAAAGCGCCCTCGTCGAGGTCGCCGAAGCGCAGGGCGATTCGCCGGGCCAGGCCGAAGATCGAGACCATGAAGATCGCGAAGACGGTGGCGGCGAGGAGCGATACGTCACGGTCGGGCTTCAGGCCCTGAGCCGCCCAGACCGCCAGGGTGAGCGAGGTCGCCACCGAAGCACTCAGCAGCAGAGCGACCCGGCCCCGCAGGACCGCCACGGCCAGGATGGCCAGGTTGAGCAATGCCACCATGCCGAAGAGCAGCGGCCACTGATCGACATACTCGGGGGAGCCCGCGAGATGGATGGTGAACAGGAATGGCATCACCCCGCCGATGGCGCCCGTGCGAAGCACCCGTGCGTTGTCTTCTTCCTTCGCTACGAGGGGCAGGACCAGATAGACCATCCCGAAAACCGTAAAGGCCACGAGCCCGACGAGCAGGTTGCCGGGCGACATGAACTTCGAGAACCAGCCCACCTGAATCATCAGGGTTCCCAGCAGGCCGAGTTCGAAGAGCCCGGGCCAGCGGCGCTTTGCCCCGACCGCCAGCAGACCGAGGTTCAGCAGCAGGATGTAGGAGAACAGGCCGATGGGCCGATCCTCGCCGGTCGAAAGGGCTACGGGAGTTGCGAACCCGCCCAGCAGCCCAAGCACCGCGGTGGGGAAAGCGTCGTAGCGAATGGCCAGCACACAGGCGGTCACGGTGACAAAGACCATCCCGGCAAACGCAGCGGGAAGGGATATGAGTTCGTAGCGCGAATGTCCGGCGAAGAAGGCTATGTAGAGGATGGCGATACCGGCCCCGGACAGCGGGTTCGCGGTTCTTTCGTAGCCCTTTCGAAGGCCGATTTCGGCGGCTACCAGAGATGAGATCCCCCCCAGGACCATCAGCGCGAAGCGAAGTTCGGGGGTGAGCAGGCCCTGGTCAATGGTCCATCGCGCGAAGAAGATGGCCGAGGTGATGAGCGCGATTCCTCCTACCCAGGCGGCGCCCTTCACTCCAAGGAGGCTTTCCCAGTCGATTGGTGGCGACGGGGGTTCGGCGGCGACGGGTCCGCGCGGCGGCGAGGGTCGGGTCGGCGGAGGGGCCGGGGACGTCTTCGGTGCGGAGGCAGGAGGCGAGGGGGAAAGGGCGGGCCGCTGTTCCTCAGGCCGGGAAGGAGGAGCGATGGGAGAGGAATCGGGAGGAGCGGTTTGGCTCGTCGCTTCGGGGGGCCGTGCCCGCGCGTGTACCGCCGCCCCCGCCGGTGGAGGGAGTTCGCCCTCCTGGCCTTGTGTTCGTCCGGTCATCGGAGCCTGCGTTCGCAAGCGATTCACGAAATTTTGCAGTGCGGCCAGCCTGCTCAGCATGTCGAGGCGATCGTCCTCCAAACGCTTGACCCGAGCAGACAGATCGCTGCTTCGGATGATGGCGAAGACGGCGATCGCGAAGGCGAGAAGAGCGAGAAACATCTTTCGCCCCCGAGCCTACACGCTCCCGAATCCCTCGAGTCGGGCTTGCGGCTACCTACCCTTCCGGAACACGAAACGCTGGTAGAAGAAGGACACCAGGAGCAACCCCGCGGCGAGGCCGAAGAACGAGAACACCTGGAAGAAGCCGCCGAGCGCGGCCAGATCGTAGAGGAACACCTTGGCCACGGTGAGAATCATGAAGGCCAGCGAGAGATAGCGAAGAGGTCTCAGGTGCCGGGCCACGCCCGCGGCCAGAAGGATTACGGCGAACATCCCCCAGCCCACCGAGAAAGCGAGCTTCACCGAGTAGCCGTGGTGACCGGACAGCGTGATGTAGGCGCCGGTGGAGAAATAGTCGAGGATTTCCAGATTGACCAGCCAGAAGCCCATCATCAGGCCAGTGAATGAGACGGCGCCGGCCAGATAGGAGATCCAGCGCTCCGATGACGCCCGCCGCAGGAACCACTGACCGAGCCAGCAGGATGCGCCCGCCAGCGCGTACGTGTACAGCATCCAGTTGAAGAGGGGCAGGCCGCGCTCCTCATATCCGAGAATCGCGGGGTTGAACAGCAGGCGGGCTCCGACCAGGGCGTAGAGAAGCCCCGCGAACCAGGGCAGGCCCGGATGCGGCAAGCGGCCGAAGAGCCAGCACAGGGCCACCGCCTCGAGCGCCCAGCCCAGCGTGATCCATTGACGCTCGAGTTGCATTTGAATGGCCATGGCGACAAACCAGAACGCCACCACCGCGAATAGGGTCAGATGGCGAAGGCGGAGGAGCGCGCCGCGCTCGCCTCCCTCCGTGGCCACGAACCGTCGGGCGGCCGCGCCCAGGCTCGCCGCCGTGAGCGTGACCATGGCGAGAGGCAACAGGCCGATCGCGGATTCTCCGAAGGCGCTCCGGTACACGGCGCGGAGAGGAAAGAAGAAAGCCGGACCCGCCATCGCCGCGGTGAACCAGGGCAGAGGGGCGTCTTTCCATTTCGCGAAGGGCACGATCATCGGGAGGAGCAGGAAGCCGAGATAGAAGAGGGCGCTCACTCCAAAGGCCATCCCGTGCTGGTCCGGGGTCAGATACGAGCCCTGCCAGAGCCAGACGTACAAAGCACTCGCTCCCAGCAGGGCCGGAAGCTCGGCCGTCCAGTTCGATCTCAGCGCGGAGGCTTTCACCACCACGACCTGGAGGGCGAGCCCGAGGAACAGGGGCCAGCCCGTCGAGGCGAGCGGGAGGAAATTCGGCCACCCGGTCGAGGTGCGATCCGACTGAACCAGGGCCAGGAAGAGGCCGAGGATGCTGATCCAGCCCGAAGCCTGGACCGCGATTTCGGCCTCGAGGTCGATGGTCTCTCCCGCCTTTCTCCGGGCCAGAACCGACAAGAGCAGCGACACCACCACCGGCCCGGCCAGATAGAAGATCAAGGTGTGGGCGTTGACCGCGCTCAGGAACCAGATCTGGGTGAGCGCGGCGAGGCCGACGGTGCCCAGGGCCAGCGCTCCATTGAGCCGGCCATCATGGCCCGACACTTCGATCAGGATGAGCACCAGAGTGGTGGCGATGGTCAGGAAGGGTCCAACCGGAGCACCCCGCCCGTAGCCCACCATGATCGTGCCGAACAGGACGAGCCCGGCTCCGGCGGCCAGGGCGGCGCTTTCCAGGACCCGAAGCTCCTCCGCGTCCGCGCGGCCGAAGACGAGGGCAATGCGGCGAGCCAGCCCGAAGATAGAAACGATGAGAATCGCGAACAGAGTCGAGCTGAACAGCGCCGCGCCGCTGTCCGCCTTCAACCCCTGCAGGGCCCACCAGGCCAGAGTGAATGTGGTGGCGATGGCGGCGGTTCGGAGGAGCGATCCCCGCCGGAAGAGCACGGCCACGATCAGGATCGCGGCATCGAGGACGGCGATCATGCCAAAAAGCAGCGGCCACTGATCCATGTACCTCGTCGACGTGGCGAAAGCGAGCCCGAACAGGAAAGGAACCAGCCCGCCGAGAGCGCTGACTCGCCGTACCCTCCGGTCGTCGAAGTCCCTCGCGGCGATAGGGAGGACCAGATAGAAGATCCCGAACACCAGGGCAATGGCGACGCCCTTCGGCATGTTTTCGGGCGACATGAAGCTCCAGAACCAGCGGATCTCAAGGATCAGGGTTCCCGCGAGGCCGAGTCCCAGGAGCCCGAACCACCGGCCTTTCAGCACCACGGCCAAGGTACCCAGATTGAGCAGGAGGGTGTACGCGAAAACGCCCATGGCTGCCTCTGCGCCGACGGTAAGGGCCATCGAGGTCGCGAAGCCGACCAGGAGGGTCAGAATCGCGGTGGCGAAGGCCTGGTAGCGCACCGCCAGCAGGCCCCCGGTCGTGGTCACCGCCACCATGGCGATGAAACCCACGGCCATGGAGATGAGCCCATACCGCGCGTGTCCGGCGAGGAAGGCGACGTAGAGGATGGCGATTCCTGCGCTCGAGACCGGGCTCGCGGCCCTTTCCTGGCCGTGGCGCCAAAGGCTCTCGGCCGAGACGAGGCCCCCGATTCCCGCCACCAGCATCACCGCGAAGCCCATCTCCGGCGTGACCAGGCCCCCCTCGATCGCCCATCGAGCGAAGGAGATCGCCGAAAGGAGGAGAGCGATGCCGCCCATCCAGGCGGCGCCCTTGACTCCGAGGAAGCTCTCCCAGTCGCCGGGGGGCGACTCGGGCTCAGAAGCGGATTGAGGGGGCGAGGGCAGATCGGCGGGCCGAAGAGGACGCGGCCCTTCAATCGAGAGGCCGGGCGAGAGGCCGGGCGAGAGGCCGGGGATCGACGCGGGGACCTCGGTTCCGGCCGGAGGACCGAGGGGTTCGGGCTGGAAATTCGGTCCTCCGACCGGCGCCTCAGGCTCGCCCCGCAGGGGTGCAGGGGCGGTCGCAGGCCCGGTCGCAGGCCCGGTCGCGCCTCCGGTTCCGGGCGTTTTCAGGAGCTCAATCTGTCTCCGCTGCGCAGCCGTCGCGGCCAGCAGCTCGTCGCGTTCGTCGCGCAGTTTGCGGACCTGGGAAGCCAGAGCCCTCCCTCGGAGGAGGGCGAGAAACGCAACCGCGAAGGCGAAAAGCGTGAGGAACATCTTCGGAACTGCCCACGATCGAACTTCGTTCAGAGAATGTAAAGCTGCGGCGATGCGCGAGACCGCGAGCCTCGATCTGTCGTCAAATGGGAGTATGACTCGATTGCTTCCCGTGCCGCTGTGGTTCATTTTGCTTATCCCCGCGGGTGCCTCTGCCCAGGGAGGGGGTGAGCCCCTCGCCCTTCCCGACACCCCGGTGGGAAAGGCGGTGGGTCTGTTCGTCAAGGCCCTGAACTCCGGGTCGCTCGCCGAACTCGAGAGATTCCACGCCGATCGAGGCGGGGAGGCGGACATGGCTCAGCAGGATTCCGGCTTCTACCAGCAATCCGGAGGACTCGATCTTCAGAAGGTGGTCAAGGCCTCCGACTTCGAGATCGATGTTGAGGCGAGGACGCGCAAGGGCGGGCGGGCGGTGCTGCTGCATTTCGCCGTCGATCCCATGCCTCCTCATCCGGTGGCGGATGTCGGCGTGCGACCGCTGGGTGCTCCGGGGCCTCGCGGCGGGGCGGAGGTCGAGGATGACGGCCCGCCACCGCGGCCGGCTGAAGATGTCATCGCCGGGGCTAAAGCCATCGTGGATCAGGCGGTGGCGGACGGGTTCTCGGGCGTGGTGCTGATCGCGAAGGACGGCAAGCCCGTTCTGGAGCGGGCCTCGGGCCTGGCCCACCGCGGTTTTGAAGTGAAGAACCGGATCGATACGAAGTTCAACCTCGGATCGATCAACAAGACGTTCACCAAACTGGCGATCGCTCAGTTGATGGAGGCCGGAAAGCTCTCGCTCGACGACCGGCTTGGAAAGTTCCTGCCGGACTTTCCAAACCCCGATGCCGCGGCGAAAGTCACGGTGGCTCATCTCATCGAGATGAGGTCGGGGATCGGTGATTTCTTCGGCCCCGAATTCGATGCCACACCGAAGAACCGCGTGCGGACGCTCGCGGACTATCTGCCCTTCTTCGCGAACAGGCCGCTGGCCTTCGAACCGGGAACGGCGCAGGCTTACTCCAACGGCGGCTACCTGACTCTGGGGCTCATCATTGAAAAGGTCAGCGGACAGACTTATTACGACTATGTCCGCGAGCACATCTTCAAGCCGGCGGGCATGGCGGACACCGACTCCTTCGATCTGGACGCGGTGACCGCGAATCTTGCCGTCGGGTACGTGAGCCAGGGCCGGTCCGAGCGAGTCAGCAACATCTATTCCCTTCCGGCCCGGGGGAGTTCGGCGGGCGGCGGCTACTCGACGGCGCCTGACCTGTCGAAATACGCAGAAGCGTTGGTGGCCGGCCGGCTGGCGAGTGCGCCCCACGCCTCCTGGTATCTCGGAGGTCCGCGGCCCGCGGTGGCGACGCCGGCGTCGTCGTCCGGCCGCCCGATTCGGGGAGGCCTTGGGGTTGCAGGCGGCAGCCCCGGCGTCAACGCGGTTTTTGAACTGGACGCAGGTCAGGGCCTGGTCATTGTTGTTCTTGCCAACGACGATCCACCGGCGGCCGAAACTCTCGCCCGCAGGATCCGCCTCGGGAAGTAATCAGGGGAAGACGTATCGGCCCACCTCCGTCACTCCGGCGAAAGCCGGGGTCCAGGCCGACCGAAAAGTGCCCGAAAGCCGCCTTTCTCGCATGAGTGTCACAGCGCGACCCTACCGCCGCAACCAAAGTCGGCTCTGGAAATCGTCGCCCGGCGCGACGACTTCTCACAGTAGTAGATCAGCAAGGACCCGACGTTCTCCCGTGAAGCGCGCAGCCTGGGCTTGGGCCGTTGAAGCGATCTCGCCATAATCCACCACGCCCCGTCCGTCCCCGTCGCAGGAGGGCATCGAGATGCCGCCGACGAAGCAGTCTCGCCGTCGAAAGCAACGGGCGCCCTCGTTTCGCGCAGCCACGGAACTCCGGCCCGTTCAGGTCCGTTCAGACCAGCTCGACCGAGCCACCCTGAGCGTCCCGCTCAATGTCGCGGAGGGCGGGCCGAAGCAGCCCGCGTGATCAAGCCCGCCACTACGTCATCGCACGCGTTAGCGCCTTCGAGTACCTCGCTGTTCTCGACTTCCTCGACCTTGAAACCACTCCGCCCAACAGCCGCGAAGCCCGCGCGATCCTCCTTCAACCGATGGCCGTCCTGACCGTTCTGATTCGACGGCAGGACACGGGGGTTCGGCGGGCCCAAACCGCCAGGAGCTGCCCTGCAGCTACTGCTGCGGCTGGCCGAAGAAGGGGAAGTTGGTGGTGAGCCGATAGGGCATGAACTTCGGCACCGCCAGCGGATCCGCCTGCATGATCGCAATGAGGTCCTCGGTCAGGAACATCACCGAGAGCGATGCGCCGCTGTAGATCGCGTAGGCGCGCTCCGGTGATTTCGCCCCTTCGAGAAGCTTGTTCACGAGGGCAAAGGATCTTGCCGCCGCCAGTCCGGCGGTGATGCCTGGCTGCGTGCCCAACTCGCGACTGAGGTCATCTCTCGTCCAGATGGGCAAGGGAGCGCCGTCGATGAGCAGGGTGTAGCTTTCCTGCTGCACGTCGTCTTTGAGCTCGGGCAGCTTGACTCCCTGACCTTCAAGAAAGGGCCGCAGCGTCTCGATGAAGTGGCTCACCCCTCCCTTTGCGAGGTTGAGGCCGTCCGCTCCGAAGACGCGCCCGGAGTCGCCAAAGAGAGCGGGCCAGCCTTTTTCGAGGATCTTCGCTCGGATCTGCTCCGCGTTCGGACCGGCATATTTGAGGAACTGTTTCGCCTCGAGCTGGCGGAGAAGAGCGCTGCCGATCGGCGGTGGGGCGCAGGATGCGACGAAGCCGGCGAGCCCGAGAACCAGCAGCATGCGGCGAGGTGCTAGAGAGGCGAGGGTCATCGAATGAGGCTACTCTCGACCCGGTCGGGCCGACAAGCCGAGCTAGGGCGCCTGTCGGTCAGCGATCGAGCCTTGAAGGCAAGGCCGCGGGTCCGGCTACCGCGATGGCAATGCCGCCGAGGATCAAGGGCGCCGCCACCAGCAGGCGTGTGGTCACCGCCTCGCCCAGAAAGGCGACGCCGAGGGCCGCCGCGAGCGGGGGCACCGCGAGCTGAACGATGGAGGCGCGGGTGGAGGTCAGCGAGGGCAGAGCCGCATACCAGGCGACGTAGCCGAGGCCCGAGGTGAGTCCGCCGGAGGCGGTGGCCAGAAGCAGACCGGATGGCGAGAGGTGAAGGGTGGAAAGGGTCAGAGCACTCGCCACCAGGCACAGCGGAATGGAGGCCGCGAAGTTCCTGGCTGTGGCCTCAAGGGGCGGCCCCGACCTTCGCCCGCGAATCGAATAGATTCCCCAGGCCAGGCCCGAGATCGCCATCAGGAGGACGCCCATCGGGTCCGGCGATTCCAAGCCGGGACGAGTGAGGCAGCCGAGGCCGAACAGAGCGGCCCCGAGGCCCACCACTTCGCGCCCCAGGATCCGGCGGCCGGAGAGCAGGTCCGAGCCGATCATGGTGATCTGCACGCAGCCGAAGACCAGGAACGCGCCCGTGCCCGCGGAGACGCGCAGATAGGCGAGCGAGAAGGGGAGTGCATACGTGAACAGGGCCAGAGCCGAAAGCGCGCGATCCCAGGCGGCCGGGGGTGTGGAGGAGTTCGCCTTCGCCGAGCTCCGGACCAGAAGGAACAGCACGATCGCGCCGGACGAAAGGCGCGCGAGGGTGAAACTGGAGGCGTCGATCAACCCAGACCCGAGGGCAGCCCGGGACAGCAGCGAATTCAGGGCAAAGCAGAGAAGGGCCAGCAGGGTCATGACCACCGCCCTTCCCGCAGGAACGCCCGAGCTGCGGGCATAGTGAAACGTGCTCATGGAGAGAATCAGACTCTACAACCTGCCGGTTCCCGCCTCCGGTCCAGGACTGGTGTGACAGAATCAGCTTCGCGTCCAGTGAAACGGCCCATTCACGATCAAGAACGGCAGGCTCCTTTGAACGATACGAGGCGAAGCAATCTGTCCCTGAAGGCAAAGCTGGCTCTCGCCGCCAGCGCGTGCCTGCTGCTCGCGGTCGCGATGTGGGGAGTTCTGTTTCTATCCAATCGATCGGTGGAGGCTTTCCTGGCCAGGAGCCAGCGCGATCTCGCCCGGGTCTCTTTCCTGCGTGGCCTCATCGCCGTGACCGAGAGGGTCACCGCCCCCGCGCTCAGCGCGGCCGCGGCGGCCGCGGGCGGGGCGGCCGAACTTGACGTCCGGGCGGCCGAATTCCGGGCCGCGGCGGGCGATGCCAACGAAGGCCTGGCCGCCCTGGAAGGACTTTTTACCGCCGAAGAGGCCGTGAGCACGGGTTACGCCGAGGTGAAGGTTTCTCTCTTGGACGCCACTCAGGCCGCGGGCCGGATCCTCGCCATCCTCCGGAGCCCGGCGGCAGAGAGGCAGGCAGCCGAAGCGGAGTTCGACGAGCTTCATTCATCGCTCCCCGGAAAGTCGGCGAAGGTGGTAGCGGACCTGCGCGACCAGGTGGCGAGGGCAACCAAAGGGGCGGTGGACGGTCTCGCCGAGGCCAGAGCCACCTCCCTTCGCGCCCGCGGCCGCGCCCTTATGGTCCTGGTTCTCTTCGCCTTCGTGGTCCCCTTAGTGGCCATCTGGGTGGGGCGGGCCATCTCCCGACCGGTCTCCCAGGTCACCCTCATCCACAAGGCCATCGTGGAAGGGGACTTCTCCCAGCCGGTGAGCATCACCGAGGAGGGCGAACTTGGAACCCTTCAGCAGTCCTGCCAGGACCTGATCGTGTATCTTGGGTCGCTGGTGGCGCAGGCCGACCGCTTCTCGGAGGGAGACCTGACCTCCCTGGTGAAGCCGCGATCGGAACGGGATCGGCTGGGGGCTTCCTGGGCTCGCATGTCCTCCCAGCTCTCGCGCACCATCGAGAACGCCCGCTCGGCTTCGTCATCGGTGTCGCTGGCGGCCCAGCAGTTGACCTCATCCTCAAACGTCCTCTCGAACGGCACCGCCCAACAGGCGGCGTCGGTGGAGGAGACCACTGCGTCCCTGGAACAGATGAGCAGTTCGATTACTCAGAACGCGGACCACAGCCGGAATCTCGAGCAGATGGCGATGAAGGGAGCGCAGGACGCAGAGGAGGCCGCGGGCTCCGTGCTCAAGACGGTTCAGGCCATGAAGACGATTTCAGAACGGATCGGGATCATCCAGGACATCGCCTATCAGACCAATCTGCTGGCCCTGAACGCCGCCATCGAGGCGGCGCGGGCGGGGGAGCAGGGGCGCGGCTTCGCGGTGGTGGCGGCGGAGATCCGGCGTCTGGCCGAGCGTTCGCAGACCGCGGCCAAGCAGATTTCAGAACTGACCACGGGCAGCCTTGACATCGCGGCCATGTCCGGTCAGAAGCTGCAGCAGCTGGCGCCGTCGATTCGCCGGACCGCGGATGTGGTTCAGGAACTGGCGGCGGCGTCGGCCGAGCAGGCGGCGGGAGTGGGCCAGATGAACCGGGCCATGGCCCAGGTGGATCAGGTGACCCAGCAGAACGCTTCCGCGTCCGAACAACTCTCGGCCACTGCCGAGGAACTGCGACAGCAGGCTGAGAGTCTCGAGCAGCTCCTGGCGTTCTTCAAGGTCGCCTAGATTTTCCGAACCGGGCCTGGAAAGCGGTGGCCGCCCGCAGGTAGGCGTCGCGTCCCTCCACGGTGGGTATGCGCCGGGCCGAGGCGCTGATCTGTTCTGGGAGGGCGGAGACCTCCACCGGATGAATGGGTTCGGGGCTGCCTCGGCGGGGTGGCCTGGGCGTGATCCTCCCCTCAACCAGGGCCAGGCCCCGGGGGGCCAGGGGCCCGGCGGCGCGCCGCAGGCGCAGGATCAGGGTCCCCCGGAGATCGCGCAGAGTCTTGAGCCAGGAACTCGAGTCCGCCCGCACTCGCATCACGTCGCCCTGAATGCCCACGACCTCGCTGTGATGGGAGAGCGCACTGCCCGCGATCGCAGGCCACAGCGCCTTGAGCACCGCGAGACGGTGCGGTTCGGCCGCGGCGAAAAATCGGGGGAGGGAAGAGTTCGGCAAGCTGAAGGTCCGCGGAGGCGCCGATCTTACGGCCCGAGAAGCGGGAATTGTGGACTCGGACTTTGAGGAGGCGCGGACCAGACCGGTCAGGACGCCCCGCGTCCCTCCATCCCGACCGGAGGTGTAGCATCTGGAGGGCGGCGAAAGCCCCTGAAACGCCGTTTGCGGCGCGCCAGCGGGTCGTTTATTGTGCCTGATTTCCTGCGTTTCCGAGGACTCTCATGATCACCCACGATCCCAGCGCCCGGGCCTCCCGCCTGGCCGAAATCGAAGACATTCTGGTGTCCACCGCGAAAACCGGGGGAATGGCACTGCTCCGGAGCTTCGTCAGCGCGGTCTTCAGTGAGATGCCGGACGCGGTGGCCTTGGATGGAAACGCCCGGCAGACCGCGGAAAGGCTCACGCAGCACTTCAATTTCTTCGTGCACGAAGTGCCGGAGGCGACTCAGGCCGGCTCCGGGGTCCCCGGGCTCCACGTCCGAGTCAGGAACACGGGGGTTTCCGAGACCCGGATGGTTGCGGGCAAGGCGGTGCCGGCCGAGGTCACGGTGGTCGAGACCCACACCCTCGACGCCCCTTTCATATTCGAAAGCCTGAAGAACTACTTCCACAGAGCAAGGCTCCGGGTGGTTTCCTCCATCCACCCGATCCTCACCGTCAAGCGGCAGTGGGGGCAGGTCAAGTCCGTGGCTCCGGCCTCCGAGGAGGGGACCAAGGAGCTGCTTTGCCACTTCCGGATCGAACGCATCGACGACAAGGACCGCCTCCGGGAGATCCAGCACGAGGTCGAAGCGGTCCTCAAGGCGGTTTTCCTTTCCGTGGCGGACTATCCCGCCATGCAGCGGGCGGTGCGAGAAGCGGCGCCGCGAATCCGAGCCCGCAAGCAGGATGATCTTCGCCAGGGGTCGGCCCGGGCCTTCCTCGAGTGGCTGCTCGACGACAACTACATTCTGCACGGCCTGATCCACTACGCGGTCACCCCGGCCGGGCATCTCGATCGCGAAGGCGAGACCGCGCTGGGCGTGTTCGCCGATCCCTCGCTGCTCTCCGTGGTCTACCCGGGCATGATCGAGGAGATCCAGTCCAGGCTCCTGCCCTCGTCCTCCGACGAGCGGATCGTGGTGGTCGACTACGGCAATCACTCGGCCTCCATCCATTCCATGGAACCGGTGGACGACATCGTCGTCCGGGAGTGGGCCGAGGATGGGTCGCTTCGGGCCATTCTCCTCCTGCTCGGCCGGTTCTCGATGACCGCGCTCATCGCCCGGCCCGTCGACATTCCCATCCTCCGCCAGAAGCAGGACTTCCTGCTCGCCAACTGCGGGGGGATCAAGAACTCGCACGCCTATCGCGAAACCCGCGCCGTCTTCAATCGCATGTTGAAGCGCGAGCTTTTCTACACCAATCGCACCGCGCTCAAGCACATCGTGGATACCATCGTTTTTGCCACCGGCGACGACGACCTGGTGGTTCACCTGCGCCAGGGCGCCGGCTACCAGGCGCTTTACCTCGCGTTTTCCAGATTGCGCTACTCCGGTCAGATCGAGCGCGATCTGACCGCGAAGTACGTCGACGAGTTCGGTCCGATCACCTTCGTCAGCTCCGCCGATCTGGGCGCTTTCTCCATGATCGTCTTCTATTTCGATGGAGGCGAAGTCACCGAGCCCATCGACCTGAACCGGGCCCGCGAGATCGCAGCCCAGGAGACCAACACCTGGACGGATCGGGTGTCTCTGGAGATGGTGCGGCACTTCGGCGAGTCGAAGGGACGAAAGCTGCTGAACCGCTATGTCCGGAGCGAGTCCCGGAGCGGGGTGTACCGCGAGCTGACCCCTCCCGACCAGGTGCCCCAGGACATCGAATGCCTGGAACTGATGGGCGACGGCCTGGTGGCCCGGGCCCTTCCGAAATCGCCGGAGGAGGTCACCCTCAAGCTCTTCTCCACCAAGCCCTTCATCCTCTCCGAGATCCTCCGGACCCTGATGAACTTCGGCCTCAACGTGATCAGCGAGGCCTCGATGCCGGTCTCTCTCCCGGCCGGCCGGAAGGGGTACGTCGACCGCTTCGAGATCCGGGCGGCCACCTCCGCGGTGGCGGTTCTGGTGGAGAACACCGATCGGCTGGTGGACGCTCTGCGACGCATCGAGCAGGGCCGGTCGACCGACGGCCCCTTGAACACCCTGATTCTCACCGGCGGACTGAGCGCCCGCGAGGTCGAAGTTCTTCGTTGCCTGCGCAACCACCTCCTGCAGCTTCGAACCCACTACAACGTGGAGACCGTCAACGACGCCTTCCTTCGAAACCTCGCCGCCACCACCTCGGTCCTGCGCCTCTTCCTCGCCCGGTTCGATCCCGCCCTGGACGAAGAACGGCCGGCCCTGGTCGAGGCCGCGAACCAGGAAGTGCAGGCGGCGCTCGAAGCGATAAAGAGTCTGCTCGACGACGAGATTCTCCGCGGGCTCGCCGGCCTGGTGAATGCGGCGCTTCGCACCAACGCTTTCCAGAAGCCCGAACGGGCGGTGATCTCGATCAAGTTCGAATCCAAGGCCATCCCCCTGGTGCCGTCGCCGAAACCGATGTTCGAGATCGCCGTGCATGCGAGGGCCATCCAGGGCGTCCATCTGCGGGGCGGGAAAGTGGCTCGGGGCGGCATCCGCTGGAGCGATCGTCACGACGACTTCCGCCGGGAGATCCTGGGGCTCATGAAGACGCAGATGGTCAAGAACTCCATCATTGTGCCCGTGGGCTCCAAAGGCGGGTTCGTGCTGAAGAACCCCGTGCCTCCGCGCCCCGCGCTGGATGCGTATCTGGTCGAGCGATATCGAGAGTACGTATCCGGCCTCCTGGACATCACCGACAACATCGTCGATGGCGCGGTTCTCCACCCGCCCGACGTGGTCCGCTACGACGGCGACGATGCCTATCTGGTGGTGGCCGCGGACAAGGGGACGGCCCATCTCTCCGACACCGCGAACGGCGTTTCCGACCAGTACGGGTTCTGGCTGGGCGACGCTTTCGCCTCGGGCGGTTCCGTCGGCTACGACCACAAGAAGGTGGGCATCACCGCGCGGGGAGCGTGGGAGTGCGTGAAGCACCACTTCGGTAATCTCGGCCTCGATTGCCAGAAGGAGCCCTTCACGGTGGCGGCGGTCGGCGACATGGGCGGCGATGTGTTCGGCAATGGGATGCTGATGAGTCGGACCACCCGTCTCCTGGCCGCGTTCAATCACGCCCACATCTTTGTGGATCCCGATCCCGACCCCAAGTCGAGCTTTGCCGAGCGCGAGAGGCTCTTCAGGCTCCCGCGCTCCTCCTGGCGCGACTACAACACCTCCCTCCTCAGCAAGGGTGGCGGGGTCTTCGATCGCGGAGCCAAATCGATCCCGATCGGCGCGGAGATGCGTTCGGCTTTGGGCCTCCCCCCGGGCGCTTCCGCAATGTCGGGCGAGGAGTTGATTCGCTCCATCCTGCGAGCTCCGGTCGATCTGCTCTACAACGGAGGCATTGGAACCTACGTCAAGGCCTCGATGGAAGAGCACGATGACGTCGGCGATTCCGCCAACGACCGGGTCCGCGTGGACGCTCCGGAGATCCGGGCCCGGATCGTGGCCGAAGGGGGCAATCTCGGGTTCACCCAGAAGGCCCGGCTGGAGCTCGCCCAAAAGGGCGTCCTTCTCAACACCGATGCCATCGACAACTCGGGCGGTGTGGACATGTCGGACCACGAGGTGAACATCAAGATCCTGATGAGCATCCTGCTCAAGGCGGGCGCCATCAAGGACATCGAGGAGCGAAACCACATCCTGGCCGAGATGACCGAGGAGGTGGCGGACCTGTGTCTGCTCGACAACGACCTGCAGGGGCTGGCCATCACCCTCGACGTCATGCGTTCGAAGGCGTCGCTGGCCGAGCATCTCGATTGCATCGATGCCCTCGTCGCCTCGCAGTTCCTGAACCTGGTCGACGATTCCGTGCCCGCGCGCGAGGTCCTCTCCCGCGACGCCGCGGAAACCGGCCTTCCCCGCCCGCTCCTTGCCGTGCTCCTGGGCGAGACCAAGCGCTCCTTGTACGAGGCGGTGCTGCCCACGAACTTCCCGGATTCGGCCGAGGGCTCCTCCCTCCTGGCCTCGTATTTTCCCGCGCGCCTCCACCAGGCGTACGGGAAGTACTTCGCCGCCCATCCCCTGAGGAGGGAGATCATCGCCACCATCGCGGTCAACCACATCGTCAACGTCTCGGGCATCGCCTTCGTGGCCCGGGCCATGAAGGCGAGCGGCAAGGCCGTGGGCCAGGTTTTCAGCGCGTTCTACAAAGTCGCCGACGCGCAGGGCGCTCCCGCGGCCCGGGCCGCGATCATGGCCGAGTCCCTGGAGGCTCCGGCCCGGCACGCCAAGCTGCTGGCCTTCGAGACCCAGCTCGCCGCCAGAGTCCTCGAGGCTCTCTCCAAATAGGAGGGATCGGCGTCCCCGCGGCCATGGTTCAAGTGGCTCATCGGGATGAGGCGCGCGGCTCAGCCGGGGAGGCCGCCAACAGGAGGAGAATGAGAGTGCGAAGGGCCCTGCTCCATCCGTAGGGCCCGAGGAGGCAGAGGGTGTTCGAAGCTGCTGAACTGGGTCACGAGATTTCGAAGGCGGACTATGAGAAGGAGGTTCCGGTTCTCAGGGCCGGCCTGCTTCAAGCACAGCGCGATCTGCTGGAGGCCAAGGTTCCCCTGATCCTCATCGTCTCGGGTGCGGACGGAGCGGGCAAATCCGAGACGGTCAACCGGCTGCATGAGTGGTTCGATCCGAGAGGCCTCGAAACCAACGTGTTCGGGCCGCTTTCCGGCGAGGAACGCGACCGGCCCGCCTACTGGCGGTTCTGGCTCTCCCTGCCCGCTCGGGGCCGGGTGGGCATCTTCTTCGGTTCCTGGTACACGGATCCCATCATCCGAAGGGTCTATCGGCAGAGTGGAGGAGCGGAATTCGCCCGGGGTCTTTCCCGGATCGAGTTCTTCGAGCAGCAGCTCGCTCAGGATGGCGCCCTCATCGTCAAGCTCTGGCTGCATCTGTCCAAGAAGGCCCAGAGGCGGCGCCTCAGCACGCTGGAAAAGGACCCCAAGACGCGCTGGCGGGTCGCTCCCCTCGACTGGAAACACTTCAAGCTCTACGACCGCTTCGTGAAGTATTCGGAGCAGGCGCTCCAGCGCACCGACACCGGTTTCGCCCCCTGGACGGTGATCGAGGCCACGGACGACCGCTACCGCGAGATCGCGGTGGGACGCACCGTGCTCGAGGGGATCAAGAACCGGCTCGCGACCAGGAAGGTCGTCACGGTTCCTCCCAAGCAGGCGGCGCCTCCGGGCGACGTGCTCTCCGTCCTCGACCGGGTGGACCTGACCAAGACCGTGTCCGCCAAGGACTACAACACCGCGCTGGCCCGGCTCCAGGGAAAACTGAACCGCCTCTCTCGCCGGGCCTGGGAAAAGAAGGTTTCGAGTGTTCTGGTGTTCGAAGGATGGGATGCCGCGGGCAAGGGGGGCACGGTGCGGCGCCTCACCTCCGCCATGGATGCCCGGCTCTACCGGGTGGTGCCGATCGCCGCGCCCACCGATGAAGAACGGGCGCACCAGTACCTCTGGCGTTTCTGGCGGCACATCCCCCGCGATGGGAGAGTGACCATCTTCGACCGGTCGTGGTACGGCCGGGTGCTGGTCGAACGGGTGGAAGGCTTCGCCTCTGAGGACGAGTGGAAGCGCGCGTTCCTGGAAATCAACGAGTTCGAAGAGCAGCTCGCGGAGCACGGGACCATGGTGACCAAGTTCTGGGTCCACATCGGCAAGGACGAGCAGCTCCGCCGCTTCAAGGAGCGCGAGAAGACGGAGTTCAAGCAGTACAAGATCACCGATGAAGACTGGCGGAATCGGAAGCAGTGGGACGCCTACGAGGGGGCCATCAACGAGATGGTGGTTCACACCAGCACAAGGAGCGCCCCCTGGGTGATCGTGGCCGGAAACGACAAGCGCCTCGCCCGCATTCAGGTTCTGGAAACCGTGTGTCGTCGGCTTCAAAAGGCCCTCGCCTAGGGAAGGAGATTTCGATGCGCAAGTACATCGTGATGGGCCCGCAAGGGTGCGGCAAAGGCACTCAGGCGAAGATGCTGGAGACGGACTTCGATCTCGTGCACATCAGCGTCGGCGATATCTTCCGCTGGCAGGTTCAGCACCACACCAAGCTGGGCGCCAAGGTCAAGAGGATCGTGGCTTCCGGCCTGCTTGTTCCCGACGACCTCGTGAATGAGGTTGTGGTGGAGCGTCTCGAGCTCCACGACTGGAACTTCGGGTTCATCCTGGATGGCTTCCCGCGCAATGAGAATCAGGCGGTGTTCTTCCTGGAGCGCTTCGACGTGGACGCGGTCCTGCTCATGGAAGTGCCGGACGAGGTTGTGCTCAAGCGCATCATGAGCCGTCGTCTGTGCTCGAACTGCGGCCTCGACTACAACCTGATTTTCCATCGCCCGACCACTCCCGATGTCTGCGATGTCTGCAAGGGCAAGCTGGTGGCGCGCGCCGACGACAATCCAGATGCGGTCAGGGGCCGGCTTCATGACTATCGCGACAAGACTCAGCCCATCATCGACCTGTTCCGGCGCAAGGAACTCGTGGTCGCGGTGGATGGCACGAAGAAAGCCGCCGAGATTCAGACCGAGCTGCGACAGCGGCTCGGCTTGCCCGTTCCAGTGGGCGCATAGGTGGCCCCTTGGAACGCCAAAGGTAACAAGAGACAAACAAGATGGAGGAACGGTCATGAAAAGAACACTCTTAGCAGTTTCCCTGCTCGCCTTCTCCGGAGCCGCATTCGCCCAGGATCCTCCCGCCGCACCTCCCGAGTCCACGCCCACTCCGGCCGCGGACCCGATGAAGGCGGCGGCCCGGCCGGATCTGGGAGAGGCGGCCACGGGCGAGGTGATCTACTTCCGATACTGCGCGGCCTGCCACGGAAAATCTCTCAAGGGAGACGGGCCGGTGGCGTCGGGACTGGTCAAGAGGCCGGATGACCTGACCCTGTTGGCGGGCAAGAACGGGGGAGTATTCCCCTACGACAAGGTGGCGGCCTCGATTGATGGACGCCAGACCACCCGGATGCACGGCAATCCGGACATGCCGGTCTGGGGCGAGGTTTTCGCGATCAGTTCAGGAACCAACGCGTCGGATTCCGCCACCGCGGTGAAGCGGATCACCCACTACGTCTGGGCCAATCAGAAGAAGGCCGCGGCTGAGACGGCCAAGTAAGTTGCCGCCTGGAAGCACGTTCCAAAGCAACGGCCCGCGAGTTGTAATCCGCTGCGGGTGAGACTGGTTAAGATATAGGGATAATAGGGATCATTATGAAAAGAATACTCTTGGCCGTTTCCCTGCTTGCCTTCTCCGGAGCCGCATTCGCCCAGGATCCTCCCGCCGCGCCTCCCGAGTCCACCCCCGCTCCGGCCGCGGAACCGATGAAGGCGGCGGCCCGGCCGGATCTAGGAGAGGCGGCCGCGGGCGAGGTGATCTACATGCGATTCTGCGCGGCCTGCCACGGGAAGACTCTGATGGGAGATGGTCCGGTGGCGTCGGGACTGGTCAAGAAGCCGATCGACCTCACCGAGCTGGCTCGCAAAAATGCGGGAGTATTCCCCTTCGACAAGGTGGCGGCGATGATAGATGGACGCGAGACCAACCGGATGCACGGCAGCCCGGACATGCCGGTGTGGGGCGAGATTTTCGCGCTCAGCTCAGGAAATGAGGCGTCGGACGCCGCCACCTCGGTGAAGCGGATCACCCACTACGTCTGGTCCAATCAGAAGAAAGCCGCGGCCGAGGCGGCCAAGTAGCCGCAGGCTGGAAGCACGTTCCGAAGCAAGGGCCCGCGAGTTCTGGTCCGCCGCGGGTTCCGTGGCCCTTGCCTCCGGTTGTTCAGTCGGCCCCCGGTCCGCGTCGCCACGGGTTGCGGTTTCGGCACCCGCAGCCGTATCAGACGACCCTCCAGGATCGTGATTTCCGCCGGCCGTCCCAAAACGAGTCCGGCTTGCGGCAGAATCACGATCTCTATCCCTAACCAAGAGGTCTGAATCATGAAGCCCGTGACCATTGCCCTGATCACCCTTGCGGCGACCCCATCGTTTGCGGGAGGGACCATCACCGACGTGCCCGGCATCAAGGTCGGCAGCATTACCCTCACCGAGAAGCCCACCGGCTGCACGGTCATCCTCGCCGAGGGCCCGCCCACTGCGGATGGTGTGATTCAAGGCGCCACTCCGGGCGTGTCCCAGCGGGGCGGCGCGCCCGGCACCCGCGAGACCGACCTCATGGATCCGGTCAACCACGTCGACAAAGTCAACGCGATTGTCCTCTCCGGCGGCAGCGCCTATGGCCTCGACGCGGCGTCCGGCACGATGAAATGGCTGGAGGAGCACAACATCGGCTGGCCGGTGGGCCCCGCGGGCGTGGTTCCCATCGTCGGCTCCGCCATCCTTTTTGATCTCCCGTTCGATGGCAAGCCCAAGATCCGGCCCGGCGCCGATTGCGGATACAAGGCGGCGGCCGCGGCCAGCAACGACCCGGTGGTCATGGGAACGGTGGGGGCGGGGGCGGGGGCCACGGTGGGCAAGTCCGGAGGGCAGGGACGCCGGCCAATGAAGGGAGGGCTCGGCAGCGCCTCGATCAAGATGCCGAACGGACTGGTGGTGGGCGCCATCGTGGCCGTGAATTCGGTGGGGGACATTATCGATCCGTATACCGGCAAGGTGGTGGCGGGGACCCTGAACCCGGACGACACATTCGCGGATGCCCGTATCCTGATGCGCACGGGGGCCAACATGCAGCGCGGGCGTCCGGGTGAGAACACCACCATCGGGCTCGTCGCGACCAATGCGAAACTGACGAAGGCCCAGATCACGAAGGTGGCGCAGATGGCCGACGACGGTTACGCCCGCGCCATCAACCCCGCTCACACCCTGGGTGACGGAGACACCATTTTCGCGGTGGCGACCGGCCGGTTCGAGGGCGAGGCGAATGCCTCCATGATCGGTGCGCTGGCGGCCGAGGCCATGGCGGACGCCCTTCTCGCCGCCGTTCGTGAGGCGACGGGCGCCGGAGGCGTGAAAGCCATCCGCGACCTCAAGCCCCCGGCCCAAGCTCTTCCTCAGGGGCTCATCCCGCCCACGACCTCGAGATGAAGTCGATTCTTGCCCGCGGCCTTCGCCTCGTACATCTTTGAGTCGGCCGCCCCGACCATGGCCTCCATGTCTTGAGGGGCCAGGGTGAAGACCACGGCGCCCAGGCTGCAGGTGACCGCGACCATACGGTAGGCCAGACGCTCGGAAACCAGGAGGCGCAGCCGTTCCAGGGCTATCTTCGCCTCGTCGACGTCCGACTCGGGGAGGAGGATCACGAACTCGTCTCCACCCAGCCGGGCGCACAGGTCGCTGGGCCGGGTGGAGACGCGGAGCACGTCGGCCACGCTCCGGAGCAGTTCGTCGCCGACTTCGTGGCCCAGGGTGTCGTTCACGAGCTTGAAGCTGTCCAGGTCCATGTAGGCCAGAGTGATGGGGTGGTTCTTGCGCCGGCACAGGGCCAGGATGCGGGCGCCTTCTTCGTAGAACGCGCGGCGGTTGAGCAGCGAGGTCAGGGGATCGGTGCGGCCGAGCGCGTGTTCCCGAACCAGGGCCGCCTTCAAGGTTGAGATGAGAAGGCCGACGATCGCGAAGGAGAACCCGAGCAACAGAGCGTTGGCCATCAGGACATAGTCGCTGGAGAATTCGAGGCCGGCCAGCCAGTTGGCGCCCAGCCACGCGGCGGCGGACCCCAGGGCCGCGACCATGGCGGCCCTCCGACCCGTATTCCAGGCGAGAAGGCTGATCGGCGCGTAGTACAACGGAAACACCCGGAGTTCGGTGCCGCTGAAGAAGTCGACCCAGCCGATGACCGCGATCATCACCGTGGCGGCGGACCATGCTGCCACCGGATTCATGGTCGCGTGGAGAGACAGGGGTCGCATGGTCGGGACGGGCAAGGGGATCCTAGCAATATCTTTGGGCCGCGGCCTCGCGGGGTTCTACTCGGAGGAGGCCCGCCTCTCCTGAACGGCGTTGACCATGATGTACTTGCGATTGACCGCCATGGCATCGAGTTCGATTCACCTCAAGAGCATAGATCGCACGTCCGCTTCGGTTGCCCGAGCCGATCCCTTCGAAGTACGAGCGCCTCTCGGGCTATCGACCCCAGGTGTTCTCCGGCTCGGCCGGGTTCGGCTCGATCCGGCTCGGCCGGGCGGCGGGCTCGCGAGTCTCGAAACCAATCGCGGGGCGCAACTCTTCAGCTTGAAGAATGGATGAGAGTCGGTTCTCGGTGGTGACCTGAACGCACGATAGGATTACTCACCCAAGTTCCAAGAGCGAGGCCCCCTTTGCACCTGAAAACCCAGAACGCGCCGCTTCGATTCCTCGGCCTTGCCGCCCTCCTGCCCATGACGCTCAGTTGTGCTCCGGCGCCGAGTGACGGAAATGCGCCGCCGGCCTCGGCGGCCGGTTTGAAGATCGCCATGATCGCCAAGAGCTCGACCAACCCGGTGTTCCTCTCCGCCCGAACCGGCGCGGAAGCGGCGGCCCGGGAACGGTCGCAGACGCACGGCGTTCCCATCGAGATCGTCTGGCTCACCCCGCCCACCGAGGACGGACAGGTTCAGGCCCAACGCATAGCCCAGGCGGTGAATGAGGGCGCGAGCGCCATTCTCATTTCCTGCTCCGACGCCGGCAAGGCTCAAGGCGCCATCGACGACGCCGTCTCGCGCGGAGTGCCGGTGATGACGTTCGACAGCGACGTCCCCGACTCGAGGCGCTTCTCGTTCTACGGCGGCGACGACGTGAAGATGGGCACGCAGGTGATGGACGAGCTCGCGACGCAGATGGGAGGCATGGGCCGG
>JAQBHL010000049.1:0-5147 GCA_032127745.1 Acidobacteriota bacterium
CGCGCTACCGGTCGAGATTTCCTGGTCCAGGCCGGCGGAAACCGACGGTGTGGTGTTGGGCGCGGTCTTGACGATGGTGAGCTCGTCGGAACCGGACAGGTCGAGGTCGAAAGCGGTGGCCCGGAAAACGTACGTGCCGGCCTCTATGAGCGTGACCGTGGTCGTGGCCAGCGCCGGGTTCGCGATCACCGCGGTGGCCGGCCCCGAGACCAGACCCCAGGTGATTTGAACCACCGGCGTCGGGAGGCCATCATCGGAGACGGTGGCGATGAGGGTGGCCTCGGTCTCCGCGTCGCTCAGGTCCTGATCCGCTCCCACGTCCACCACGGGCGCGTCGTTCGGCGCGCCGCCCCAATAAACGCGCGTGTCGTAGGCGTTGTTCGCTTCGTTCGACTCCACGTTACTGGCCCCGCCCGGAAGCGGGTCATCCGCGACCACGAAGAGGGGAAGGGCGCTCACCCCCAGCGGAAGGGTCGTCGTCAGGTCCAGGAAACCGCCGGGGAGAATCGACGTCGCGGTCAGTAGGGTGGTGATTCTGGGGCCGCTCGCGGAACCGTTCCGGAACGCCACCGACGCTCCCGCCGGGACCAAGGCCGAACCGGCATTGCCGATCCGCACGGTCACGCTCACTCCGGTGGGTCCCACTTGTTTCCTCGGAAACGACGGGATGAGATCCGGCCGCACGAATTGGCAGCCGGAGGGCAGGATCTGCGCACGATAAGAGTTGTGGGTGGCCCAGGACCGCGTTTCGACGGAGGGAATCGTGAGGTCATCGTTTACGTTGCCCACGTGATAGCTGTGCTGGTTCCACACCTTTCGGGTGGATACCCACGAATCGTTGGCGTCGCCGTAGACGAAGATTCCTTCCGTTCCGCTGCCCCCGAGGGTGAGGTTTCCAACCGCGACAATCTCCGCGTTCTGGTCCCCGTCCACATCGGCCACGATCGCGGTCTCGTAGCCGGTGGCGTTGGGAAGCGCGGTCTTGAAGAGGGTGACTCCGGTGGCGCCGTCAAAGACCCTCAGGAACCGTTCGTCCGCGTACACGATCTCGGCGCGGCCGTCGCCTTCGAAGTCGAAGACCGATGAGCCCGTGGCCCCCGAACTGGAATCAATGGTCGGTTCGCTCCACTTCGTGGCCCCGGTATCTTCGAAGACGGTGTAGCTGTAGTAGCTCGCCACCCCGATTTCCGGCTTGCCGTCGCCATCCATGTCCGCCACCGTGGGCGAACCGCCGCGGCCCGCCGGGATCGGGACCGGACCCCACTGGATGGTCCCGGTGTGGGAGAGGAGGTACAACAAGCCGTTGGTGACGAGGACGATTTCCGGCTCCGGGTCCGAGTCGAAATTCGCCACCGCGGTGAAGCCGTCTCCCACCGCCGTGTTCTGCCAGAGGATCGTTCCGTTGGCGCGATAGGCGGTGTTCCCGGCGATGACTTCGGGGACGCCGTCAAGGTCTATGTCGGCCACGATCGGAAGACCGCCGAGGTTCAGGTAGTCGCCCCGGCCCCCCGCGCCGGTCCAACGCAGCGTGCCATCCGCGTTCAGGACACTGTTGGCCATGATGATTTCAGGTTGCCCGTTTCCGTCGAGGTCGGCGATCGCCGGTCCGCCGTAGACAAGTGTCCCGAGAACCGGCGACGTCCATTTGAGCGTGCCGTCGTGCTCGAAGGCCACGAGGCTTCCTCCGGTGCGGACGGCCACGATCTCGGGCCGCCCATCGCCATCGATGTCGCCGACCGCAATCTGCGAGATGCCCTCGAGAAGGACCGTGGTATTGGTGAATAGTTCGGCCCCGGTGGCTCCCGAAATGGCGCGCAGAACACCGTTGGTGCCGCCTCCGTTCCCGGTGGGATGCGAAACGAAGATGATCTCGGGGACACCGTCCCCGTCCAGATCGGCTACCGCCGGGGTCATGATGACGCCTTTTTTGGCGGGCTCAATGGTGGAGCCCCTCCAGGATCGTTCGAGCACGGGCGAGAACGCGCCGATCGGGCCTGGCACGCAAGGGGGCGCGGAACTGGTGGCGTTGTTCGCCTCGTTGGTCTCCAGAACCCGTTGCAGAGCGTCGACTTCAACATGCACGATGTTTCCGGCGAACAGCACGACGCCGGACACGGGAACGGTGATCGACAGGTTCGCGGACGGTGCGATCGCGGGAACCATCGTGCGACCGAGGAGAATGTCGACGCCGGCGCTGAAATGGCCGTCGCCGTCTCGATCTTCGAAGACCGTGACATCAAAGGGCGTCGGATGTCCCTGGCCCGAGAGGTCGGCGATTTGCGCCGTGACCGTTCCTCCGATTTCGAGAGTCTGGGCGTCGTAGGTCATGGCGGTCACATCGACCGACGCCGCCGTGAGGTCGGTGGGGGCCTGGCGGAACACCGAGACGTCGTCCGCCGCGCTCTCGAGACCATCGAAGGCGGTCAGCCGGAAGACATATGTTCCGGCCGAGGGTAGGGTGACCAAAGGGGTCGCAATCGACGGGTCCGAGAAGCTCGCCGAACCCGGACCGGAAACCTGGGTCCAGATCAGGGACAGGGGCAGCGGAAACCCGTCGTCGGACGCCGTTCCTTCCAGTGTGATCGCGGCCTGGGCCAGGGGAATGACGATGTCCGGACCCGCGAAGACGATCGGCGGGCTGTTCGGCGCGTCGTCGTTGCGGATGATCCCTTGAGCGAGGCCCCGCGCGATGACGGCCGCGATGGGATCGAAGAGCCGAATCGACAGCGTCTCATCCGCTTCGAAGACGAGGTCGCCGTTGATCGCGACCTCGATCACCCGGGCGACTTCGGACGGCGCGAAGGCCACCGCTCCCGATGCGGGTATGAAGTCTTCCCCCGGGGTCGCGGACCCGGCGACGCTGTCGAATGACACCGTGACGGGGTCGTTCGACGGCCGGGAGAGAGTGATGGTGAAGGTGAGGCTCGACGTCCCCGACGCCCCTTCGACGATCTCGGCGTCTCCCACCGAAAGCGCGGGCAAACCGGTGCTCAGGGTCTGAAGGCGCGTGCCGGCCCGGGCGCCTCTGTCGTCCTGGGCCATGACCCGCCAGAAGTAGGCCGCATCCTCGGCGAGCGGGGGGACCGGGGCGAAGTCGGTCGCCGCCTGCGCGCTGGAAGCCGTCTCCAGACGACCGATGCCATCCTCGAGGACGAAGGTGTCGGAGAGAGCGTCGACGCCGATCTTGTTGTTGGACCCAAAGGCCACGATCAGGCGGTTCTCGGAGGGCGAATACGCGCTCGTCGCGTCGAAGCGTCCGGTGGGGGGATCGAGCGCCTCAAGTTTCGACCAGGCGGGCAAGGGCGTCCGCGCGGCCGAAAGCACCCAGGTATCGTTGGCGACGAAATTCGTGTCGGCGGCGATGCCGAATGTGGTGCCGCCAAAAAGCACCGCGCGATCGGTGAACGGATCGTAGTGGATCGCATGGCGGTAACGACCCGCGGGCGCGGGTCCGGCCACGGAAAGAGCGGTCCAGGTGGCCGAACCGCTCGAAGCGCCATCGAGAGCGAAAAGGGTCGCGGACGCGGAAGCCTGGGTCAGGCCGCCGTGGACGAGCAGTCGGTCGGACTGAGGGTCATAAAGCGCCACCGCTCCGGATCGGGGCGATGGTTCCAAACCGCTCGTGGCCACGCTCGACCATTGAGGTGAGGCGGCGCGGGTGTCGAGGGTGAGGGTCTCGCTGGTCGCACTGGAACCGAGTGAGCCGCCGAATACGAACAAGCGTCCGCTCAGGTCATCCAGGGCCATCGCATGACCGGCCCGGCCCTGAGGCAGCGGGGCCAGGCTCTGCCAGAGCGGTGTCGCGGTCGTCGCGCCCATGAGCGCCCACGCATCGGCGAGAGGCGATGTGCAGTCTGAATCGCATCCTCCGACCACGATGAGCCGATCCGTGGCCGCGTCGTAGGCGGCGCGGGCATCGCGCCGCGCCGAAGGTCCGCCGGTGAGGGTGAGTGGCTCCCATCCGGGAGGGCCTCCGACCATGGTGGCGCGATTCAGAATCCAGAGATCGTCCAGATCCGTGACCCCCGTGCTGCCGCCGAACACGAACATTCGATCCCCGTTGTCGTCGTAGGCGGATGCCGCGGCGGCGCGCGGAGGCGGCTCTGGAGTCGAGGAGCAGGCGGCCGTCCAGCGCTGTCCGGTGAGGGCGAGCGTGGATCCGAACTGGACGTCGTAGGTCACCGGGTCGCTCTCGACGTCGATGGAGGCATCCCAGAGGAGAGGGGTGGTGACGGGCTGTTCGATCGCGCCCTGCAAGGGCGTGCGGCTCACCGGACGCGAGGGCGGCGTATTCGGGGCGTCGTCGTTCTCCAGGGTCACGAACCCCGAAGCGTGCGCGATGGAAGCGCCGGACGGATTCCCAAGCCGCACCTCGAAGAACTCGTCCGCTTCGACGGCCAGATCGCCATTCACCACTATGTCGAGAGGGATATCGACCACTCCAGGGGGAAACACCAGCGTGCCGAAGGCGGTTTCGTAGTCGCACCCGGGCGCGGCGCTTCCGCCCGCGGTCACGAAGTCCACGCGCACTTCCGCGCCGACCGGTCGAGAGAGCCGGACCATGGCAGTGATCGAATGGCGTCCCTCGCTCCCTTCGATCACGGTGGCGTCGTCGATCGACAGATCCGGCCGGGACTCGGGGAGGACGACCAGGGTGACATCATCGGTCGCCGAAAGCTGCCCGTCGCTCGCGGAGAGCCGCAGAACATACGTTCCTTCGACCAGAGCGACGACGGAGGTGGTGGCAGCGCCCGGATCGGAAAACGTCACGACGCCCGGTCCAAGAATCTGGGTCCACGTCACTTCGAGCGTGCCCGACGGCTGGCCATCGTCGCTCACCTGGCCGATGAGTGTCGCCGTATTCGCGGGTTGCTGGATTTGAAGATCCGGCCCGGCGTTCACCCCCGGCGGCTCGTTGGGTACCTGGGTCACGGTCAGGGTGGCATCGTCCGACGCGCTGAGCGCTCCGTCGCTGGCGGTCAGGCGGAACACGTAAACGCCGGCCAAAGGCACGCTCACCGTGGTGGTCGGAGCGGACGGATCATTGAAGGAAGCAGGCGCGGGTCCCGCCACCTGAGTCCACAGGCTCGTGAGGGTTCCCCCGGGCTGGCCGTCATCGCTCGCCGAGCCGGCGAGGGTGGCGGTGT
>JAQBHL010000050.1:0-19880 GCA_032127745.1 Acidobacteriota bacterium
GCGTGACATCCAGATCGCGAGCCTGCGCGGCATGATCGGCCTGGTGACCCAGGAGACGGTGTTGTTCAACGATACGGTGCGCGCCAACATCGCCTATGGCGCCATGGGCGCAGCCGACGAGCGCCAGGTGATCGCCGCGGCCGAAGCGGCGCATGCAATGGAATTCATCCGCGCGATGCCGCAGGGCCTGCCCAAGGAGGGGGATCAGGGGCTGGATCGCACCTACACCTGGGGCCGCAGGTATTGGGGGGGCGCGCTCTTCTGGCTCCACGTGGATGTCGAGATCCGCCGACGTACGGAGGGAGCGAAGTCCCTGGATCATGTGCTGCGCGCGGTCTCCGCGGCCGGCGGGAACGTGGCCTTGCGCTGGGATGTCCCGCGACTCGCCCGGGTGGCCGAGAACGCCACCGGAACCACCGCTCTTCTCGATATCTACGATGACTGGTCCTTTCGCGCGGTGGCACCCGATCTGGCCGGCCTCTGGGCCTCTTTAGGGGTGAAGTCCGATCAGGAAAAAGATCAGGTTACGTTCGACGATCGGGCCCCCCTGGCCGGCATTCGCAAGGATCTGACCCTGTCCGCGCCCCTCCCCGCGCTCGCCGCATCGGAGCCCTAGCCCGGACTACTCCTGGGGAATCGTATCGGAGGTCGCCGTAGATTTCCTCAAGAATCTTGCGACAACGTCGACCGCTGGTCGGTTCTGGAGTCTATGAACCAGGCGTAAAGGGGAAGCAGGATCGCGCCGCCGGGAAGCAGGAAAACCAGGAATCCGGGCGCGGCTCTTCCCAGTCGCTGGAATTCCTGGCCCAGAAAGTTGCGATCTTCCCTGGTCCAGGCCTCGCCGTTGCGCGGCTTCATGAGCACGGCGATGAGGCCTTCGATGCGCAGGACCTCGACCCGCAAATGGGTGCGGAACCGAGTGATCAGGGCGACACCTTCTTGGCGTAGAGCACCAGGTCCACGACTCCCCGCATGTTGTAGGGACCGATGCGATCGAATCCGTCGCCCAGTTTCAGGGCCAGGGGAGCGTCCTGGGCCGGAGAGCAGACGTACATGTCGACATCGACGTCGCTCTTGAACTCGCCCCAGTAGCCGGTCTTGGTGTAGTCGCGCAGGTACCAGGCGAGAGGCCAGTTCTCGGGCGCGAAGACCGCGATCCCGGTATCGGTGCCCGTGCCCAGGGCGGCGGCCCGCTCCTTCACCACCCGGACGAACTCAATGAACGATCGCTGGGTGTGGGCGTAGACGTAAGGGCGCGCCTCGTTGTCGTAGTCCCTGGCCTCGAGGTCGTGACTCATGGTGGCGGACAGACCCGAGGCCGCGGCGGCGATGAAGACGGCCACCGGCGCCAGGGACAACCGCCCGGACAGGAGTCGCCGGCCGGCGATTTCATGGAGAAGGTAGCCGCCGCTGATGGCCAGAGGCAGAAGCATGTTCAAGCCGAGCCAGGGC
Source organism: Acidobacteriota bacterium (assembly GCA_032127745.1). Taxonomy (GTDB): domain Bacteria; phylum Acidobacteriota; class Vicinamibacteria; order Fen-336; family JAGNNV01; genus JAGNNV01. Next base: position 1,453 of record JAQBHL010000050.1, read on the forward strand.
GTCTTGTAGCGGACCACAGAATAGGCCGAGAAGACCAGAATGGTCCAGACCGCGGCCATGACCCCGACGAAGGACCGCCGAAGGAGCAGGGCCAGGGCCACGCCGCAAAGACCCAGGTCGACGAGCGCCGGATCCGCCTCGTGCAGCCAGAGAAGATGCTGGTTCCACGAGTTCTCGTGATCGCGCACCGCCGTCTTCGTCCAGAAAGCGAAGGTTCGGAACGCATCCAGGATTCCCTGCGGGTTTCTGAAGAACGAGGAGTACATGAGGCCGGCCGAGGCCACGAAAGCCAGGAACCCGTTCATGAGATTCTCGGCGTGCTCCCGGCCGTAGGCCCGTATCTGGCGGCTCAGGGCGAGCGGTGAGACTCCCTCGACCAGCCAGTGGGCGGTCACGGCGCCACCGGCCACGGCGCCCACGGAGACGAACGCCGTCTCCTTCGTGGCGAAAAGGAGTCCGAGAGCCAAGCCCGTTCCGAGGAAGCGCCATCGTTGCTGTCCGAGGCGAGAGGGCGAGAGGGCGAGGGCGCACAGGGTGAAGGCCACGAAGAACGATTCGTGGATGAAATAGCGGGAGAAGAACACGGCGCCGGGCGAGGTGGCAAAGAGGGCCATGGCGGTGAGAGCGAAAACGGACCCCAGGGGGGAGAGGAAACGCCACAGCACGAGAACGGTGAGGGTTCCGAACAATGCCGTGGTGCCGCGCAGGGCCTGATCGGACAGGCCGAAGAGCGCCACCGCCGGCAAGGTCAGGTAGTACAGGGTCGGACCATGGTAGTTGCTCGGGTCGTACTTGAAAGCGCCCTGGCGCGCGAGGCGGGTCAGGAAGAAGCCGTTGACGCCCTCGTCGTGGTGAAAGGGCCGAAGCGACAGGTCATCGAATCGGAGCGCGATGGCCAGGGCCAGAATGGCGAGCCCCATGAGGTCAGTCCTGGATAAGCGCTTCATCGAACCCTGAGCAGACGATAGGGCGAATCGACCAGCGATGAAAGCCCCCGAAAGGCATCCGGATTGGAGATGAGAGAAGCCTCCGCGGGGGTGAGAGCGATGGCGTCGACGCGCACCTCAGAACCGGTCGAGACGGGCTGAGGGTTACCCATGAAGAGGGTCTCCGCCACCGGCTTCCGGGCTTTGTAGTCGAGTCCTTGCGACCACAGATGCCCTTCGTAGCCGAGGAAGACTCGGCGGCCGGAGAGCAGCACCGGGTGATTGTGGGTGGGCGCGGTGAGGATCGTGGTGGTGGGGGGAGTCGCCTGTCGCACTTTCTCCGCGAAGGCCAGATCGGTTTGGTCGAAGATCCCGTACGCTCCTCCCGCCAGGGCGACCTTCGAAATATCCAGCGTGCCGGAGAGGGTGGCGAGGGCGAAGGCCAGAACCGAGGCCGTCTTTCCCGCTCGGCCATGCTTCCAGCCGGCGGCGAGGGCCATGGCTGCGAAGGGGGCGAGGCCGGCGTGGGCGGGGGCGAGGAACTTCATGTTGTCCCAGATCCAGGGCGACAACCGGAACAGGTTGGCGACAACGAACAGGGCCGCGAACGGTGCGGCCAGGGAGGCGCGCACCGAGAAGGACGGCGCGCGCGCGATGCCCACGAGCACGAGGGGAAAGAAGAGCCCACCGTTCATGAGCCAATAGCTCGTCAGATGGCCGGCGCCGCCATCGAATCCGGGCTTCCACCCGAAGAACGCATCCGCGGCGAGCGAATTGTGAGTCAGCATGAAAAGAATCGCGAGGCCGGCCAGGGGGGCGACCCCGCGAATGAAGGCCAGGGCGGGCTCGATCCCGGCCCGGATGGCCAGGAACAGGAAGCAGAAAGTCATCAGGGCAAAGGAGTGCGCATGCACCAGGGGCAGGAGGGAGGTGATGATTCCGGCTCGCAGCCAGAGCGAACCGGTGGAGGTCGGCCTCTCCGCCGCCGGGTCCCTCTTGAGCCCCTCCACCAGGAGGGCGAGGGCGAAGAAGAGCAGAGGCCAGCCGAAGAGGATGGCTCGCTGGGGAATTAGAAGGGTGGTCACGAAGTTGGCGTAGCGACTGCCGGCGTCGTTGAGGGTGAGGTCCGGGCCCGTAGACCACCAGCGGTTGATGCTCTCCGTTCCGGTCAAGGTCAAGAAGCCCAGACCCCCGGACAGGAAGGTGAGGCCCGCTCCCACCCGACCCATGGCCCTCGAGCCCGTCATCGCCTCGCCGAACCGAACCAGGGCCACCACCACGCTGAGACCGAGAATGAGGGTGGGCCAGAAGAAACCGTCGCGCCACGATCCGCCCACGGTCAGGATCATTGCGGAGAGGAGATCGCAGAAGAATGGATAGGTGAGCCGGACGCCCGCGAGTTCAGGATGGTCGGGAGGGAAATTGTTCCCGTAGGCGAAGCCGGCGGCGATCGACATGTGGAAGGGAAGATCGCCGAAATTGTGGCGGTCGCCGGTGGCGATGCCGGTGTCGGTTTCGAACAGCGTCCGGTCGGCCAGCCGGGTCACCAGAGTGACGCTCAGAACGGATAGGAGAATCACGCCCAGGCCCGGTCGGGCAACCGGCCGCCACGAGTCCTTCAAGCCAGAGGGTCTCGTCCCCAGGCCGAGGCCGATGGCGGCGGTGAGAAGCGCGGCGCCGATGACCGTTCCAATCGAAAGGCCGAAAGCCCAGCCCAGGACGAACCCGATTCCGGCGAAGATGGACAAACCCACCGGCGCGCCCAGGGCCATCGTGTCGGTCCATCGTTTCGACATCGGGTCGAGGCGACGGGCCAGCAGAACGCCGGCGGCGCAGACCCAAAGGAGAAGGAGAAGCGGGATCAAGGCTCAGATGACACTACGCAAGGAGCAGCCCTGGGAACTAGACCATCGCGGTTTTGCGGACTCGGTCCCGGTTCGCCCGGAAGAACCTTACGATGTTGTCGATGTAGGTCTCGACCGGCGGACAGGTGAGTCCGAGAGTGGCGAGGTCGGCCTTGGCCAAGGACGCGTCGTATCGGCACCGATGGCCGAAGTAGGCGATCGACTCGGGAATCAAGCCCAGAGTCGATTTCACGAGGGGAATCGAAACCGCCGCCCGCACCAGCGACAAAGGGAGCGGAACGAACAGGTACGACCGGCCGAGCGCCTTCGCCATGAGGCGAGTGAGAGTGCGGACGTCCTTGCCGTCAGGATCCGTGAGGTTATAGGTCCGGCCAAGGCTCCACGAAGAGGCGGAAAGACGGGCGAGACCCTCGACCACGTAGTCGACGGGAACCACGTTCATGGTGGCGTCCCGGGGCCCGTCCAGAAAGACCAGGGGAACCCTTTCCATGGCCCCCATGACCGAGTAGGGCCCGTCGAACTTGGCCGTCTCGCCGGTGCGCGAGTCGCCCCAGACCACGCCGGGGCGATAGACGGTGAAGGGGAGACCGCTTCCGACCACTTCCTTCTCGGACTCGAACTTCGTGGACTCGTAATGGTTCTTGAAGCCCTGACCCAGGTCGAGATCGGTTTCCTTGAAAACGCCCTCGAAGGTTCCCGACACGTATGCGGTGGAGACGTGATGAAAACGCGAGAAGCCCGGGGCCGCCCGGGCGAAGGCGATCATGTTCCGGGTGCCCACGACGTTGACCCGGTGCGCGAACTCGGGAGTGACGGCCAGGTCGTAGACCGCGGCGAGGTGGAAGACCGAGCCGAGCCGCGGAAGTATCGCGTCGCGTCGTGAACTCTCGATACCCAGATGGTCCAGAGTGATATCGCCCTCGACCACCCCGGCTCGGGTGGCCGATAAGCCGAGCCGGGACAGCGCGCTTTGCGCCTGCTCCTTGAAACGCGGCTGGACCAGACACCAGAACTCGGTCCCCGGATGCAGATCGATCAGCCTGGGGAGGAGCCTCTCGCCGATGAAGCCCGGGAAACCCGTGAGCAAGGCGATCGGTGCGGCCGGAGTCACATCGCGCAGTCTACAGATTTGACCCGGGAGACGCCCGAACCTATGCGGCAACTTCCTTCAGAACGCCTTCGACTTCTTCGTCATCGCGCTCGTCGTTTTACTTCCCGTTCGCGCCTGCGAGAAGATGCGCGGCGGGACAAAGAACACCGACGCCAGGCGGGACCGGCTCCCGGAGGGCCTGACCGGCCCCCGGGATTTGGACTGCGCCCTGTCCGCATCACCGAGGAGACCCATGCCCCATCCGAAACATCGGTTCGCCGTTCTTGCCATCTGCTTCGCTTCCCTGGTTCAGGCCCAGGAGCCCGCGGCCGTGTCCCCGCCCGCTCCGCCGCCGCCCCCGGCCTGGACCGGCGCCGGTCAGGTTTCCTTCCTCAGAACGAGCGGCAACACGGAAACCTCCGTTCTCGGACTCGCTTCCGAACTGAAGTACGAGGGGACCTCGCCCTGGTCCGTGGCGGCCGCGGTCGCGGTGAATCGAGGATCCGTCTCGGGCGAGGAGAACCTTCGAAATCTCGCGGCCTCCCTTCGTGGCGCACGAGCCCTCGATCCGAGGACCGATCTTTTCGTCGAGGTTGCCTACGCCGAAGACATCTACGCCGGCATCGATTCACGAGTGGGGGCCGAGCTGGGTCTGGCGCGCAAGCTCCGTATCGGCGAGCCCCATTTGTTGTCGGTCGAAGGCGGGCTCGGCTTCGCCCGTGAGGTCCGTCTTCCCGAGAAGGTGGTCGACAACTTCGCGTTCGGTCGGGCCGGGCTCACCTACAAGTACGTGATTTCCAAGACCGCCGAATTTCAGAACCAGGCAAGTTACATCGCCAATCTGAAAGAGACGCCGGACTGGCGGCTCATGAATGTCGCCGCACTGACCGCCGCGCTCAATGTGCGGTTCTCCCTGAAACTCTCCCACACCGTGAGCCACTTGAATACTCCGCCCCTCGGCAAGAAGAAGACGGACACCGTCATGGCCGCCGCGCTGGTGACGAAGTTCTAGAACTGAGGAAGGCGCAAAGCTTCGGACCGACGTCCACGTCCGCATCGTCCGCCCACGTTCGCGAGTCCCGCAAGGGGCGGGCCAATCAGCCGGCCGACTCTAAGATTCACTTCGTTCCCTCATGCCGACCGACGATCTCCGCCGCCGTATTCCCCAGATAGCCAGGCTTCTGGAGCGGCCGGCGGTCAAAACGGCCATCGCTGCGCGAGGCCGGAGAGTGGTGGAGAGGGTGATCCAGGCGCTGATCGGCGAACTCCGCGCCCTGGCCGCGGAGAAGGATGTCGCCGCTTTTGACCGGGAGCTCAAGGCCCTGGACCTTCGAATCGCCGCAGCCAGCGAAAAGGCCGCCGCCCATTCGCTGCGACGCGTCATCAACGCCACCGGAGTGGTGGTGCACACCAACCTGGGCCGGGCCCCCCTCTCCCCCGAAGTGGCCGCCCAGGTGGCCGCGATCGCCTCGTCGTATTCGAATCTCGAATTCGATCTGGGGACGGGCGAAAGAGGGCATCGCGAAACCCACGCCGAAGGCCGTCTTCAGGCCATGCTGTCCGCGGAATCCTCGGTGGTGGTCAACAACAACGCGGCCGCGGTGTTGCTCGCGGTCAATACTTTCGCCGAAGGGCGCGAGGTGCTGGTCAGCCGTGGCGAGCTGGTGGAGATCGGCGGATCGTTCCGCATTCCGGACATCGTGGCGAAGGGAGGAGCCCGGTTGCGCGAGGTGGGCACCACCAACCGCACCCGCATCGCCGACTTCGCAGGCGCCATCACCAAAGAGACCGGTCTCATCCTGAGAGTCCATCCCTCCAATTTCAAAATTGTCGGTTTCACCGAAGCGGCCGGCCTCAAGGAACTGGTGGCCCTCGGACGCACCCGCTCGATCACGGTGGTTGAAGATCTGGGCAGCGGCCTGCTCGAGGCCATGGCCGAACCCCTTGATCAGGAGGCCACGATCGCCGCGAGTCTGGCCGCGGGGGTGGATGTGGTGACCGCGAGCGGGGACAAACTGCTGGGAGGCCCCCAGGCCGGTCTTCTGATGGGGAGAAAGAAACCGGTGGACGCCCTGCGCCGAAACCCCCTCTATCGCGCGCTTCGAGTGGACAAGATGACCATCGCCGCCCTCGATTCCGTTCTGGCCCTCCACGAAGCCGGGCGGGGCCAGGCCTTGCCGGTTCCGCGCATGCTCACCCTGTCCATGGACGAGATCGACGCCCGCGCCCGGCGGTTGCGCCATCTTCTGGTCGAGAAGGGTGCCGAGGCCGACCTCGAAGTTAAGGACGTGAGTTCGGCGGTGGGGGGTGGGGCCGCTCCCGATACCGTCCTTCCCTCGCGCGCCCTGGCCGTGCGATCCCGGCTCTTTTCAGCGGACACTCTGGCGCGGAGGCTTCGCGAATCGACCCCTCCCGTCATCGCCCGCATCGAGGACGGCCTCCTCCTAATCGACCTGCGCACCGTCCTTCCTGGCGAAGACACCGAGGTCGAGCGGGCCCTCCTCGAGATACTGAGGATCCCGACCGGATCATGAACTCAGCCCGGCGAACCCTGATTCTCCTGGCCGTGCTCTCCATTCTCGGGGAGGGCCGGATGCTCGCCGCTCAGTCGGTTCCTTCCGTTCTCACTCGCGCGTTTGGACGCAGCGTGGTGTCGGTCGAGACCGCGCGGGCCCAGCCCGGAGGCGTCTTCTATGTGACCGTGAGCCGGAGTCGCTGGGCCTCCGCGAACACTCTCCTCGACGGCCGCCGGGCCTCGCTGGCCCAGGAAGGGAGCAGCCTCTTCGGCCTCATCCCGGTGGCGCTCGACACGGAGCCCGCCAACCACAAGCTCTCCGTCTATTTCCCGGGCCGGCGCGGCCGGGGAGGCTCCACCAGCCTGAACGTGCCCGTGAGGGGCCTCGTCCGGCCGGGCCGCCCGAGACTGCTCTCGCCGGAGGCGCTGGCTTCGGCGTCCAACCAGACCGCGCTGGGTCACGGGCGTTTCCTGCTCTCGGCCATAAGGACCCGCGATCTCAAGGCCTACCACTCGGGACCGCTCCGCCCCCCCGTCGATCAGGCGATCAGTTTTCCCTTCGGCGGTGCTGAGAACTACGGGATGGTGATGGGCCCGGCGAAGGATGGCCTCATGGGCGAGCAGCATCGCGGCGTCGACTATGAAGTCCCGCCCGGGACCACGGTCAAAGCCCCGGGAGCGGGCATCATCATCCTGGCTCGCAGTCTCGCGTTTTCCGGAGAGACGGTGGTGATCGGTCACCGCAACGGCCTGGTGAGCGTGCTATCGCATATGAGTCACGTGACCGTGGCCGAAGGCGACGTGGTGGCGGAGGGCGCTCCGGTGGGGGTGTCGGGGCAGAGCGGGCTCGGTGCTTTGACCCCGCATCTCTGCTTCTCGGTTTATCTGCATTCGCTCAACGTGGATCCGGTGGCGCTGATGGATGCGAGTTTCTGGCCGGGTAGTCGCTAGCACCCGGCCAGGCGGCGCTGCCGCAGAACCTCGTACGCGGCCACCGCCACCGTGTTGGAGAGATTGAGCGACCGCACCGATGCCTTTTGCTGAGGAAGCGACACCAGAGACGCCGCGAATCTCGCTCTTATCGCTTCACTCAAGCCGGTGCTCTCTCGCCCGAAGACGAGCACGGTCGGTCCCGTGTATGAAAGGTCCCAGAAGGACCGGGTGGCTTCGGCCGAGAAGAAGACGGGAGCACCGAGACGGGGGAGGCTCTCCTCGATCTCCTCGAACCGCTCCCACACCGCCGGGTTGACCTCCGGCCAGTAGTCGAGGCCGGCGCGCCTGACCCGGGCGTCGTCGAGAGAGAAGCCGAGAGGCTTGACCAGATGAAGCTTCGCGCCCGTGGCCAGGCAGGTCCGACCCACGTTGCCGGTGTTGAAGTGGATTTCCGGCTCGACCAGAACGATGTGCAGGGAGAACCGGCTCCAGTCCGCGGCCCCCGGCCCGGTCATGGCGCGGAGGGCGAGGCTTGCAGATCGAAAAGATCGAACCCTTCATGCGGCTCGAGGAGAGAGCAGCCCGAATCGAGCGCGAGCACCGAGGGGTCGACGAACGCGCGTTCCACGATGAGATACCGAACCCCCAACCGTCTCGCCGCTACCTCCACGCGCTCGCGCCACACCGGCGAGGCCAGGGCGAACTTGTCCAGGGAGCCGCTATGCCCGCCCCACAAGACGCTTCGCCCGCTCCGGTAGGTGACGTAGTCGCTGTAGCCGCCGGGCAGGCACACCACCCCGCCCTCGGGCAGCGAGGCGAGCCGCGCGGTCAGCGCCCGCAATCCCGCCGGCACATGGGCGGTCAGCTCATTCTTCTTTCCCCGCATGTAGACGAGAAAGAAGATCACCGATACGACGCTCGCGCCCAGCGCGGCCAGGGTGGCGAGGCCGGTGGGATTGAGCAGGCCTCGCGGCGTGCCGATGGCCGCGGCCAGAACGTAGGCGGTCGGAAAGATCGCCGACTTCATGTAGTTCCGTCCGGGCCCGAAGGCGCGCAGCGGCCAGACCACGGTGGCGATCACGCCGAAGGCGGAGAGGGAGGCCGCCCAGACGAACAGGCTCGAGAACCAGGGTCCGCTCTCCCCACGGGCGATGGGCAGAACGAGCAGAAACGGATTCTCGCCCAGCAGTCTCAGCATCTGAGATCCGAAGCCCTGGCCGAGGAAGCCCGGGTCCATCGGCCTCGTGGTCGACCGTTTTCGAGGCCCGCCATACACCGGCGAATCCAGGATGGGATGCGATCCGAACCGTTCCCGGTGGAGCACCCAGAAGCGGACGGCATGGAAGTAGTTCACGAACACCCGACCGAGATGACCCAGGGACAAAACCCAGGCCAAAACCATCGAGAGCAGGGCCAGGACGAGGTAGCGCGGTTCGGCATAGACGAGGGACAAGGAAGCGGCCACGAAGACGTAGGAAGCCATGGCCGTGGCCGAGGACAAGAACACCAGCGCGCCGGCGGCGAGGGCGCCCGCGGTCCAGGTCCAGTGAGGCACGCCGATGACCGCGCGCAGGAGCAGGATCGTGCTGAGGGCGTGCACGAAGACGCCGAAGCTGCGCGGAGACAGGGCCCGGGTTTCGGAAATCAGAGTGGGTGACACCGCATAGGCCAGGGTGGCCACGAGGGCCACCGTGGGCTCGGCGGTGAGCTTCAAGGCGAGCACGAAGAGCAGGATCAGAGTGAGACAGTCGATCCCGGGCGAGACGGCCCAGAAGCTGCGAGCCAGAATCTTCTCGGGCAGCAGGGCGAGGAGTGAGGGAAAGAGCGGGGCGTATGACTGTTCCTCGTCCTGGAGCAGATATTGGGGCAGCCGAACGCGCAGGCCGGGCGCTTTCCGGATGGCCCGCGCATAGCCGAGGTAGTACCAGGCATCGACGCCCCCGGGCTCCCGTCCAAAAAGCACGGCCGTCCGGGCCAGAAAAGCCAGAGCGCCTATCGCGGTGACCGCCGCCAGCAGCGATGTGGAATTCATATCGCTCCGGTGGCGCGCCCTAGAACTTCACTCGTCGCATCACCGCGCGGGGCAGAAGACGAATCACCATCATCACCAGCGCCCACATGGAGGGGGCGTACACCACCGGCGCTCCGCGGAGGATGGCGGAGAGCACGGTCATTGCGACATCATCAGGGTCGCCCGCGAATGGGGGCTCCTTGAGTCCCTGGGTCATGGACGTTCGCACGAAGCCGGGCTTCACCGTGGTGGTGATCAGACCCTGCGCCCGGTACAGATGGTCCAGGCCCTCGAGATAGGCGGAGAGTCCGGCTTTGGCGGCGCCGTAGATCACCACCGGCTTGCGGCCGCGTTCGCCGGCGACGGACGAGAAGACGGCCAGCCGGCCGCCCCCGCGGGCCAGGAGCCGCACCCGCGCTTCCTCGCAAAAGAGCACGGTGTTCGTGAAGTTGGCGGTGAGGACGGCGGCGGCTCTCCCCCGATCGGCGGCCAGCTGGTCCTGCGTCCCGAAGATGCCGGCGCTCACGATGACGGTGTCGAAACCGCCGAGGGCGGTGTCGGCGGCGTCGAGCGCGGGCCCGAAACCATCCGGCGTCATGAGGTCGCACAACCCGGTGGAGACCGCGGCCGCGCCGCGAATCTTCAAATCTTCCGCGCACCGGGCGAGGTCCTCGGAATTGCGACCGAGGACGTGAAGGGAATCGCCACGAGCGGCCAGCAGGCGGGCCAGGGATCGGCCGATGCCGCGAGTCGCCCCCAGAGTCACCACCTTCATGTGAGTTCCAGTCTCGCCGATTGCGCACTGCGAAGTCGACCCTGCGGATCGTATTTCCGCTTCACCTCGCGCCATGCGTCGAGCCGGCGGTCCATGCGTCGATAGTCTTCGGCCCGGGTGAAGCGGTCCTTGGCCAGATAGATTCGGCCGCCCAGTTCGATGAGATGAGCGTTCAGGGTGTCGACGATGCTCTGCACGCCATCGCGGGCGGGCAGGTCGAGGGCCACCGAGGTTCCCCTGAGCGGGAAGGAGAGAAGGCCTTCACCCTCGTCGCCGCAATCTTTGATCACCGACAGCATCGAGCTTCCGCCGGTGCGTCTCAAAAGAGCGAGGAAGCTCTTCACCCCGCCGGCGCCCGCGGCGTCGGGAATGACGCACTGGTACTGGGTGAAACCGCGGCGGCCGTAGAGCCGGTTCCAGTTACGGACGGCGTCGAGCGGGTAGAAGAACGTCTCGGGATGCTCGACCTTCCGGCGCGTGCCGGAGGAATGAATGCCGTAGAACAAGGCATTGAAGGCGGAGACGGTGAATCGCGAAATGGTGAAGTCGGGCAGGACGAACGGGAGTCCGGGACGGCGCAGGGGCTGGGGAACGCCCGGCCGCGCTTCTTCGGCGGTGGCCCATCGACCGCGCATCAGCACCCCTCGCCCGAGCGGGCCGGTGGCGCCCAGGGTGTCGATCCAGCCCATGGTGAAAGGGAATCGTCTGGCCGCTTCCTTGAGTCCGGCGAGGTAGCTGTCGATATCCGGCATACGCTCGGTTTCGATTGCGACCCAGGGGGAAGGGATGCGGGGCATCTTGAAGGTCACGTCGAGGATGTGGCCGAGCAGTCCCATGCCGCCGATGGCGGCCTTGAACAGGTCCGGGTTCTCGGTGCGCGAGGCGTTGACGATGTCGCCGCCGGCCAGGCGCATCCGGATCTGGCTCACATGGGCGCCGAAGCTGCCGGTGGCGTGATGGTCCTTGCCGTGAACGTCGGCCGAGACCATGCCGCCGAGGGTGATGAACTGGGTGCCGGGGGCCACGGGCGCCGCGAAGTGGCGCCTCCAGAAGGTGCGATTGAGCTGAAGCAGTGAGAAGCCCGATTCAGCCTTGATCTCGCCGGCGGTCTCGTCGAAGGCGAGGATCCGGTCGGCAAGGCGGCAGGACGCGACCACGCCGTCCGCGGGGTCGGGAAGGGAGGAGTCGCCATACGAGCGGGCGAGACCGCGGGTGAGCGAGGCGCCTTGAGTGATCGCTTCGATGTCTTCTGAGGACACCTCGCGTCCCGGGCCGAAGACGCGACCCCACCCGGACAGCATTGATTCTTGGGTCACGGAGGATTCAAGGCTATCAGCCGAGACGTCATCCCGGCGAAAGCCGGGATCCACCTTCCAGCTATCCGCGCATCCTTCGTTGGGAAGTGGGCCCCGGCTTCCGCCGGGGTGACGGCCTATAGCCTCCGGACGATATTCGGGAAGTCGCGCCACACCGGTATGCCGCAAAAGTGCTCGCCCTCGGTGCAGGTGGGGGTGATCCGATTGCGGCGGAGCACGCAGGGCGGCCCCATGTGCCGGGCCAGCCGGGGGTGCACGGCCCGAACCTGTTCCAGCTCGTCCATCGAGGCCCGGTAGATCTCCTCCTGGGCGTTGAGGCAGGTGCGCATCACCCACTTGTGGGCGAGGTACATGAGAGATCCCGACTCGTGGAAGCGAAGGGCGGTCGCGTTCGGAAGGACGTACACCGCGAGTTCGTCGCTCACGCCCATCGAAAGCAGCGTTTCCTTGGCTTCCCAGGTGTTGCCGACGGAGTCATCGAAGACGGCGCGCGCCGCCGCGTTCCCGGCGATGAGCGGGGGCACGATCACGTCGGGTGCTTTGGTGTGGGTCAGGGTCAGCATGGGCCGGGAGGCCGGGGTCATGCGATGGCGCTGGTCCTGGGAGTCGGCGGTGTGCGAGAGCTTCTTCAGAAACGTGTAGTTCGCGTGGTGGGAAACCCGCGAGACAGGCGAGTAGGGCGAGAGGTCCAGAGCGTCGAGCCGGTACTGATTGAGACCGGGGGAGAGCGCCTGCTCGATCGCGTCATCGTCCGAGAGTGCCTCCTGATCGAGCCCCAGGACCGCCCGCATCGCATCGGCGGTGATTCTCTCCGCGTGGGTGGAGTGATCCACGAGCAGCGATGTGCGCGCTCCCAGCCGCGCGTCGATCGAAGCCGCGGCGGACGCGGCGCCCGCCGCGGATCGGGGCCAGCGCGACTCGACAATCTGATCGGCGGCGAAGGGCGGCTCGCCGATCCGTTCGAAGAAGGCGGGATCGTGCTCGCGGGCCAGCCGCACCATTTCGCCGATCACCAGCGCGGCTTCGGTCGGGGTATCGGACGAACGGGACATCCGATAGAGCCGATGCAGGACGAGGCCGGAGAGAGAGTGCACCATCGAGGTGAAGGCGCCGATGGGAATCACGTAGCGAGCGACTTCGATGGATTTCTTTTCGGCTTCCCGCGCGACCTTCTTGTGCCGGGCCTCGGATGCGTTCGCGGTGACATGGCGGATGTCACCGATGATGTCGGTGGTGTCCTTGACCAGGATCTGCGAAAGACGCGCATAGGCGGCCCAGGCCTGCTCAATGGACGCCTCGTACACCGCTCGCGCCGCCTTGGGGAGGGTCTGGGGGACATAGGCCCGGGCTTCGCCGAGCTTCACGAAGCGCTGCGATGACTGCTCGGAGTTGTAGAAGGGGTGCGAATGCAGGAACGCCCAGACGAACTGCCGGGAGACGTTCTCGAGACCGAACTCGAAGGTCGCGTGCTGGAACACGGTGTGGTGGCCGGCGGAAAAGGTGAGGGGGCCGATGGAGTCCCGTTGCTTGTCGGTGACCTCCGAGTCCTCGATCACCCGCGGCGAGTAGCAGGTGCGCGCGGCCGCGATCGCCCCGTCGTAGGCCCGGGGGCGAGCGGCGCGCAGCGTGATCTTCGGCGGCCCGGTGAGAATCACGCCGTCCCGCGTCCGAGCGCGGCTACCACTCTTCCATCTCGAACTTGAAGCCGGCCTTCTCGCAGATTCGCCTGATGTCTTCCATCAGATCGGGGTTGCCGCAGGTGAGCACGGTGGTCCGGCCGCCCGGCATTCGCGCCTTGAGCGCCGCGCCATCGACCCCGGAGCCGAGAACGGGTCTGGTCGACTTCTCGAGGGCGTGCTGAGCGGTCACGATGTGGGTGCCGCTTGCGCGCGCCTGGTCGAGAAGCTCCTCTTCGCGGCTCCGAAGACCCAGGAGGGAGCGAAGCAGATTGTTCGCGCGGCCCTGGCAAAGCTGCGGATCCTTCGCATCGGCCGGGGCGGGCCGGCTGACCGACCGCACGTAGGAGAAGCTGAATCCCGGAATCGTCTCCGCCTCGAGCTTCCGCAGTTGATCGTCATAGCCCAGATCGCTGACCGTCCGGTTCGCGTGGATGAGCGTGAAGCGAATCGGCGAAGGCCGGCCCGCTCTCGCCTCGTGCGCCACCTGCTTCATCATGCCGACGAAGGGCGCCAGGCCCGTGCCCGTGCCCACCATCACCACGTGCTCGGCGCCCTGGGTCCGCTGGTCCAGAGTGAAGTTGCCGACGATGCGATCGACGTAGCCGAGAGTGTCGCCCACGTGGGGGCTCGCCTGGAACAGCGACTCGGTGAAGCGCCCGAAGCGTCCCTGGCCGAGCTTCTCGAGGGTGACGTAGATCTCGAGTTCGCCGCTGTGTGAGGTCTCGAAAGGGGCCGAGGCGATGGAATAGGAATGCGTGACCGCGCGCGTCTTCGGTGTGCCATCCTCGTTGAACGCGGGCTCGTAGTGAACGTGGCCCTCCGCGTCCTTCACTTTCGTGGTGAGCTTGCAGTTCTCCCGCGTGAGTGCTATGTACTGACCGGCCTGGTACTCGGGAAAGGACGTGCCCGACTGAGGCTTCAGCTTGAAGGTCGAAAGCCCCGATGCGAACTCCGTCCAGCTTGTGATGGTGCCGACCCTGCGCTCTGCCACAAGGCGATTCTAGCGGTTTGAGTGAGCGGACCCCCGACTCGTGGCAACCCGGTCCGAGGCGACCACGTATGATCCTCAGAGTAAAGGAGATGTTCATGATTTTGAATCTGAGGAAGATCGCCCTCGCCGTCTCGTTCCTGGCCCTCTCGTCGCTCGCCTCGGCCGCCGAGAAGCCGCGGATCGAGGTGGAGGAGTGGACGATGTCGAACGGGATGAAGTGGCTGCTCTTCGAGCGCCACGATGCGCCGACCGTAGCCACCGGCTGGGTGGCCCGGGTGGGCTCGGCGAACGAACGGCCCGGGATCACCGGCCTCTCTCACTTCTTCGAGCACATGATGTTCAAGGGCACGAAGACGATCGGCACGAAGGACATCGCCCTCGACCTGAAGCTCATCGAGGAGCAGGAGCAGGTGCGGGAAGAGATGAGGAAGGAAATGTCCGAGATGCGCGCCCGGCTGCGAAGGGGCGAGATCTCGAGCATGGACGATCCGGAGGCGAAGACGCCCCGCTACAAAGAGCTCGAGGCGAAGTTCGACGCTCTGGTCCTGCAGCAGCGCGACAACATCATCAAGGATCAGATGGACCAGATCTACACCAGGAACGGCGGAGAATTCCTCAACGCCTCGACCAACGAAGACTGGACCGTGTATTTCATGCGCCTGCCCAAGAACAAGCTGGAGCTGTGGGCCTGGCTGGAATCGGATCGTCTGCTGAACCCGGTCTTCCGTGAGTTCTATTCGGAGCGCGATGTAGTCTTCGAAGAGCGCCGGCTGCGTACCGAGTCGACTCCCCTCGGCAAGTTCGACGAGGAATTCAACGCCATGTTCTGGGAAGCGCATCCTTACAGCTGGCCGGTGGTGGGCTGGGCCTCGGACCTCCCCATGTACACGCTCAGTCAGGCCAAGGACTACTTCGCCACCTACTACGCGCCCAACAACATCACCGGAGTGCTGGTCGGCGACTTCAAGACCGCGGAGGTGAAGCCGCTTTTGGAGCGCTATTTCGGCCGGTTGAAGCGCGGCCCGGAGGCCCCGGAAGTGCTGACCCTCGAGCCCAAATCGCTGGCCGAAAAACGGCTCTATGCGGAAGCCGAGACCTCGCCCACGGTCCGGGTCTGGTGGCAGGGGGTCCCGATGGTGCACAAGGACTTTCCGGTGCTCGACCTGATGACCGACATCCTGTCCGGGCGCACCGGGCGGCTCACCAAGGCGCTGGTCCTCGACCAGAAGATCGCGAACAACGCCGCCGCCTATGTGAACGGTCAGAAGTACGGCGGATACATCGGCGCCGAAGTCACGGTGAAGGATGGACAGGAGCCGGCCAAGGTGGAAGCGGCGCTGTATGAGGTCCTGGACAAACTCAAGACCGAGCTCGTCCCTGACGAAGAACTCCAGAAGGTCAAGAACCAGGCCAAGGCCGATGCCTACCGCCGACTGTCGAGCGGGACTTTCATCATGTTTCAGCTCCTGCAGTACGAGGGTACGGGCGACTGGAAGAGGATCAACACCCAGGCTGAGCAGGTGGACGCGGTGACCGCCGCGGATATCCAGAGCGCGGCCAAACAGTACTTCACCAAGGAGGCGCGTTCGGTCGGCATCTTCACCCGCAAGCCGGCGGCCGCGGAAGGCGCCGAGGCCGAGGATCCCGACATCGCCGCCTTGCCCGAGGAGGCCCGGCCGATGGCCAGGCAGGCGCTCAGCCAGCTGAAAGACGCCAAGGATCCGGTCAAGCTCGGGGCCCAGCTCGAACAGATGCGCGACCAGGCCGCCCAGGTGCCGCCCCAGATGAAGCCTTTGATGGACCTCCTTCTGAAGAGAGGCGAGGAAAGACTGGCCGAGCTCGAGAAGGAAGGGAAGAAGTAGTCATGAACGCCAACAAGATCGCGGCCCTCGGCCTGCCTGCTCTTCTCCTCGCCGCCACCGTTTCGGCTCAGTCCATTCCCCCTCACCCGGAGACCCTCACCTTCGCTCCGCTTACCTACGCTCCGCCCTCGGCCCGGGATCACCGGGTGGTGCTCAACAACGGCATGGTCGCCTATCTGGTCGAGGATGCCGCCCTTCCCCTGGTGAACATCCAGGTTCTGGTGCGGGGCGGGGGCTGGCTGGAACCCGCGGGCAAGGAGGGCCTGGCCGGACTCGCCGGATCGCAGATGCGGGCCGGAGGAACGAAGTCGCTCACCGCCGAACAGTTCGACGAACGCGCCGATTTCCTGGCCGCCCAGATCGGCTCTTCAATGGGGGACACCTCGGCGAGGGCCTCGCTCAACTGTCTGGCCGACAACCTCGACGATTCCCTGAGGATCTTCACGGAGATGCTCCATTTCCCGAGGTTCCAGGAGGATCGGCTGAAGCTGGCGAAGGACCAGATCCTCCAGGGAATGAAGAAGCGGAACGACGAGTCATCCGACATCGAAGGCCGCGAGCTCTCGGTGCTGGTCTATGGAGAGGATCACCTCACCAACCGTTTCAGCACCGAGGCCTCGATCAACTCGATCACCCGGGACGACCTGGTGGCCTTCCACGACATGTACTACTACCCGGCCAACATGATCCTGGCCGTCTCGGGTGCCTTCACCAAGGCGGAGATGGTGAAGAAGCTGGAGGATGCATTCGCGGCCTGGCCCTCGCCCAAGCGGGTGGTGGGCGCCATTCCCCCCGGCATCAAGCCCGCGGCCCCCGGCCTCTATCGCATCAACAAGGATGTGAACCAGGGGCGGGTATCGGTGGTTCTGCCCAGCGTGATGCGCACCTCGCCGGATATCTACGCGCTCGAGGTCATGAACGAGATCCTGGGTGGGAGCGGCTTCACCTCGCGGATCACGAAGACGGTGCGATCGAACGAGGGCCTCGCCTACTCGGCGGGCAGCGGCATCGGTTTCGGCACCTACTATCCGGGAAGGTTCCGCGCCGCCTATCAGTCGAAGAGTTCCACCGTGGCCTACGCGCTGCAGCTCGTCTACGGGGAGATCCAGAAGATGCGCGACACCCTGGTCACCCCGGAGGAGCTCGACACCATCAAGAACAATCTCATCCAGACCTTCCCCAGCAACTTCGAGTCGAAAGCGCAGCAGGCGGGGACCTTCGCGGCCGACGAGTACTCGAAGCGCGATCCGCTGTTCTGGTCGACCTACCGGGACAAGATCCAGGCCGTGACCGCGGCCGACGTGCAGCGGGTGGCGAAGCAATACCTGGTCCCGGAGAAGTTCATCACCCTGGTGGTGGGCAATCAGGCCGAAATCGCCAAAGGCGACGCCAAGCACGACATCACTCTCGAAAAGCTCGCCAAGGGCAAGATCACGGACCTGCCGTTGCGCGATCCGATGACCATGAAACGGAAGTAGCCGAACCTCAGGGGTCCAACCCGCGGGTTCCAAAGGCGGGTGGACGTGCCCTTGGCCCGATTCTCGCGCCTCCCAGCATTCTCGTTGGGGCCCGCGGGTCCGGTCACCTGCCTCGATGGCGACCGGCGCTTCCCGTATCTCACGCGCGCCGCTTAGTCCGCGGGCGCCAGATCCGCGCGTCTTCGATCGGCGAAGGTTCGTCTACTTCCCCGAAACGCTCGCGGTGAGGCTCGGCGACGTCTCGACTGAGCCTCAACTCCTCCGGAAATTCGAGTCATCGCCAACCGCTTCTGCCTTCGTTTTGTCGGTTCCAACTCCCATTGGACCCCTACCGGGGTAGGCAACTTCTCTGAGCTTGATCGCGGTGGACATGGTCCGTCGACCGGCCAGGGAAACGCGCCAGCGGCGCGAGTGCCTGAATCTTGGCGATGAGCCCGTGCGCATGGAGACGCCGGAACAACCGAGTGACCTGGCCCGGTTGCCTGTCTTCGTCTGGTGCGAGGGGATAGGCGGTGAGCCCCAACTTCTGTCGCACATCGCGGTTGGTGAAACCGTGCCGGACGTATTCCCCCGCCAGGAGCACCTCAAAGAGCATGCGGTCGTTGCGCGACAGGGGATTGAAGGCTCTGACCGTCCGGCCGTCTTTGGTCGGTGCGCTGGTGGTCAACGCATCGAGATCCCGCACGGCCGGAGTGGGACCCTGGTACCTGGCTCAAGGCCTCCAGGTACCTGACATTGCTTTGGGCCGAGATCTCTCGATATCGGAACAACAACGTCACGCTCTTTCGTAACGGAACCCATGCCATCACATCAAGGCCCTGGCGGCGTACACGCCGGCGCACCCGGAACTCGTCCCTGGTTGTTGATCACTGTCTCCACTCGCAGCACGGTCCGCTTGTCGTACATCTTGATCCAATTCAACTTCATCCGATGTTTCACAAAGGCGGCCAGGTATCCGCGTGCCTGGAACCTCCACTTCGCGCTGGT
>JAQBHL010000051.1:0-4576 GCA_032127745.1 Acidobacteriota bacterium
ACGGCCAGACCCAGCAGCAACCCCCCCACCGCAACCTGCAGATTCCGGCCGGCCTTGCAGGCGCGATCGAAGCCCAGGGCGGCCAGAAGGCAAAGGGCAAAGCTCGTCAACAATGTTGTCTTCACCGGGAAGCGCAAGGACCCCAGGATGGGAAGGTTGTTCGCCATAAGGTCGTATGCCGGCGAGTATCGGCCGAGGGCAAAGAGGATGGACCCCGCCACCGCCGCTCCCAGCAAAACCTCCCTGCCTCGACGGCTCGCGACGGCTATCCCGGCGAGCGACAGGGGGCCGATCCCTGCGTAGACCGAATGGAAGAGCGGATTGGTGAAATCATCGAACTCCGAAGGCCAGACGATGGCCAGGTTCTCGTGGAAGAGCGGAAAAGCCATTTGGAGCAGTAGCAGCGGGTGGAGGGACCAAGAGGTGCGGATGGTGTGATCGAGGCTCGCGCGGGCCGTGCCCCCGATGCTGGCCATGATCGGGAACCATTGAGCCGCGGACAGCAGGACTGCGGTGGCCAGAGCCAGCGCGCCGAGCCCCAGTGAGGGCGTGAGCCGGCCTCGGACCTGCCCGCAGCGAAACACATACCAGGCGCCCGCCAGGGCTCCGCCCATGAACACGGGCTCCGAGCAGGTCAGAAGGCAGGCGGCCACCGAAGCGCCCCAGAGGAGGGCATTTCGGACCGTGGGCCGGGTCGCCGTACGCCCGGCGGCCAGCATCATCCACGGCAGCCACGAGGTTCCAGTGAAGAGATTGAGCATGTTGGCCGTCGACAGCCAGGGACCCGACGACATCCACAAGACGGTGCCCAGAAGGGAGGCCAGCTCGCTGGCGGCCAGGGCACGCAGCAGCAGCAGCATGCCGACTCCCCCGAAAATGTGGTGGACCATGACCGACAACGAGTAGTACTTGCCGGCGGACATGATCATTCCTACCCAGGTGAACGGGTAGAAGAGTTGGGCCGGCAGTTCCATCAGGGGCTCACCGAATCCGATGGTCGGATCCCACAGCGGCAGGCCGCCCTCGGCCACCGCTCGGACGATGCCCTCCATCTGGCCGTGCCAGAGGTGGTAGACGTCTCGCTCGAAGAGCACGTGCCCGGTAAGCAACGGGCCGAAGACGGCCAGGGTCATGGCCCCGATGACCGCTCCCGCCACCATCCGTTCCCTCGAACTCATCAACCGATCGAGGATACCGTTGATCCGCGATCGAAAGGTCTGGCCTGGTGCCAACTCCCCGCCTGGATTCATGGGATCTCGTTCAGAGAAGGCGACGCAGACGCACCGCCTGCGCCAGGTTGACCCAGATCGTTCGGGGATTGCGCACCTTCGAAGCCCCCGAACGACGGGGCCTCAGCGTGGTCCGGGCGTTGGCGATGCGATAGGGTCCGCGTGAGATCTTGAGAATCAACTCCATGAGCACGGCCCAGCCACGCCCCCCGGGAGATTGAAGGGGAATCTCATCCAGAAGTCTTCGCCGGAACATCACGATTCCCTGGAATCTCGGGACCGGCCCGAAGAGCAACAGATAAAGAAGGCGTTCGGCCCGATTCAGGGCGGCGCCAACAAACCCGACCGGATTATCCAGGGTGCCGAACACGGCATCATGGTTCTCGATGGCCCGCGCAAACTGCTCGATGATGGTGGCCGGAAATTGCCCGTCGGCGGGGAAGAAGGTCACCAGCGGGCACCTGGCCTGACGAAAGCCTGTCCAATAAACGGAACCCAGACCCGCGTTGTGCTCGTGGGTCACCACTCGAATCCCGGTCATGGAGCCCTGGAGTCCGGCCGCTATGGCGGCGGTGCCATCCCGACTGCCGTCGTCAACGATGAGAATTTCGAACTCTCGCCCCAGGCGGCGCAGGGCCGTGTGCAGCTCTTCGACGACGCCGGTCAGGCTCGCGGCCTCGTTGAAGGTCATCACCACCACGGTGATTCCGTCGCCCGCGGCGCTCACCTTCGAAGGCGCGCGACCCGCGCGGGGACGCCCATGGCGATCGCATAGGGCGGGATGTCGCCAGTCACCACGGCACCCGCACCGATCTGCGCCCCCTCGCCGATGGTCACTCCGGGAAGCACCACCGTTGAGGCTCCCAGATCCGCCCCCTCGCCGATCGTGGTGTGCTCGAAATCCAGAGGCGCGTCCATGATGTGCGATTCTCCGCCACCGGTAGAGTGGCTGGAGGTGAGGATTCGCACTCCCGGTCCAATGCCGACGCGCCGACCGATGGTCAACCCTCCCCCCGAATGAAGGAAGCACTGTTGTCCGATCCAGGTTCCCGCTCCGATGGACATGGTGTTCTTGTAGTAGGCCTTCAGGATGGTCTGGTGGCCCACGTAGACGTCATCCTCGATGCGGATGTTCTCGGGGTGAAACACCAGCACCCCGCGCTCGAACACTACCCCCCTGCCGAGGTAACCGAACTGCTCCGGGGAAAAGTCCCCATCGCCGTGGCTGGAGGCCATATCCGCTGTAAAAGCCCCTCTAACTTGCCGGCTGGCGGTAGGAAGCGATAGTTCGTTCGAGACCCTCTTCCAGGTCGACGCTGGGGGTAAACCCGAGTAGCTTCTTGGCCTTGTCGATATTGGGGATGCGAAGCTCGATATCCGCATGCGGCCAGTCGATGAACTCGACTTTGGAGTCGGATCCGGACAGGCGCACGATCGACTTTGCCAGGTCATAGATCGTGCAGACGCTGCGGGCGTTTCCGATATTGAACGCCTGTCCGACGGCCTCGGACTTTTCCAGGGTCAGCAACACCGCGTCGACGATGTCGTCCACATAACACCAGGCGCGGATTTGAGATCCGTCGTTGTGGATTTGGAGCGGCTCGCCCGCGAGCGCCTTCACGATGAATCGATGAATCGCCCCTTCGCCGACCTGCCCGGGTCCGTAGATGTTGAACGGGCGGATGGAAAGAGCGGGCAGGCCGTACTGGACGAAGTAGTTGTGGGTCAGGTGTTCGCTTGCCAGCTTGCTCACGGCATAAGTCCAACGGGCTTCGCCCACCGCGCCAAGCGTGGTCACATCTTTCTCGTTGACCTTGTAGGCGTAGGCGCCAAATACCTCGCTGGTCGAGAAATCGACGAACCGCTCCACTCTCCCGGCCGCGACCGCGGCTTCCAGGACGTGGTAGCTTCCCAGCAGAGCGACTTTCATGGTCGTGACCGGCATCTTCAGGACGGTGTCAACGCCGGCGATGGCCGCGAGGTGGAGAACGACCTGCACCCCGGTCATGGCTTCGCGGACCGCGGCCGCGTCGAGCACGTCACCGGTGATCACTTTCAGCCGCGGATGGCCGATGAGGCCGCTCCCGGAGAGGGCATCGCGATGTCCGTTGTCGAAGACAACCACGTCATTTCTTTCAACCAGTCTTCGAGCGAGCACCGAACCGATGAATCCGGCTCCGCCAGTGATCAAAACGCGCTTTGACTCGATCATCGAAGAAGCATACTGCTTCCCTAGACGGACGGCCCCGGTTGCGATGGCCCGGCGCGAATGAGACGGCGCCCCTAGCGAAGGGCGCGCAGCGCCTCAACCACCCGCTTCACCTCCGCATCGGAGAGCCCGGGGTGCAGAGGTAGCTGGAGGCCCTGGGCCGACGCTTCCTCCGTGTTGGGAAGATCCTTGCCCGTCCCCAGATAAGGGGGTTCCAGATGCGACGACATGACGCCTCGCCGGGTAGGAATGCCGACCACGGCCAGCCTTTGCATCATCTCGT
Organism: Acidobacteriota bacterium; assembly: GCA_032127745.1. Lineage (GTDB taxonomy): Bacteria > Acidobacteriota > Vicinamibacteria > Fen-336 > JAGNNV01 > JAGNNV01. The sequence continues at coordinate 3,722 of JAQBHL010000051.1, forward strand.
CGCGAGAAATGGGGGAGTCGGCTCGCACTCGCGCCTGGTACGTCTGCCAGTTGGCTTCACCTTCAAGCGGCACCACGGGGGGAAGGATCCACGGGTGGGCCTCCAGTTCCGCGTTGTACCGCCGCGCCACCTCCCGGCGCTTGGCCAGAATCGAATCGAGTCGATCGAGCTGGCAATTCCCGATCGCCGCCTGTATCTCCGTCAAGCGGTGGTTGAAGCCGATTTCCGGATAAGTCTCCGGGGTCGCGGGGGACACATCCTTCCGGGTCAGGTCCGGGCCCGACCGTCCTTGACCGCGCAGCAGCCTGAGACGCGCGGCGAAGTCAGGGTCGTCGGTAACGATCATTCCGCCCTCTCCGGTGGTCACTACCTTTCTGGCGTGGAGGCTGAACACGGCGAGATCGGACATGGCCCCAACCGGTCGTCCCCTATAGCGGGAACCCATGGCGCAGGCGGAGTCCTGGAGGATCCTCAAGCCATGCTCCCTCGCGATCCGCACAAACGCCTCGATTTCGCAGGGAATGCCAAGCTGATCGACGGGGATGATCGCCTTGGTCCTGGCGGTTATCCGTCGTCGGGCGTCTTCGGGATCCAGGTTGAGGGTGCGGGGGTTTATATCCGCGAACACCGGCGTGGCGCCGGTATGCCGGACCACGTTGACGCTGGCGATGAACGTGAGCGAAGGAACGATGACTTCGTCACCCGGCCCAAGCCCCCATGCATGCAGCACCAGGAACGCACCCGTGGTCCAGCTGGACGTGGCCACCCCTTCGGTTTTTCCGCACAGGGCGGCAAATCTCCTTTCGAAATCCAGTTGCTCTCGCCCTCCGACCAGCCATCCGCTGCGAACCACCC
>JAQBHL010000052.1:0-7723 GCA_032127745.1 Acidobacteriota bacterium
CGCCGACATGATCGTCCACCGCTATCCTGAGATTCTGAAAAACGACGCGGACTGGCTCGCGGCCGCCCGGGAGGTGGCCGGCCGCACCTACGAACTCTCGCAATTCCTGGTGCGTGTTCTCAAGATCGAACAGGTTCCCTCCAGGAGCGCCGGGCCGCTCACCTACCACGCCTCCTGTCACCTGCTGCGCGGGCTTGGCGAGGCCGACGCTCCGCGCCGGCTCCTGGCCGGCAGCGCGGGCGCCAACCTGGTGGCCCTGGAAGGCTCCGAGGAGTGCTGCGGCTTCGGGGGGACTGTTCGCGGTCAGGATGAGCGACATCTCGGGCGCCATGCTGCAACGGAAGCTCGACCACATCCGCGCCTCCGGGGCGCGGACCGTGGTCGCCTGCGACACCGGCTGCCTGCTTCATCTCGAGGGCGGCCTTCGCCGAAGGGGAGCGGGCGTGCGCGCTCTCCATCTGGCCGAAGTGCTGGTCGGCCAAGAATGAATGCCACTCCGATAGCGTTCCATGCCCGGGTTTCCCTGGCCCTCGCGGACCCACAACTCCGTACCGCTCTCGACCGGGCCACCACGCGCCTTCAGTCGATGCGCACCATCGGCCTGAGCTCGCTCCCGAACCCGGACGCCGCGCGCGACCGCGCGCGTCGTCTTAGAGCGCAGACGCTGTCCCGTCTGGACACGCATCTCGAGGCCTTCGAGCGGGCGGTGCTGTCGCGAGGGGGCAAAGTGCATTTTGCGCGGGACGCCCGGGAGGCGGCTGGCTTGATTCTCGACCTGGCGCGCGCACGCGACGTGCGCCGCGTGGTCAAGAGCAAGTCCATGGTGAGCGAGGAGATCGGCCTCAACGCGGCCCTGGAGGCCGCCGGAATCGAGGTCGTCGAGTCGGACCTGGGCGAGTACATTGTCCAGCTGGCTGGTGAGACACCCTCTCACATCATCGCGCCGGCCTTCCACAAGACGAAGGAGCAGATCGGACAACTCCTCCACGAGAAGCTCGGGATTCCTCTCACCGATGATCCGGCGATCATGATGGCGGCCGCGCGCAGCCGCCTGCGCGAGGTGTACCTGACCGCGGACATGGGCATATCAGGCGTGAACTTCGGTGTGGCGGAGACTGGGACCCTCTGCGTCGTCACGAACGAGGGCAACGCATCGCTCGCGACCTCGGCGCCGAAGATCCACGTAGCCCTGATGGGCATCGAGCGGCTCGTGCCCACGATGACCGATCTGAGCCTGATCCTGCCGGTTCTCGTGCGCTCGGCGACCGGGCAGAAGGTTTCCACGTATCTCGACTTCATTACCGGCCCCCGGCGAGAGGAACAGGGCGGGGACCCGGACGGGCCGGACGAGTTGCATGTGGTGCTGGTCGATAACGGCCGTTCGAAAGTTCTCGGCGGCGAGCTGGCCGAAATCCTCTATTGCATTCGTTGCGGCGCCTGCCTCAACGCCTGCCCGGTGTACCGCGAGATCGGCGGCCACGCCTATGGCAGCGTCTATTCCGGCCCGATCGGGGCGGTGCTGACGCCTGCCCTGCACGGCAAGGGTCAGGGGTCGGAACTCCCGCACGCGAGCTCGCTGTGCGGTGCGTGTAAGGATGTCTGTCCGGTGCGGATCGACATTCCCCGCATGCTCGTGCGCTTGAGGAACGAGGCAGCGGAGCGAGGCGAGCTGCCGATTTCCTTGAAACTGGGCCTGCGAGTTTTTCGACTCGCCGCCACACGTCCGTGGCTCTTCGCCGTGGCGGCCGGCCTCGGGCGGATCGTGGCGCAGGTCTTCGCCAGCAAAGGCTTCTTTACCCGCCTCCCCGGCCCGCTTTCAGGATGGACCGCTCACCGGGACCTCCGCGGCTTTGCGCGCGAGCCCTTCAGCAAACTCCTTGCGGCACGCCGCGGGAAACGCGCGTGAGCACATCCCGGGATGAGGTTCTGGAGCGCGTGCGGGCCGCTCTGCCAAAGGCATGGCTCCCCATGCCGGCGGAGAGCGAACCCGATGCCTCAGTGGCCGCGCGGGGCGATCTCGTCACCGTCTTCACTCGGGAAGCCCTGGCCGTCGGCGCGGTCGTGCACGGCCCGATGCTACCCGGTGAGGCGACGGTGTGCGTGGCCGCGATCCTGCAGGGTGTCGGCGCGAAGACGCTGCTCGCCTGGGACTCCGCCGAGCTGAGCGTTCCCGGCATCAGAGAAGAACTGGCGATGGGCGGATTCGGGATCCTCGACGCCCGGCTCCCCAGCGACCGCAAGGCTCGGGCCGAACGCCTGCTACGGCTCGGGGAGGCGGAGGCCGGACTGACGGGCGCCGACGCGGGATTGGCAGAGACGGGTACTCTCGTCATGGGGAGCGGCCCCGGCCGGCCGCGGCTCGCGTGTTTGCTGCCCCCGGTGCATGTGGCCCTCCTGCCGGTGCCGCGCATCGTGCCGGACCTCTCTCACTTTCTGGCCGCCGGCGACAACACTCGCGACCCCGCGAGCGTCGTCCTGGTCAGCGGTCCGAGCCGTACAGGCGACATCGAGCTGACTCTCATCCGGGGAATGCACGGCCCGCGAGAAGTTCATGTTGTGCTGGTCGGCTGAGTCGCTTCCCGGAGCGGAGCGGATGCGGAACGTCAAACCAGGAAGCCGCCAGGCCAGGCTCGCGCCCGCTCCTCCGGTGTTCGGCGGGATTCTCGCGGCCTGACTCTTCTCTAAGCGGGAAAGAAGCGCCAGACCAGGAAGGCAAGACCGAACAAGACCCCAAAGGCCAGACCAGCCCAGCTCAGGCGCAGGAGCCAGAGCTCAGGCCTGGCATCGGCAGGCATGTCGTTGCTCGTCACCACGCGCAGATTGATGTAGCCAAGCACCGGCGCGGTCAGGAACGAGAGGGTGGTGGCAAGGTCCACCATCGCGGTGAGGCGGCCGCGGAAGACGCTGGTGAGTAGCAGCGCCCCGGCGACCGCAAGCAGCATCCAACCCCAATAGAGCCTGGGGGACCCGGACCCGGAACCCAACTTCGGGACCATGAGCTCAGTCGCGTGTCGCAGCGCGCGCGGGAAGCCGTCCACAACCGTGAGCAAGGTGCTGAGCATGGCCGTAAAGGCAGCCACCACGATGATGGGACGGCTCCACCCGCCGAGGGCCTGGCTATACAGGCCCACGAGCTGCGCCGCAAAATCGGCTCCGCCGCCGGCGAGGGGAACGCCGGTTCCGTTGAGGATCAAGGCGCCCAGGCCAAGGAACATGATCGCCATGACGACGGAGCCAAAGTAGCCGATGTTGAAGTCGAGCCGCGCCGCCGCAACCGTGGGCCGCCGACCCGCAGTCTTCGCCCGCTCCAGGGTCCACAGGGAGTGCCAGACGGAAACGTCGATCGCCGAGGGCATCCAGCCCACGAGCGCCAGCAGGAACGCGAAACCGGCCGCATCCCAGACCGAGGGTGTCGGCGCGACCGCAGCCGGGCGGGAGGCGGTCATGGCCAGAGTCACCGCAGCGAGCGTCGAGGCGGCCAGCATCAGCACGATCACCTTCACCAGACGATCGAGCCACGCGTACCGGCCGGGGATCAGCACCACAACGCAACCCGCGAGCAGGAGGACGCTGTAGGCGAAGGGGGACCGACCATCTCCGAAGAGCTGGGTGGCGAGGCTTCCCGTCACGAAGCCAATGGCGCCCACCACGATGAACATCGTGAAGATCGTGAGCGCGACGTACAACGGCAACGGCCACCACCCGAGGTCTCGATAACCCTCAAGCAGACTCCGACCAGTGGCGGCCGCGTAGCGCGGCCCGAACTCGAAAAAGGGGTATTTGAGGACGTGGGCCAGCACCACCACCCCGACCAGCGCGAAGCCATACTCAGCGCCCGCACGCGTGGCCTGGACGAGGTGGGACGTGCCGATCGCCGTGGCTGCCCAGAGCAGGCCGGGGCCAAGGTCCTTCCGAAAATCCGCTGGTTTCAAACGTCGTCCGCCTGGGCCGCCATGGTCAGTAGGCGTGGAGGACGCGAGCGGCACGCTCGATCTCATCCGGTCCGGGGAGGAATGCCGCTTCGAGCGGCGGAGCATAGGGAATCGGAGTGTCGAGGGCGGCAAGGATGCGCACCGGAGCGTCGAGATGTTCGAAGGCTTCTTCCTGAATGAGAGCCGCGAGGCTCTCGCCGATGCCACCGGTTCGCGTGTCCTCGTGGACGATCAGGACCTTGCCGCAATGCCGCGTCACGGCCAGGATGGCGACCCGGTCGAGGGGCGCGAGGCTGCGCAGATCCAGCACGGCGCACTCGATCCCCTCGAGGGCCAGGTTCGCCGCGGCGCGCATCGCGAGGTGGACATACGCCCCATAGGAAATGACGGCGAGGCTGGACCCGCTGCGGCGGAGGGCCGCTCGACCAAGCGGGATGGGCTCGGGCGGCTCTTCTCCAAGCCGTTGCCTGATCCGCGGATCCCGGTAGAGACCAATGTGCTCGTAGTAGAGCACCGGGTCGGGATCGGCCACCGCGGAAGCCATGAGGGCGCGAGCATCGTGCGGCGTCGAAGGAACGACGATCTTCAGCCCCGGGACTCGATAGAACCACGCCTCCGTATTCTGGCTGTGGTACGGACCGGCGTGCCGCAATCCCCCCCACGGCATCCGCACCACCATCGGCACCGATCCGCCCCAGCGATAGCGGATCTTGGCCGCGTTGTTCACCAGCTGGTTGAAGCCGCAGGCCACGAAGTCGTTGAACTGCATCTCGCCGATCGGGCGTTGCCCGGCCAGGGCAGCGCCCACGCACGCCCCCAGGACCGCCCCCTCCGCGATGGGCATGTTGATAAGCCGGTCGCCGAATTCCGCGAGGAGGGGGCGGAGCAGCAAGAACGCGTTGCCGTATTTCCCGCCGACATCCTCGCCGCAGACAAACACCGAGGAATCCGCCCGCAGGGCATCCTGAACGCCCCGCATGACGCCTTCGAGGAAGGTGCTCCCAGCGGACTCGAACGGCGGTCCCGGGTCGAGTGGCGGCAACGCTGTGTCCACAGAGACGGACCGTGAGCCATCGAGCGGGTCGAGGCGTTCGCGTGGCGCTTCACCGGCGAAGACGCCAATGCCGACCCGGGCCGCGTCCGGCCATGGAGCGTCTATCACGAGACGTTCCTCCGCCTCCACCAAAGCCTCCGCCTCGCCGATGAAGCTTTGCAGTTCGCCGGGTGCGATGACCTGCTCCTTCTCCAGCCGGGCCGAGTATGTCGCGATGGGATCGCGCTGGGACCAAAAGGCGTACGCCTCGGGATCCGCATAGCCTCCCTGGAACGGCGGGTAGGTCCATCCTGGCGGAGTGTCCTTGCCCACGTAGAGCATGTCGTCGTGATGAGCGTGACCGCAGATGCGCATCGACACCAGTTCGATGAGGGCGGGCCCATGCCCCGCCCGCGCGCGTTCGGCCGCCCAGCCAAAGGCGGCGGCGATCGCCTCGGGGTCGGTTCCATCGAGGGTAATCCCCGGGATTCCGTAGCCCGACGCTTTGTCTGCGAAAACCCGGGCGGCCGACTGCTGCGCCACCGGAGTGGAGAGGGCGGTCTGGTTGTTCTGCACACAGAAGACGCTCGGCAAGCGCCTCGCGGCGCAGAAGTTGATCGCCTCGTGCCACTCGCCAAGCGAGGTCCCGCCTTCGCCGATAAACGAGATGGCGACCTGGCCGGTGCGGCCCCGTTCGAACGCGAGGGCCAGACCGGCAACGGTCAGGGTGGGAATGCCAAGGGGCGCGGTCGCGGGCAGAATGCCCCACGACAGATCGCCCAGGTGAAAATCCCGCCCGTCCATCGGTGGCCCCGCCTTTCCGGACTGCGCGTTCAAGACCATGCGGACGGTGTCGCCGTGGGGTCGCATGGCGAGGGCTATCCCGAGATCGCGAATCATCGGGGCGACAACGTCTCCATGCCAGGCGCCATCTTCGCCGCGGAAGGCCGCGCCGCGGCGGAGGCCGATCCCGGCGGCGTAGATCGCCTCCTGCCCGAGCGAGCGGTAGCCCTTGCCCTGGAAAGAGCCCTGCTGGTAGCGGATCTGGCTACCCGTAAAGAGAGCCTTCAGGCGATTGTCCGTGGCTCGGGTCAGGATCATCCCGCGCAGAATCTCGCGACGCTGATTGGGAGTCAGTGCTGCGGCCAGCCCCTCGCGTTCAAGAAACGAATCGGCGGAGGCCACTGCCTCCGCCACGGCGTGGCGCCAGCGATCGGCCGCGCTGACTCCCGGCGTGGTCTCCCCAAGGCCGGACGGAGCGGACCGGGCGAGCGCTCGCTCGAGGCCCACGCGAACCACGGGCCTGAGGGCCTCCAAAACGCTCACCGCGGGCTCATCTCCGACCTGGACGCTCACCTGGTTCATGGCCTCCCGCAAAGCCTCGCCCGCGAACGGGTGCCGCTCGAGCATGAAGGCCGAGAACCGAGCCGCGAATGGAGGCCGCGGCGACACTCCTGCCATCGGCACAGGGATCATCGGTTCGGGCGTGTCCATCAACCTCTTTCCCCTTGAGTCCTTCGCCGGGCGCTGGTTTCCAGGGTACTGCAAACGTTTTCATTACGAGAGGTCACCCGAGTATCATATCCGACGGGCGAGCCTCGTTGAGGAGCCCGGCGCCTCGGACTGTCCGTCGCGAATTTCATGGACCACGGAACCACGATGATTGACCTGTCTCCCTTCCCGAGGGTGCCCTTCTGCCACGCACCGACCCCGTTCGAGCCGGCCTGGCGCCTCGCCGCGAGCCTCGGCGGGCCACGTCTGTTGATCAAGCGTGACGACGCCACGGGGCTCGCCCTGGGCGGGAACAAGGCTCGAAAGCTCGAGTTCCTCGTCGGAGAAGCGCTGAGTCTGGGCGCCACGACTCTGCTCACCGCCGGAGGACTCCAATCCAATCACGTGCGCCAAACGGCGGCCGCCGCGGCCAAGCATGGGCTTGGATGCAAGGCGGTTCTGGTGGATCGCGTCCCGAACCGTGGGCTCTCGTACACGACCTCCGGGAACATCCTTCTGAATAGCGTCCTGGGAGCGCAGGCTCGTTGCGTCTCCGCCGGAACCGATGTGGAAGCCTCGCTCGGTGCAGCAGCGGAGGAAGTACGCGCCGAGGGCGGGGTGCCTTACGTGATTCCCATCGGCGGGTCGACCGCCGTCGGTGCTCTTGGTTACGTCGACTGCGCGAGAGAGATCCTGGAGCAGGCGGCGGCCTTGGGCGAAAGGGTCGGGCATATCGTGCATGCCTCCGGCAGCGCCGGCACCCAGGCGGGACTCGTCGCGGGCCTGGCCGCGCTTTCGAGCGACGTTGTGGTCCACGGAATCAGTGTCGACAAGAGCGGCGCGGCGTTGGGGATGCGAGTGGAGGAACTCGCCCGCGACACCCTCAGGCTGATCGGCAGCCCTCACCAGGACTCCGCACTCCGGGTGCGGGTGTACGACGCATTCGTCGGTGAGGCCTACGGTCAGCCCACGAAGGCCATGTGGGAGGCCCTGACTCTCGCCGCGAGGACGGAGGGCCTGATCCTCGATCCCGTCTACACCGGCAAGGCGATGGCCGGGTTGGTGCAGTTCGTGCGCGAAGGAGTCTTCGACAGCAGCGAAACCGTGGTGTTTCTGCACACGGGTGGAGCGCCTGGCTTGTTCGCCTACGCCGAGGCGTTTCCGCGTACCTGATCACGGACCGCGCGACCTCACCCGGACGGGGCAGTCGGTCAGCAGTCGGTCCACGGACCACGTCCGTGACGGTTTGCGAGAAACCCACCACCGT
>JAQBHL010000053.1:0-2662 GCA_032127745.1 Acidobacteriota bacterium
GATGGCCACAGACGCCGCGCCACCGATCACGTTATCGATGATCGCAACATTCCCACTGGGATCCACGAACATCGTCGGGTTGTCGTTGGCGTAGAAGTACCGATGCAGGCTGGGCGGGTCGTCGATCTTCCCGAGGAACGAGTCGGCCTGCGTGAATCTAGCCGTGAACGGGTCGTAGTAGCGCGCCTTGGCGTAGTAGAGGCTTGCCTCCTTGTCCCAGTAGTGGCCTGTGAAGCCGAAGCGGTTCTTGCTCGTCGTCAGTTCGCTCGTGAAGCGGTAGTTGCCCCAGGCGTCTTGGGTGCCAATTGAGGTGCTGGCCACCGCTCGGCCGAACGGATGAGCCTCTATCGAGGCCGCGAGCTCGCACAGAGTCGCGCACTCAGAAACCGCGATCGTCCGCTCCTCGATCGCCCTCAGCTGCTGAGTGAGTGAGGGCAGGCCCAGCTGCGGCGCGGCCGCAAACGGATCCGAGGCAGGGCCAGCCGTGAGCGCGGGGCGCGACAGATCCCGCGGTATGGACGCCTCAGCCGAAGAGGCGCTGAGGAAGCTGACGAAGAGCCCAGCCAGGCCGAGCCCTGTGGAGACCTTGCCCTTCATTGCCGGACTGGGCCAGGCGTTGCGGTGAAGCGATGCGTGAAGTCGGAATCGACGGCAAGCGCTTCGGTGATCCCGAGCTTCTCCATGACCACGAAGCTCAAGCAGTCGACGGCGCTGTACTTCTGGTCACGGTGCCGCTTGAAGTAGGCAAAGGCGGCTTGCTCTTCTTCAAAGGTGGCCACGTGAATGCGCGCCACCTTGCCCGAGTAGAGCGTCTCGCCGACTCTTTCCGCGAGCTCATGAGCCCGAGCGGGGTCGCGGCTGCCGCGGTAGCGAATCAAGGTGATGGCCTCAAAGACGATGTGATTCGTCGTGACCAAAGCACCCGCTCGAAAGTGCTCCTCGTAGGCCTCGAAGACGCGGCTCACACGCTCATGGTCAGGGTCGTGGGCGGCGAAGAACGGAAACAGGAAACTCGTATCGATGAAGATACGAGGCGACGGCATCACCGACCGTAGAGGTACTTGTCGTGATCGCGACCGATGGGCTCACCGGGAGGCGTATCCGTGATACAGCCCTGCAGGCGCTTCATCATCGTCCAGCCATCCTCTGCGGCTTCGGACGCGGACTCTGCCTCATCAGGCAAAGGAAGCCGAAGAACCTGGTGCGGCCTCACGCTCGCAGGCACGGGCTCTTGGGGCTTGAAGACGCCTTCGTCATAGACAACGGCGATCGAGGTTCCTGGGGTTTCCACAACGAGAATTGTACGCCGGTCAAGCGGGCCGTCGGCACCGCCGTGGCCGTTCTCTGGGGTGCCGCTTCTCGACCATTTTCCTGAGTGCGCCAGCGCCGACCTTCGTATAGATCTCGGTCGTTCCGATGCTGGAATGCCCGAGGAGTTTCTGGACGTGGGCGATGGAAGCACCGCCTTCGAGGAGATGGGTCGCAAACGAATGCCGCAGCGTGTGCGGGCTGACGCGAATGCCGAGGCGGCGACCGGCTTGCCTGACGACGATGCCGATCGACTGGCCACCGAGGTGAGCCCCACCGCGGGCCAGGAACAAAGCCCCGCTGTCTCGCCGCTCGGCGAAGACGGACCGCGAGCCCATCAAATACGCCTGCAAGGAATCACGGGCCCGACCTGAGACGGGCACATAGCGATCCTTCTTGCCTTTCCCGTTCCTGACCAGGAGCGTGCCTTCGCGGAGGTTGATGTCTGAGATCTCGAGCCGCGCGCATTCCGACAGCCGAATGCCGGTGCCATAGAGCACTTCGAGCAGAGCGCGATTCCTTGCCCCGACCGGCGTTTCGGGATTGTAGAAACCGATGAGCGCCTCTACCTTCACAGCCGAGAGCGCCTTCGGGATGGACCTGGGCTTCTTGAGGGTGAGGTCCTTCATCGGACTCACGAGGATCCACCTCTCACGCTCGAGGAAGCGGAAGAAGCTTTTCCACGCCACGAGAATCCCCTGCTTCGACCCGAGCTTCAAAGGCTTTCCAGATCGCCTGGCCACGCGGGCATCGAGCGCCTTCCTCAGTGCTGTGATGTCCGCTTCCCCGATCTCACGGACATCCTTCGAGGCGGTCCAGAGGCTCACGCTGTTGAGGAGATTCGAGGCGCCGCGGACCGTGGACTCTGAGAAGCCGCGGCCCTTCACGTACGAGACGTAGGCCTCGATGGCCACATCAAGCCGGTGGTGGCTCATGCGCGCCCACCGCGTGGGTGAGCCTTCTCGACGACCTTTCGCAGATCCTGAATCTCGACGAGGGTGTACCTCTCGGTGGTCTGCAGAGACGAGTGGCCAAGACAGACCGGGATGGGCCGGATGTCGGCGCCATTGCGCAGCAGGTGCGTGGCCACGGTGTGCCGAAACACATGAGGCGTCACGGCCTTCTTGATCCGCGCCTTCGTGGCGCACCGCTTCACCATCTTCGCGACGAGAGTCCGATTGAGCGCCCCCTGCCTTCTCAGGAAGAGTTGAGGCGAACTGCTCGAAAACGTCTTCCGCCGCGTCTGCAAGTACACCGCGACCGCCTCTGCTGCAGCCCGAGTGAGCGGCAGGTTGCGGTCCTTTGCGCCCTTGCCCTGCCTGACATGCAGAAGCCCGCGCGCTCGGTCGATATC
>JAQBHL010000054.1:0-14132 GCA_032127745.1 Acidobacteriota bacterium
CCTCGGAGGCGGACCGCGCCGCGGCAACAACTACACCCTCGACGGTGTCTCCATCGTGGACATTCGCAACCGCGCGGTTGTCATCCCCTCTCTCGAGGCCGTGGAAGAGGTAAAGGTCCAGGTCAGCACCTACGACGCCGAGATGGGGCGAACGGGCGGCGGCGTGTTCAACATGACGGGTAAGTCCGGATCCAACAACTGGCACGGGAGTCTCCTGGGTCAGACCCGGCCCAGCTCGATGCGGGCTCGGGACTTCTTCTCCCAGAAGGCCTGCGACGCGGATGCCAGCGCCTGCGAGAAGTCCGACACGTACTACTATCTGTACGGAGGCTCGGTCGGCGGCCCGATCGTCAAGAACAAGACGTTCTTCTGGGGGACATTCGAGGGCTACAAGACCAACACGAGGAGCAGCCAGGTCGTGGTCGCGCCGACCGACCGCGAGCTGAATGGAGACTTTTCCCAGAGCGGTATCACGATTTACGACCCCTTGACCACCCAGCCTGATCCCTCGAGGCCGGGGCAGTTCATTCGCACCCCCTTCCCCGGCAACGTGATCCCCGCCAACCGCATCAGTCCCGTGGCCGCCGGTCTCCGAAAGTTCTGGCCGACGGCAGGACCGTACGACGCTTCCCTGATTGACAAGTCGATCACCGCGACGCTCAAGCTCGATCAGACCTGGAACGAGAAGGTACACAGTTCGGCGATGTATGGCTACTACAACTCGACCGAACCGGCGGTTCGCTCCTACGGCGGGGACATCGGCACGAACCCTGCGGATCCGGGCGACGGCGCTCTCTACCGCACGGTCCACGCCATCGCCGTCAACAACACGATCACCCCCAACGCCAGCACGGTCGCGCACGTGCGCTTCGGGTATACGAGCTTTGCCGACGACTGCACCCCCGTAGACTTCGATCCCGGCACCCTCGGTTTCGCGTCGTCTTATGTGAGCTCAGTCCCTCAGAAGAAGTTCCCGTCGTTCACCGTCGGGGACTACGGCACGGACTACAACGGCCGGCTGTTCGGGGATCGCGGTGTCCAGGACACCACCTACTACTCCTATGACGCCAATGCCTCGATGTCCAAGCTTCTGGGCAGGCACACGGTCAAGTTCGGCGCGTCCTTGCGGAAAATCGGGTTGAAGAACACCTCCTCCGGCCAGACCAGCGGTGCTTTCACCTTCAACGGCCAGTTCACGAGTGCTAACCCTCTGAGCCCCACGAACACCGACCCGCACGCTTTGGCGGCGTTCCTGCTCGGCTACCCGTCCACCGGCAACATGGTCGTGGCCACACCGAACGACTTCTTCATCGACTACTACGCGGGGTACGTCCAGGACGACATCCGGGTCAACTCCAACCTGACCGTCAACGTGGGCCTGCGTTACGAGTTCGAGCAGGGCCTGCAGGAGAAGAACGACGCCTTCACCGTCGGCTTCGACCGTGACCGCGCCTTCCCTGTACAGGTACCGGGGCTCAACCTCAAAGGTGGCCTGCAGTATTCCGGGGTCGATGGGTATCCAACGCACCAGAGCGACCCCTCCAAGAAGCAGTTCGCGCCGCGCGCAGGCTTCGCCTGGTCGCTGAACTCGAAGACCGTGGTACGCGGTGGCTTCGGGCTGTTCTGGGCCCCCTACCAGTATGCGTTCCCCAGTGAGACCAATCTGGGCGCGCGTGGCTTCACCCAGGTGACCGACTATGTTGCGAGCACTGACGGAGGGCTGACCCCCGGCGCGACCTGCAATATCGTGAATCCCTTCCCGCGCGGCTTCCAGCAGCCCACTGGAAGCTCACTGGGTCTGGCCACGGGCGCGGGCGGAACCGTGGAATTCGTGGACCAGTTCCGCAAGTCTCCCTACGTGGAACAGTACTCCGTCGACTTCCAGCGTGAGATCGCCGGTCACATCTCCTTGGGTGTCGGCTACATCGGCTCCCGGACCGAGCGGATCGGCGTGGGGGGCAACGACTCGGCCAGCGTGAATATCAATCAGCTCGATCCCAAGTATCAGTCCCTGGGCGCGGCCCTGGCCGAGCAGGTCCCGAACCCCTTCTTCGGCAATCCCGCCTTCGGCGCGCTCTCGGCCTCGTCAACAATTTCCCGCGGGCAACTCCTGCGGCCCTATCCTCAGTTCGGCGACCTTCTGGCCCACCAGATAAGCGAGGGGAAAGCTCGTTATCACTCGTTGATCCTGAGACTGGAACGGCCGTTGCGGAACGGCTGGGGCGGCCGGATCAACTACACCTGGAGTTCCAACAAGAGCAATATCTTCGGCGAACGGAACGCCTTCAGCAACAACGGCGGCGGCCAGTCCCGGCCGGTCAACAGCTACGACCTCGAAGCCGAGTTCGCGCCCTCGCAGACGGAGCAGCCGCACCGACTGAACTACGCTCTGACCGCCGAGTTGCCCTTCGGCAAGGGCAAGAGCCGCTTGTCGGATCCGGGCCTCGCCCGTGTCTTGTTCGGCGGCTGGACGGTCACCGCGGTAGGGTACTTCCAGAGCGGCTTCCCGGTGGTCATCACCCAGGCCTCCAACAACTCCGGAGTGTTCGGAAGAGTTCAGCGGCCCAACGTCACCGGCACCGATCCGACGACTTCGGGCAGCACCGAGAGTCACTATGACCCGTCGTGCAGCTGCATCGCCAACTGGTTCAACCCCGCCGCCTGGGCGCAGGCTGCGCCCTTCACGTTTGGCAACTCACCGCGCACCGACAGCCGCATGCGCACACCGTTCAAGACCCAGACCGACGTGGCGTTCCAAAAGGTCGAGCCCTTGGGCGGCGGCAAGAACATCATGGTTCGCTTCGAGATGATCAACCTCCTGAACAACTCGCAGTTCAGCGGACCGAATACGTCCTTCGGTTCTTCGAGCTTCGGTCAAATCACCGGCCTGCGCGGCTTCCCGCGTCTGATGCAGCTGATGGTTCGATTCGGGTTCTAGCGGGCACCCGGGTGAACCGGGCGGTCGTTTGACAAGTCTCATCGGGCGGCCCCTTTTGGGGGTCGCCCGTTTTCTCTTCTGGGGTCAAGCAACATCGGGTCTGGGGCTGCATGCCTAGGCTAGGATTCGCCTCGTGAGCTGGTCGAACACCAAGCGGGCGCGGTCAGGCTATGCGCGCCCGGTCGTCAGCCGCCGGGGGTTTCTCGGAGCTACGCTGGCCGCCGGTGGTGGCACGTTGGCGGTCCCACCCGGGTTTGTCTTTGCTGAGGCGAGCCGGTTTGGAGCGCGGCAATGTCCCGATCCGTTCGGAGGTGGGCGCCTGCTCGGCACTCTTCCCCTGTCCGGCCGCCGTGCCGTCGAGCATCCTCTCGGAAAGATGCTCGGCGAAGGGCTGGATGCCAGGCTCGCGGTCGATCTGTCGACCCTGACTCCGGAAACCCTGGTGACCCCGACCGACCGATTCTTCGTGCGCACGGACGTCCCCACCGGTCTGGACGCGCGCCGACCGTGGACGATCCGGGTGCGCGGGCTGGTCCGAAACGATCTCGATCTCGGGTTGGATTCTCTGGCGCCGCTCGTGGTCCCCATGGGCGTCCACCTCATGGAGTGCGCCGGCAACAACAATCCCGCGAACTTCGGCTTGATGAGTGCCGCGAGTTGGGCCGGGATCCCCCTGGAGCGTGTGCTCGAGCGGGCGCATCCACTTCCCTCAGCCACCCGCGTGCTCGTTTCGGGAATGGACGCCCAGCCCGGCCGCTCCCGCTCGTCCCTTCCGGATGCGAGCTGGGTCTTCTCCCTGGCCGATATCGAGCGCGGGCGGCCGTTTCTGGCCACGGAGATGAACGGGACCCCCCTCGAGCGGGTGCATGGCGCGCCCGTGCGCTTGCTCATGCCTCGCTGGTACGGCTGCGCCAGCATCAAGTGGGTTACCGATATCGAGTTCATGGACGACTCCGCCGCTTCGACGGCGCACATGCGCGAGTTCGCGAGGCGGACTCATCAGGACGGGATCCCGGAGCGGGCTATCGACTTCAAACCCGCGAGCATCGACCTCGCCGCCATGCCTGTGCGGGTCGAAAAGTGGCGGGTGGACGGGTCGATCCGATACCGTGTGGTCGGCATCGTGTGGGGCGGCGATGGGATCACCGACTCCTTCCAGATCGGATTCACGCCGGACGACACCTACGCGCCATTGGACGTGTGTCCGCGGCCACGCACCAACGACACCTGGAGCCTGTGGTCGTACGCCTGGAGGCCCCAAAACCCGGGTTATTACCAGATCCTCCTCCGGGTGGGCGACCGCTCGATCCCCACTCGACGCCTCGATCTGTACTTCTACATTCGTGGGGTTCAGGTGGACGAGGTCTAGCGATTGCCCTGGAAGAACCTGGCCCTTCTCGGAGTCATGCTCCTGGGCCTTACCCCGCCTCAAACCGACACCGGAGGCCTCGGCAGACTGAGCTTTCCGAACTCAGGAGCCTCGCAGGCCCAGCGACCATTTCTCCGAGGGGTAGCGGCGCTGCACAACTTCGCGTACGAGGAGGCCGTCCTCGAGTTCCAGAAAGCCCAAGCGCTCGATCCGGGTTTCGCCATGGCGTACTGGGGAGAGGCGATGGCCTACAACCAGACTCTGTGGCTCAATCAGGACCCCGAAGCCGCGCGGGGGATTCTGGAACGGTTGGGCCCCACGAGGGAGGCGCGCGCGGCCAAGGCCGGGTCCGCGAAGGAGAAGGGCTTCTTCGCAGCCATCGAGGTCTTGTTCGGATCGGGTGACAAGGCGGCGCGCGATGTCGCCTACGCGAAGACCATGGAGCGTCTCTATGTGCGCTATCCGGACGATCATGAGGTGGCGTGCTTCTACGCCCTGGCCCTTCTCGCCACCGCGCTGCGAAGCCCGGCGCTCTACGCCGAAACAAACGAAGAGGTCCATCAACACGCGCTCGTGGGAAGCGAGACCCAGGCTCGGGTGGCGACAATTCTGGACAGGGTTCTCAAGGAGAATCCCGGCCATCCGGGCGCGCTCCACTACTCGATCCACAACTACGATGACCCCGACCATGCCGGGCTCGCCCTTCCCGCCGCTCGTCGATATGCCAGCGCCGCGCCCGCGTCGTCGCACGCGCTTCACATGCCGGCCCATATCTTCGTCCAGCTCGGCAACTGGGCGGAGGCCGCGGCCACGGACGAGGCTTCCTTCGCCCAATCGATCACCTGGGTGAACCAGCGCGGCTTCCGGATCGGCATGCGCGACCACCACAGCCTCTCCTGGCTGTGCTACGAGGTACTCCAGCTGGGGCGCTTTGGCCGGGCGAGGGAGACGCTGGAACTGATCCGGGCCGCCGTGGCCGACACCGGAGCGCCTCGCCTCAAGGCGATCGAGTCGGTCATGCGCGCCCAATACGTCATCGAAACGGGTTCCTGGGAGATGCTCCGCGATCAAGCGGGCTTCGGCACCGCCGCAGAGTTGTTCGCGATCGGCATGAGCGGTGCGGAGGCGGGGCGTCCCCAGGTGGCCGCCCTCGCGTTGAACGAACTCCAAAGGCGGTCCCGGGACGGGAAGCTTGATTCCGCGGTCATGGAGAAGGAATTGGCCGCGATCATGGCACTCCGAGAAGGGCGGAAGGACCGCGCGGTCACGCTCGCGGAAGAGGCGGTCACCATCGAGAAGAAGCTTCCGCCGCCCCTCGGCCCGCCCCGCCCCGTGAAACCGTCCCTGGAGCTTTACGGGGAGATCCTCCTGGAAGTGGGACGGGCCCCGGAAGCCGCCGTGGCCTTTGAGCAGGCACTCGCCCGCTGGCCGAACCGCTCCGCCTCTGTTCTGGGGCTCGCCCGCGCGTCGGCGGCCGCTGGCGACCGCGCGACCGCACGAAAGAACTACCGGCTGCTTCTCTCCAACTGGAGCGAGGCGGATCCCGGGATCCGCGGGCTCGACGAGGCCAGGCGGGCCGTCGCCGGCGCGAAGTGAACGTGGCTCGGGTCAACGCGGCGCCTCGCACGCGCACCGTCCTGCGGCTCGGCCTGCTGGGCCTGGGCGCGTGGCTCCTGCCCGCATGTGGCCCTCCAAAGCCCGCGATTCGAAGCGTCATTCTGATCAGCATCGACACCCTCCGCGCCGATCACTTGAGCAGCTACGGCTTTCCGCGGCCAACCACCCCGAACATTGACGCGGTCGCGCGCGAGGGCGTGCTGTTCCGAAACGCCTATTCGCCGGTTCCCGTCACCCTGCCCGCGCATTCCTCCATGTTCTCCGGGACGTTCCCGCCCGCTCACGGAGTCCGCGACAATCTCCACCAGCGGCTTCCGGACTCGACCTTCACCCTGGCCGAGCTCTTGAAGTCACGAGGCCTCGCCACCGCGGCGGTGGTCAGCAGTTTCGTGCTCGACCGCCGCTTCAATATCAATCAGGGCTTCGACAGCTATGACGACCGCTTCCAGGCCGTCCACATGGTCGGCGACTTCAGCGAACGCAAGGGCGACGAGACCACCCGGGTTGCGACCCAGTGGCTGGCCACGCACGGACGCGAGCCGTTCTTCCTTTTCGTCCACTACTACGACCCTCACGACCCCTACGAGCCGCCCGAGCCCTTCGCTTCCACCTGGGCCGACGACCCCTACTCCGGCGAGGTGGCCTTCGCGGATCACGGCGTGGGTGGGGTGCTCGAGAAGCTCAGGGAGATGGGGCTCTACGACTCGACTCTGATCGTCATCACCGGCGATCACGGAGAGATGCTCGGAGAGCACGGCGAAGCGAATCACGGTTTTTTCATTTACGAGAGCGCGCTCAAGGTGCCGCTCATCTTCCGGGTGCCGGGGGGAAAGGCGATGGGCCGACAAGTCGATCAGCCGGTGGGACTGATCGACATCATGCCCACCATCGCCGGTCTGGTCGGAGCCCCCGCCCAGAAGCAGGCGCAGGGTCTGGATCTTTCGCCGTGGCTTTTCGGCGATGGCGCCGGCCCGGCAGGAAGGGCGCTCTACGCGGAGACCATCGCCCCCACCACCTACTATGGGGCCAGTTCTCTGCTTGGAGTGATCGTGGACCGCTGGAAGTACATTGAGACCTCGCGCCCCGAGCTCTACGACCTCCGGAACGACCCCGGAGAAACCGCCAATCTCCTTCAAAAGGAATCCGCCCGCGCCGACGCGATGGGAAAGGAGCTCAAGCGGATCGTCGCCCTGGGCCTTCGACCGCCAGAATCAGGCAGCGACGCTGCCCTCGATGCTTCGGCGCGCGAGCGCCTGGAGGCGCTCGGATACTTGAGTCGGGGCGGCAAAACCGAGGCGGTGGCCTTCGACCGGAGCAAGGAGGACCCCAAGGACCTCATCGGCTTCTTCCGCACCGACCAGAAGCTCTCGAAGCTGGTCGAGAGCAAGAAATACGCCGAAGCAAGAACCCTGTGCGACCAGATGCTCAAAGAAAGGCCCGGGTTCGCCGACTGCCATCTGCAGATGTCCCGGATCGCGGCCACGGAGGGCAACCTGACCGCCGCCTACATCGGCGCCAGAAAGGCGGTGGAGCTGTCTCCCGGAAACCAGCCCGCGCGACTGCATCTCGCGAGCCTGCTGAAAGGCCGGGGAGACATGGACGGCGCGATCGCCCAGTACCGGGAGGCCCTGAAGAGCCAACCGGACTCGCTCGAAGTCAGGACGTTGCTCGGCCGCGCGCTGGCCGAACACGGACGCCTCGATGAAGCGGTAAGCACTCTCGGTTCCGCCGTCGCCTCCCGGCCGGAAAGCGCCATGGCCGCCACGCAGTTGGGTTTCGCCCTGGCGAAGCAGGGGAAATTGTCGGAGGCAGTCAAGACCTACCGTCAGGCCCTCGCGCTTGAACCCGGTTCCGCCGAAGCCCACGCCTATCTGGGCTCGGCTCTGGCGGCCCAGGGCAAGCTGGACGAGGCCATCGAGCATTTCGAGCAATCGCTACAGGCCAATCCCCAAAGCGCGGAACTGCACGACTGGCTCGGCACGGCCCTGCGGGAGAAGGGACGACCGGACGATGCCCTCGTCCACTTTCGTGAGGCGGTGAGGCTCGATCCGGCGCTCGCCGCGGCTCACCTCAACCTCGGCCGCGCGCTCAAGCAGCGAGGAGACCTCGACGAAGCCGTACAGCACTATCGCCGTGCCATCGCCATCAATCCCCGTCTGGCCGCGGCCTACAACAACCTGGGCAGCGCCCTCGGAGCCCAGGGCCAGCTCAAGGAGGCCGTCCGCCAGTTCAAGGAGGCGCTGCGCCAGAAGGCGGACTACGAAGAGGCCCACAACAACCTGGGCCTGGCCTTGCGGATGATGGGAGATACCGGCCAGGCGCTTACGCACTTCAGGGCTGCGCTCTCAATTCGGCCGGATTGGTCCGCGCCCATGCGCGAGATCGCTTGGATCCTGGCCACGAATGCCGATTCCAAGGTCCGAAACCCAACCGAAGCGGTGGGCCTGGCCGAACGCGCCACCGCACTGACTTCGCGCCTTGACCCCGTTGTTCTCGACGCTCTGGCCGCGGCCTATGCCGCGGCCGGGGATTGGGACCGCGCGATCAGCACCGCCGACTCGGCGGTGGCGCTGGCCTCGGGCCGCTCCCGCGCTCTGGCGGAAGACATAGCGAAGCGCCTGGCCCTCTACCGCCGCAGGCAACCGTACCGCGAACCCTAGGAGCCCGTGGTGAGAGTCTGGCAGCGTCGCAGGCTCCTGGGTTCTTTTGCCCCGACACCGCGCGCTGAGGCCCGGCTATCATGGCCGCGCAAAGGAGTGCGAATGCGCAAGCGTGTGGTCTCGACGTCGCTTGGTCTGGCCACCGCCCTGGTCGTTCCCAACTCACTCGCTCAAACGACGGTGACGCCCATCGAGGAGCTCGTCGCTCTTCGGCCCCTTCTCGATTCAAGCGGCTGCGAGGGAAGCGTCCTCGTCTACGACCTTAGGAAGGATCGCCTTTCGGGGATCGGCACTGAAACCGCCGATCAACGCCGCATCCCGCTTCAACCTACAAGATCTTCAATGCCCTGTTGACTCTGGAGACGCGTGTAGTCGCGGACGACACCGCTCTCGTGACCTGGGATGGTGTCCTCTCCAGATCAGAAAGAGACGAGGGGGAAGATCCAGGGCTTCCACCGCCTGCGCGGCGAGCGCCCTCCGGTTGAGATCCCGGTCACGCCGATGTTGTGGAACTTGTGGTCTGTGAAGTTCGGACCCTCAAGATCCACTCGATGATGCCTCCTCAGAAATCGAAGAGCTTGGTGAACTTGACCACGAAGGACCGGCCGAGCGTTTCGGCGGGGGTGGAACTCAGCCGGTCACGACGGTCGTTGAAGACGATGAACAGGCCGGTGCCGCTGCGGTTCAGCAGGGCCAGGCGCACGTTTGAGGTGAACTGGCCGGTCTGGCCGTTGTACTGCATCAGGGCGGACAGGCTGGCCAGCGTGGTGAACGAGTAGCTGGCCTTGACGGGCACCAGGTGGTTGATGAACGACCCCCCGGGCAGGCGGATGTCCTGCCGGGTCCACCCCACGCTGACCGTGGCCTTGGGGGTAATGCGGTAATCGCTGGTGAACTCCGTCGACTTGAAATCACCGTTGTAATAGCGGCCGGAGTAGAACCGGAACGTGCCCGTGACCCGTGCGCTCGGATTGTGCAGGTACTCAAACACGCTCTGCCACCAGTCGTACTCGCCAGCCGGAATCACCACCCGCCTGCCGTCGCGGTTGTAGACCGTGAAGGGCGCCTTGGGATTGTCCTTGTTGTAGTTGGCGAACCATCCGAAACGGCCGCCCTGCTTGGGCTGAATTTCGATGGGATGGAGATGCCAGGCCTCGGACTGGAGCTGGTCGTCGAATCCCCAATACGAGTTGTAGCTGATGTGCGGCGCCAGCCGTCGAATCCACTCGATCTTCGTGGGCTGGGGCTGGAAGAAGACCCGGAACTCCGGACGCCGATAGCCGCGGCGAGGCAGAAAGCCGACCTCCGGATTGAAGTTGTTGCCGACCTGCGAGTACCCACCCGAGACCTGCCAGAGGTTGTTGGTGAAGTTGTAGAACGCGCGGCCCGAGTAGTCGCTCCCCCTCGGGCCAATGATGCGGTTGGTCGGGGTGTCCGTCCTCGCCACGAAAGCGGTCAGGCGCTGGTTCTGGCTCATCTGAATGTTCGCGTCGAGGCCGAACGCCCGGTTCCAATCCTGGTCCACGGCGTGGCTGCCCGTGCCCTGGCGGTTGACGAAGATCCCACCGTAGCTCGACCGCCCGATCTCGCGCTGAATCCGGATTACGCCGAAGTTGTTGGCGGCCCCGACCACGATGGTGCCGGTGACATCTTCGGCTTCGCCGGTCTGAACGTTCAAGAGGCCGACGTTCCAGCCGCGCACTTTGCCGCTCAGCCGCGCGCCCGCGATGATGTCGACGGGCAAGCCGGTGGCCGAAAGGCCCACCCGCCGCGAGAAGAAGAGGTCGATGTTCTGGGGATTTCCAAACTGGAAGGTCGACGCGTTCTCGAGGAAGAACGGCCGCTTCTCCGGAAAGAACAGGTCGAAACGGGTCAGGTTCACCTGCTCTTCATCCGCCTCCACCTGGGCGAAGTCCGTGTTGATCGTCAAATCCAGGGTCAGGTTCGGGCGGATGCCCCACTTCAGGTCGAGGCCGACATTGACCTTCCTGTCGACCTTGTCGCCCGTAGTGCGCGTGTAGTCCTTGTTCACGGAGCCAAGGGAATAGGGGATCAGTTTGATGTCGCGGCGAGCGGGCAGATCGATGCCCGTGAGCTTGGCCGCGAGGGAGACGCGATAGATATCGTAGCCGCGCGGGATCGCGGTGAGATACACCTGTTCGTTCTTGTGCCGGATGTTGCGAAGGACGTTGAAGCCCCAGGTCTGGTTCGCGCCGGTGTTGTAGCGAAGGGTCTTCAAGGGGATGACCATTTCGGTCTCCCACCCGCGTTCGGTGATCTGGCTCTTGACCGTCCAGTCGCCGTCCCAGTTGGGATTGAAGGCGCTGATGCCGCCGCGCTGGGTTCCGGAGGTGCCGCCGCCGCCCACGCTCACGCCGCTGCTCTGGCCTTCTCGTGCCACCTGACCGTCGTACTCGATGCCCAGTGGATTGGTGCCGAACACGAACGCGTTCTGGTTGTCGTTGAAGGTGTCGAAGACCATGACCACGGAGTCGGTATCGCTCAGGGAGGCGTCACGCCGGGATTGCGACACGATGATCTTCGCGGGATCACGGTCGAAGGCGATCACACTCACATAAACATTGCCTTTACCGACCATGACCCGCACTTCGGTGCGTTCGCTGGCCGGCGCGCCCTCGATGGGATCTTGCTGGATGAACGCGGTGAAGGGCTCAATGGTCTGCCAGACCGCATCGTCGACCCGGCCATCAATCACCGGCGGCTGGGCCAGTGGATCCAGTTTGCCCATTTGCATCGTAGGCGGAGGGGGTGGCGGATTGGTCTGGGCCAAGAGCTGGGTATTGCTCAGGACCGCCGAAAAGGCAAGAGCCAGCCGGAACGAAGGAGCAGTGCGGAAACCGTATCTGTGCATGGTGACCTTGATGGGATCTGAAAATGGGCAGTAGCGCGCTACGCCCGGGTAATAGTTCCAGCCGGCTCAGGCGGCGTCTCGATTCGTCCGGCCTCAAGCGCGCGGGCCGCCGCCCGCCCTTCGCCCTGGATGCCTGCGGCGCCTGTCTGCACTAGCCTCATCTCGTTCCCTTCAATTCCTCAATGTATAGAGCTTCAACGTACCGGGCCTCTCGATCCGCCGAGCCGCCAGGTGTCCCGCCGCCCTGTTCCCCAGCGAACCACGCCGGTTGAATCGACCTGGAACCCCGCGGGCACGTCTTTTCCCCCCTGAGTTCCCCGGCTTGATCCGAAGGCACCCGGGCCACCGTCATTTCAGATTTCCGATCGGCGACATGACGCGCCAGCCCGTCTGCGTTAATCGTCAATTCCGGCAAGGATAAACGCTACTCGCTCGCCCGACACATGCTTTTCGGACGTTTTTCGAGGTTTGGCTCCGCACCACCGGGGTGCCTGCTGAGTCAGGAGTGAACCGAGCTCATCGACCGCGGCTTCTGCCGTAGACTGGCGGCCAGCGACCGGTGGCGAACATCTTCGATCGCACTCACCGAAGTCCCAGACATTCTGGCCGGCCAGAGTCGCAGAATCCCCCCGGTGCTTTGGCCGGGCACTCCTTAAGGAGGAGGTTTCCGTGCCCACAATGAGCAACCGGGTTGTCCTCGCGTTCACCTTTCTCGCGGCCTCGGCGTCCTTCGCCGCCGCCCAGGCCCCCGACCTGTATGCCGAGATGCACTGGCGCGCCATCGGACCGACCAGAGCGGGACGCACGCGCGCGCTCGACGGCGTCCCCAGCCAACCCAACGTCTTCTACATCGGTTTCGACAACGGCGGACTATGGCGATCCAGCGACTACGGCTCCAACTGGGAGCCCCTCTTCGATGGCCAGACGACCGGCTCCATCGGCGCCATCGCGGTGGCCCCGTCGAACCCGAACCTCATCTATGTGGGGAGCGGGGGAGGGATCATCCGTCCTGACCTGTCCACTGGCGACGGGATGTACAAGTCCACCGATGCGGGGGCGACGTGGACGCACCTGGGCCTGCGTGACAGCCAGATGATCGCCGATGTGGTGGTGGATCCAAAGAACCCCGACCGGCTGTTCGTCGCCGTGCTGGGACACCCCTACGGCCCCAATGCGGAGCGCGGCGTCTACCGTTCCCTCGATGGCGGGAAGTCCTTCGAGAAGGTTCTCTATCGCGACGAGTACACGAGCGCCAACGACCTCCTCATGGATCCGGTGGATCCCAACACCCTCTACGCCACCCTCTGGCCCCAGCAGCAGAGCTTCCGTGAGGGCCTCGCCTTCGGCGGCGCCGGCACCGGCATCTTCAAGTCCACCGACGGCGGAACCTCATGGAAGCCTCTGTCCGAAGGGCTCCCCAACGTGATCCAGGCGAACCTGGCGGTGGCGCCCAGCAACCCGCGTCTCCTCTACGCCATGGTGGCGGGCACGCCCAAGGGGGAAGAGTCGAAGAGCACCACCGGTGTGGTGGGCTTCTACAAGTCCACCGACGCCGGTGAGCATTGGACGCCGGTGAACGTCCCCGAGGGCCCCATGGGTGCGGCCACCGCGCACGTGGACACCCGGCCCCTCGCGCGCATCGGCGGCGGCGACCTCCCCACCATCACCGTCGACCCCAGGAATGAGAACGTGATCTATAGCGCCACCGTGGTCATGTGGCGGAGCGAAGACGGCGGCG
This sequence comes from Acidobacteriota bacterium, assembly GCA_032127745.1. Lineage (GTDB taxonomy): Bacteria > Acidobacteriota > Vicinamibacteria > Fen-336 > JAGNNV01 > JAGNNV01. The sequence continues at coordinate 13,195 of JAQBHL010000054.1, forward strand.
TTCATTGGACCGCGGTGCGCGGCGCCTACGGCGGAGACGACTACCAGAAGATCTGGATCAATCCCAGCAACCCCGACATCATCCTCGCCGTGTCCGACCAGGGTGCGGTGATCTCGGCGAACCGCGGCAGGTCATGGAGTAACTGGTACACCCAGCCCACCGCGGCCATGTATCACGTGACCGCGGATAACGGCTTCCCTTACCGCCTCTGCGGAGGTCAGCAGGACTCCGGATCGGCCTGCGTCAAGAGTCGGTCCGACGACGGCATGATCACGTTCCACGACTGGCATCCGGTCAACATCCAGGAGTACGGCATCGCCGCGCCCGATCCGAAGGATCCCGACATCGTTTACGGCAGCAGCCGGACCGATGTCACGCGTTACGACCGACGCACCGGCCAGACCACCAACGTCGGTCCCGACATGGGACCGCGGAACGGACCGTTCAACCGGGACGTCCGCACCATGCCCCTGCAGTGGTCACCGGTGGATCCCGACCTCCTCTTCTATACGTCCAACGTCGTGTGGAAGACCCGGGACCGCGGGCACAGTTGGACCCGCATCAGTCCCGACCTGTCCCGACCCACCTGGACCGTGCCGGAAAGCGCCGGCAAGTACGCGCCCTCCGTGACCGTGGACGCTCAGGGGACCATCACCGCCCTGTCGCCCTCGCCCCTCGACGTGAACGTCATCTGGGCCGGAACCGACGACGGCAACATCCAGGTCACCATGGACGGCGGCGCCAACTGGACAAATGTCACCCCGCCCCAGATCAAGCCCTGGACCCGGATCTTCAATATCGAGGCCGGTCACTTCGACAAGGGCACCGCGTATGCCGCGGCCAACACCATGCGGATCGACGACATGAATCCGCACTTCTGGCGCACCCACGACGGAGGGAAGACCTGGACCGAGATCAACACCGGTCTGGCCCCGGGT